>CAZDLW010000141.1:0-14366 GCA_964505975.1 uncultured Bifidobacteriaceae bacterium | reverse complement strand
GCTCGAAGCGGGAGCGCACGCCCTGATCGCCGGTTCCGCACTGTTCCGCGACGGCGGCGTCGACCTGGACTTCGCCGCGACCCTTGCCGCTGCCGTCGGGCCGGACCGTGTGGTCGCCGCCGTCGACAGTCGTGGTGGCCGTGTCGTCGTTCACGGATGGCGCACCGTACTGCCCATCACCCCCGTGGACGCCGTGCGGGCGCTGGAACCGTACTGCGGCGAGTTCCTGTACACGCACGTCGACACAGAAGGCCTGATGAAGGGTACGGACATGGACGCGATTCGTGCCGTCCGGCGCGCGACCACGCGCTGCGTCACGGCCGCGGGTGGCATTACCACGTGGGACGAGATCGACCGCCTGGATGCCGAGGGCGTCGATGCCGTCGTCGGGATGGCCATCTATACCGGGCAGCTGCCATTGCCATGACCGCTCCCCGATCCTGCGGGGCGACGAACTGTGTTACGTTAAGTCACGTAACCAGTACGTCAATCAACGTAATCCCGTGCGCAATCCCTTTGTCTACGGCGAAGTCGTGCCGAGCGAGTCGTTCGTGGATCGCGAGGTCGAGCTGGGCCGCCTCGTGGCCGACCTGGCCGAGGGCCAGAAGGTCTTTCTGATTTCACCACGCCGCTATGGCAAGTCGTCGCTGATACGGCAGGCGCTTGCGCTGCTCGCACAGCGAGGCGCGCTGACGGCCGAGGTGACGGTCAGCAGCCACAGCTCGTACCTCTCCTTTCTGGAGGGCTACGCCCGGGCGCTGGCGTCGCTCGAAACGCGCTGGGATCGCGCGCGAACGTGGCTGACGGACGCCATTACGTCCACGCGCCCGGAGATCCGGTACGAAGCGGATACCCCCGGCCCTGGACGTCTGGCGGTTGCCTTTCCGCTGGCGCACTCGACCCGCGATGTCAACCGGCTGGCAAACGAGGTGTTCGCTCTTCCCGGGCGCGTGGCACGCGAGCGCAAGCGCACGGTCGTCGTGGCGCTGGACGAATTTCAGGCCATCGAGGCGTTCGACGGAGGCAGCGTGGAGCACGCGCTGCGCGCGGCCGCACAGCACCAGCGCACGGTCGGATACGTGTTCGCCGGCTCGGAGCCGAGCCTGATGGACAAGATGATCGGGCCCCGGCGTCCGTTCTACAAGGCCGGTCCCGTCATACGCCTCCAGAAGATTCCCCCCGACCTGTTCGCGGCATCCATCGAGCGTCGCTTCGCTCGGTCGGGCATCCGGCCTGAAGAGGGCCTTGGCGCCGCCGTCGTCGACCTGGCCGGCAACCTCCCCTACGACGTCCAGCGACTCGCTCACGAGACCTGGGACACCGTCAAAGCGTCCGGCGGCCGCCGCGCCACTTTCGAGGATCTCCACGCCACACTGGCGCGGCTGCTCGCCGAGCAGGACACGATGTTCGAGGCCATCTGGCAGCGACTCACGCTGGCGCAGCGCGGCGTACTCCGCGCCGTCGTCCTGCAGGGGGGGCGCGAACTGCTGTCGGCCGATACACGGAGCCGCCATCGTCTCGGCGGACCGTCGAGCATTCAAGCCTCGTTGGCGGCGCTGATGAAGCAGGACCTGCTGCTCAAGGAAGACGCCCAGTACGTGGTGGTGGATTCCCTACTCCGGGAGTGGGTGGCGAGAAAGACGTACTGAACTCCGATACGATCTCTTCATGCGTGTGGTACTGGCCGGCGGAACGGGGTTCCTGGGCGCTGCGCTCACGAACGCACTCAGGACCGATCGACACGAGGTCAGCGTGCTGACGCGGTCGCCACGCGGCCCAGGGCAGGTTCGGTGGTCCCCGGATGAAGGTGCACAGGGTGGAGAGTGGACCGAGGCAATCGGGCGGGCAGACGCGGTTGTCAACCTTGCGGGCGAGTCGATTGCGGGCCGCCGCTGGACCGCGGCACGCAAACGCGCCATTCGCGAGAGCCGGATCGTCCCGACTCGCGCGCTGGTGATGGCCATCAACGAAGCGGGGCGACAGCCCCGTGTCCTGCTGAGCAGTTCAGCCGTCGGGATCTACGGAACACGGGAACAGGAGATCCTGAACGAGAATGCGCCGGCGGGATCGGACTTCCTCGCGGACGTGGCCAGCGCGTGGGAGGCCGAGGCCTTACAGGCTCGGGACACGACGCGCGTCGTTCTCCTTCGCACGGGCATCGTGCTCGACGCGCGGGGGGGTGCGCTGCCACAACTGGCCCTCCCGTTCCGCTTCTGCGTCGGCGGTCCGATGGGGACCGGCCGCCAGTACCTGTCGTGGATTCACATTGCTGATTGGGTGGCGATGGTGCGATGGGCCCTGGACAACCCCGGGGTATCCGGACCGCTCAACCTCACGGCACCCCAGCCGGTGACCAGCACGGAGTTCGCACGGACGCTCGGCCACGTCCTTCACCGTCCGGCGTTCCTGCGGACACCGGCGTTCGCCCTGCGGCTCGCGCTCGGTGAGATGGCCGATGCGCTCGTCCTCGGTGGGCAACACGTCGTTCCCGAGAAAGCCCGGGGGCTCGGATTCACCTTCCGATATCCAGCACTGGATCCTGCGCTTCGCGCCATCTACGGATAGGGAGGCCGTGAAGCTCCGCGCCTCACGGTTCCCGCTGCGCGTGGCGCTGGAGCGCCGCCTGCCACTCGGGCACGGGCGTGGGCGTCCCGGCCTGGTTCTCGAGCGCAATCTGCACCGCATCCATGCGCTTTCCATAGAAGCGCTCGTTGGCATCGCGATCGTCCTGCACCGTGCTCCCGTTGATCGTCACTCCGGCGAACAACCCGCGGGAGCGCGAGTAACTGAGGATCTCCGCGCGCAGGTGGAGATCGGTAGCCGCTTGCGCGTCGCGTCCGACCGGTCCCGCCGTCACCGCCACGTCGGCCCCCAGCTTGATCTGGTTGCGCAGGAAGCGCTCGACGCCGCGCCGGTTCATGATCACGAGCACGATGTCGGCCGCCTGGCCACCGATCTGGAGCCCGAAACTCCCACCGGTCAGCGTCATGAATGTCGGCGCCGACCAACCCTGTTCGTGCCGCGCGCTCAGCACGCCTCGACCTCGCATCCCACCGAAGATGAAGCCCGCTCTCACAGTGCTCGGGAACACCGCGACCGCCTCTGCACGCGACACGATCGCCTGGGGGATGGCCTGATCGGCTGCCGACATGATCTCGTCGAGCACGACCGTGGCCTCGCTCAATCGACGCGCTTCAGCCGAGTCGCTCGCCGACTGCGCGCCGATCATCGAAGCAACGGCGAGCACACAGATCGCCGCGCATGACAGAAGACGAACACGCATCATGATGCCCTTTCAGACGCTCGCGGGCGCCAACCAGCCAGCCGTGCTTGCACGGCCAGCACGTGTACGAACGTATCGAATGTGCCGCGCAACCACGGCTCAGATGCCGGGCTCGACCCACGTGCGGAACACCGAACAACGGCAATCCGGATGACGCGGCCCACCGGGCAGCCAGCGCCGGTCACGCTCGCACGAGAATTTATCATCGAACGAGGGCCGTGAGCAGCCCGCGCGCGGAAAACAACCCCTGCGCGTCACCCTGCTCGTCGATGAGCGATTCCAGTTCCCGTCGGACGAAGGCACCGGCATTGGCGCGAGCCGCCAGAAGGTTCAGCAGGAGCGGGTGTCCGGTCCATGCCTGCGCAACTCGATACGCGCGATAACGCATGAGAAACCGGCGCCGGAACTCGGCGCCGTAAAGCTCGGCCGCAGAGTCCTTCTCCCGAGGATGGGCCAGGGCCTCGCGGACGATGGAGGCGGCCAGCAGGCCGCTCTCCATGGCCTTGCCAATCCCCTCGCCCGTGGCCGGGTACGTCACCGCCGCCGCCTCGCCGATGACGAGCAGCCCCGGCCGGCCGAACTGCGAGCGGACCAGACCCGTACGCAGCGGTGCCCCCCGGAACTCCGTGATCTGCTTCGATGCGCGCACGAGCGCGGCGGCCGGCTGGAAGCGCGAGATGAAGTGGTGCCAGAAGGCCTTGAGCCCTTGACGCCGCCGTGCGACGGGAAACAGGCCGACGCCGAGGTTGAATTGCCCTGCCGGGCCGGGAAAGATCCAGCCGTATCCTGGACACCAGGCGTCGTCGTACGCAATCGTCAGGTGTGTGAAGTGCTCGGCGACCTCGGGCGGTACCTGAAAATATGCGCGGCCGGCCACGGCGCTGGGTCCGAGCGACACGCCAAGACCGAACGTGTCGAGAACGGCTCTGTTCGCGCCCGTCGCGAGCAGCGTGAACGGTGCGCGGAGCTCGAACGGCCCGCGAGCGGTCTCGAAACGGGCTCCGACGGTCCGTCCTCCTATTGTGACCGGGCTCACGAGCGTCGACCCTCCGATGAACACCGCGCCGGACTCCTGCGCGGCGTCGAACAGGAGCGCGTCGAAGCGCGCGCGGGGCAGGCACGAAAACACACCGTGCAGCGGCACGAACCGGCCGTTCGGCGCATGCACGCGCAGCTCGGTCGAATGCGTGGCACCGCACAGCACTCGTTCGCGGATGCCAAGGTCGTCCAGAGCAGTCCTGGTATCACTGATGAGGCAGTCGCCGCACACCTTGTCCCGCGGAAACGTGCGGCGATCGACGAGCAGCACGCGCAAGCCCGAGCGAGAGAGTGCCCGGGCGGCCGCAGTACCGGCAGGACCCGCGCCGACAATCAACACATCACACGTAGACGTGTTCTGCACGCCTCACTATCCTATCCAGGCCAGCGAGGAAAGGCACATGCGATGAGCCCCAGCCCCAGGACCCGCGCGAGCGGGAAACGAAAACGCCGCACGGCGAAGAGGACGTCCCATCCCCGCCATGTCGCACACGGTGACGCCGTACGCTCACCGCGACCGGCCGGAAGCGGTCTTGCACCGGGTATGCAGGCGATCAACACGTACCTGGCCGTGGCGAACGTTACGGCGACGCTCGAGTTCCTCGAAACCGCATTCGGCTTCGAACGCAGTGTCGTCCTTCCCGACGCCGATGGACAGGTGCGATATGCCGAAATGCGGCACGGAGACGCGGTCATCATGCTGATCCGCAAGAACGATCCCGCGACAGCCACCAGGGGCGCCCCCGCACTCTACACCTATGTCGAGGACGTCGATCGAGCCCTGTCCCGGGCGCGCGGCGCCGGGGCCGGCGTGGGCGACGTGGAGGATACGCCGTGGGGCGATCGGACGGCCGCGGTGACGGATCCCGACGGCTACCGGTGGATCCTGGCGACGTTCAAGAAGCTCGTACCGTTCACCTGATCCCACCTTCTCCGGTTTCCCGGACATCTCCTAACGCTGAGACCGTCACGAACGAAGCAAGTTCGTGCGGCGGCGTTAGGAGATGGCTAGCCCCGCGAAGCGGGGCAAAGCCAATACTGTCGGCAGTGAAGCGAAGCCATTCCGGCGTTTATGAATCTCGGCGGCTCGAGGCGGAGCTTCACTGGCGAAGCATCTCCTGATAGCAGGCCTCGTACATCGGGACGATCCGCTCCGCACAGAATCGATCGCGGACCCGCCGACTGGCGGCCTCGCCCATGCGGCGGTGCAGTGCCGGGTCACTCAACACTCGCACGGCGCTCGCCGCCATGTCGTCGAGCGCCTCGGGCGGATGCAGGAACCCGCTCACACCGTCTTCGATGACCTCCGGCAGGCCGCCGACCCGGGACGCCACGACCGGCACCTCACAGGCCATCGCCTCGAGCGCGGCCAGGCCGAAGCTCTCCTGCGCGCTCGGGAGCAGGAACACGTCGCTGATCGACAGGAGCGGCGTGACTTCCTCCTGGGCGCCGACCGCCTCAATCAGTTTGGCAATCCCGAGCTCTCGTGCGAGGCGAAACGCCGCGGCCAGCTCGGGGCCGTCGCCCACCAGCAGCAGTCGGGCGGGTACCTGGCGGCGGATACGGTCGAAAATGCGCAGCACGGCGTCCACCCGCTTGACCGGCCTGAAGTTCGACACATGAATCACGAGACCGGCGTTCTCGCTCTCGCCGGCAAACCGTCGCCGCAAGCCTCGTGCGTCGACCCGGCGGTGCGTGCTGCAGTCGAGAAAATTGGGGATGACGGCAATGTCGCGGCTGACGCCGAGCTCTGCGCAGGTTGACGCCCGAAGGCTTTCCGAGACGGCCGTGACGCGATCCGACTGCGCGATCGAGAACGCGACGATCTGCGAGTAGGACGGATCGCTGCCCACGAGGGTGATGTCGGTACCGTGGAGAGTGGTCACCACGCGCGGCACGCGGGTCTCTTGCGCCGATCTCAACACCTCGCGCGCGAGGAAGGCCGCCGTGGCGTGGGGAACGGCGTAGTGAGCGTGCACCACGTCGAGGCTGAACTCCCTGGCCACCTCGACGACCTTGTTGGCCAGCGACAGCAGGTACTGCGGCTCCCGAAACAGCGGATACGTTGGGGTGAGTACCTGATGGAACGTGAGGCCAGCCTGGAACTCCCCGAGGCGGAACGGCATTTCCGTGCTGATGACGTGGACCTGGTGTCCGCGGAGCGCGAGCGCCTTGCCCAGCTCGGTCGCGACGATTCCGCTCCCCCCCACCGAGGCATAGCAAATGATGCCGATGTTCAACGGGCCGTCCACTCCCGCAGCAGATGGGGCCGCACGATTGGCTGTTTCACGACGAAGCCTTCCGCGAACGCCACTCCCGCCAGAGCGCCAAACTGCGCGTCGCGGCTCTCGATGAGCTGCGTGAAGCGGACAGAAGTGAGCCGTGTCGCGACGGCGCCTGCCGTGGACGGCCGGAACTGTGAGGCGTGCGACGCCAGCGCACGGCGTTTCGCCTCGTAGTGGTCGCTGACATCGATGACGAACGACGGTGCCGTCGAATCATTGATGAAGTAGTAGCAGATCCAGTCGGGCTTCCACGCGTCTCCGTCGGCGGAAAAGCGGCGCAGCCCGGCGCTGAAGACGCCCTCGGTCAGGACGCGGCTGGCGGCTTCGTGATCCGGGTGCCGGTCGGACCAGTAGGGAACGGCCACGGCCTGCGGTCGGACGCGGCGAACGAGTCCGGCCACGGATCGGACGTGCTCCGGATCGGCGCCAATGGCGCGATCCGGCCACCGCAGGTTCAGGCGCCACTCCGCGCCGAGCACGGCCCGTGCCGCTTCCGCTTCGGCAAGTCGCTCCTCAATCGTGCCGTTACTGCCCATCTCTCCCGCAGTCAGGTCGCACAGCCCCACTCGACAGCCAAGCGAGGTGTGTTTGGCAATGGTCCCCCCAATGCCGATCTCGATGTCGTCGGGATGCGGACCAATGGCAAGCAGGTCGACCGGACCTACGGGAGACGCAAGGGAAGACACCACCAAGCTGTGCTCTAGCTTAGCTCACCCGCGTTGCCTCGCGCCCGGGACGGGGTGCAGGTTCGTCGGATCCCATCTCCGGAGAGCGGCTCCGGCGAATTCGCGGCTGGCCAACTGCGCGGACCGCTGGGGATGCAAAAGAGCTATGCTTAGAGCGTCAGGTCGTTCGTGGTCCAACTATTCGTGAGTGATGTTCGTCGGCTGCTGGTGCTCGTTCTGGTAGCCATGGGGGCGCTCGCCGGGGCCACGACACTGCTGGCGCGCTTCTACCACGGCGAGCAGGCCGCAAGAGCCACCCGTCACCTGGAGGCTGGTCGCGAGCTGATGGCAACCGGGGCAACCGCGCAGGCGGTACCCGAGTTTCGCGCCTCCCTCGGGCTCGTTCGCGACGACCCCGAACCGGCCCGTCTGCTTGCGCAGGCGCTGCTCCAGCTCGAGCGGCTCGACGAAGCACAGAGTTACCTCAGCGACCTGCTGCGGCGACACCCGGTGGACGGCCAGCTGAACCGCGACATGGCGAGGGTTGCCGCGGCCAGGGGCCGGACGGCTGATGCGCAGGACTTCTATCGCCGTGCCATTTACGGTGTCTGGAACGAAGAGCCTCTCGTACGGCGGATCGAAACGCGCTTCGAGCTGGCCGAGTATCTCCATGCCACCCGCGAACGAGAGGAGCTCGTCGCGGAGTTGCTGCTGCTCAAAGCCGAGGTCCCAGCCGAGGAGACGGCAGCACAGCGCCGGATCGCGAGTCTCCTCGTAGAGGTGGATCTGCTGGACCACGCCATCGAGGTCCTGCAGACTGCGGCAACGGTGGCTCCACGGGATGTCGCGTTGCTGACTCAGCTCGCGGACGTGCAGACGGACACCGGCCAGATGGTGGAGGCGCGCGCCACCCTCCGGTCGGCGCTTGCCGTGGATCCGGACACGCCTGGCGCACGCGACCAGATCACGTTCATCAACCGCGTCCTGGCCCTGGACCCGACGCTGCCGCGCCTTCGGCTCCCCGAGCGCACACAACGCGCTCGCGCCATTCTGACAGCGGTCGTACAGCACCTGGCGGCGTGCGACGCGACGGACGAGGAACAGGCTCGCAGGATGAGGGACCTCGCGGCGCCCCACCTCCGTCGAGGTGTGCAGGATGCCGAGGTCGCGGAACAGGCGCTGCGCCTCGCGTCGGATCTCTGGGACGCCGAGCCCGCGTGCCACGATGGCACACCCGAAGCGCGTGCCCTCGACCGCGTGCTCCGGGTCGTGCAGGACGCTCAAGACCCAGTGCCGTGAAATCGGGCGTCTCCCTGTTGCCGTGGACGCCCCGGGTCGGAGGGACACAGCGCCTTCTCCTGCTGTCGATCTGCATCGGAGTCTTTTCAGGTCTGTTGATCGTCTGCTTTCATTTCGCGATCGATCTCATCAGCTGGGCAACGTTGGGAACGCCTGTCGGCCGGGATCGGGTCGCCACGGTGCTGGCGCCTGCGCTCGGCGGCGGGATTGCCGGGCTCCTCGTGCTCGTGGCCTTTCCCGATGCCAGAGGGAGCGGACTCATATACACGAAGGCCGCCCTCTACGTCTCCGATGGCTACATCCCGTTCCGCACGGTTCTCGCGAAATTCCTGACGTGCTCCACCTCGATTGGCATGGGCAACTCGCTGGGACCCGAAGATCCGTCCCTGCAGATGGGTGCCGGGATGGCCTCGCTGCTCGGGCGCTCGTTCAAGGTCTCCAAGGAGCACGTGAGACTGCTCGCGCCCGTGGGGGCGGCCGCCGGTATTGCCGCGGCCTTCAACACGCCGATCACGGCGGTGCTCTTCGTGATCGAAGAGGTCATAGGCAGCTGGAACGCGAGCGTGCTCGGATCGATCGTGCTGTCGGCCGTCTCCGCCGTCGTTGTCAGCCGCTGGTTCCTCGGCAGCGAACCGCTGTTCCGTGTCCCCGCCTTCGAGCTGAGGCACCCGTCCGAGCTGCTGGTCTACGCAGCAATCGGTCTGGCCGCGGGGCTCCTGGGCTCGGTCTTCGTGCGTGCGCTCGGCGTTCTGCGAGGGCGGCTGTCCGACGCCCCGGCCCTTCGGCGGGCACTGCACCCCTTTCTGGCCGGAGCCTGCGTCGGGCTGGTCGGCCTCGTCATGCCCCAGGTGCTCGGCGCCGGCTACGGCGCAGTCGATGGCGCGCTGCACGACGAGTTCTCATGGCCGTTCCTGCTCAGCCTGGCGATCGCCAAAATGGCAGTCACGGCGGCGTGTTTCGCTGCTGGGACTCCCGGTGGGATGTTCGCACCCACGCTCTTCATCGGCGCGATGATTGGAGGAGGCCTCGGCACGTTGGCCCAGACCTACTGGCCGGTGGAGACGAGCCCTCCCAGTGCCTACGTGCTGGTGGGCATGGGCACGTTCTTCGCCGCGGTGTTCAGGGCCCCGATGACGTCCGTCTTCATGGTGTTCGAAGTCAGTGCCAGCTACGTGATCATCCTCCCGGTGATGATCGCCAACCTCGTCGCCTATCTCGTCGCGAGGCAGCTGCACCCGGTGACATTCTTCGAGATGGTGGCCGCCCAAGACGGCCTCACGCTGCCGTCACTCGAAACGCAGCGCGAGACCCGTGTGCTCCGGGTGGAGGATGCGATGACCGCGGCGACACCGGACGCAACACCATGGCTCGAACCGGATGGCGATCCTGTACCCATCCTGCACCCGGACCAACCCCTCGACGCGGCGCTTCGCGCGTTCCGCGGGCGGCACACCCTGCCGGTCGTCAGCCGAGAGGATGTGACCCGTGTGCTGGGAATCCTCACCCTGGACGACGTCCTGCGTGCGTACGGGATTACACCCGTCCGGCGGACGGATGACCGCGAGCCCTGAGAGGGGTGCCAGGAGCGCCTCAGGAGTGGACCACGCGGAGCGGCAGTGGCACTGCCCCTCCACGTGGCCGGTTTCGGCGCTCCGTCAGAAGTCGATCTGCGCGGAGACCTTGGCAAACCGCGCGGGCATCACGAGCGTCGGCGTCAGCCAGTTGGCGCCAAACGTGTTGTTGGAGTTCTGGACCGCGCTCGAGTTCAACGCATTGAACACGTCCACGCCGATGTTGGCTCGCGTGCGCCCGAACCGCACGAACTTCCCGACACGCACATCGACCTGATTGATCCGATCGCGATACATCTGGCCGGGATCGAGCAGGTTGATCGTCACGTTCGCCGCGTTACCCGAGAGAGGTCGGCCCAATGTCTGCGCGACGACCGCCGACGGCACGACCAGGTTCGCCGCAATCTGCGACCCCGGCCGGCTCTGGAACGTGCCGCTCACCTGAATCTCTACCCGTGGAATGGTATAGCTCCCCAGACCGCGAAACGTCGTCTGGAACGGGAGTGTCACGCGGCAGTTCCGTCGGCTGGGATTGTCGACGATGACCTCGCAGCTGTCGCTGACCTCGCGCCCGGTACTGGTGCCTCCCTGCAGCCGTACGCCGTTAGGCATGCGCGCCACGACGTTCACGTCTACGCCGTGCCAGTACTGCGTCTGCTCGCCGAAGTTACCGGCACGCGTCACGAAGTTCTGCGTCTGGCCGAACATCGCCGGGGTGATGTTCCAGAGATCGCCGATCACGTACCCACCACCGCCGGGGAGCCGCGGATCGGACGGAGCTGTAATGCTGTACTGATCGAAGTCCGCCGGCGTGACGAGCAGATTGTCGGTGACATCGAAACTGCCATACCAGCGGCGGATGTACCCGACCTGCAAGGACGTGCGCGGAAGGACTTCCTGCTGGATCGACACGCCGAACTGCCAGTCGTTGGCGCGAACGCCCCACCCCCGCAGCAAATCGGGATCCCAGATCGCCGGAGGATTCGTGACTTGTCCAAAGCTCTGGTTGGCCAGAGGGCCGCAGAAATCGCCGCCACTGGCACGCAAATCCTGGGTGGCCCTGTTGCGGAGATCGCAGTCAGGCTCGAAGTTGCCGTTTGCGTCGGTCCACGAACGCGTCGTGCTCGGAGGCGTGCCTCCGCCGATGCTCGTGGTCAACGGGTTGCTGGCCGTGTATCGGCCGCCGCTCGTGGCGGAATCGACGTAGCGACCGAGATTGACCTTGAGCGACGTCTTGCCTGTTCCGAAAAGATCGATCGCCATCCCGAGCCGAGGACTGATGTCGTGATACCCGCTCACCATGGCCGTCTTCGGAAATGCGATCTGCTCGGGCAGGTACCGGTCGGGACCGATCGTCTGGGCCGGCGCATGGCTCGACGCATAGTCGTAGCGAACGCCGCCCTGCACAGTGAAGCGACCGAAGGTGGACTGATTCTGCGCATAGGTGGCAAACGACTTCGTCGTGTTGTCGACTCGGAAATCGTTGATGAACATCGTCAGCTGGTTTGGCGTTCCGTTGTTGAGCCGGTAATTCAACCCCAGATTGTTGCCCGAATAGGTCCGTTCCAGGATGAGCGCGTATCCGTCTACGCCGACCTTGATGTTGTGGGCACCGGTGACATACGAGGCTGACGCCCGCCACTTGGGCGTGATCGACTTGTTCCGCTGCCAGGTCATCGCGCCAAACGTCAACCCCGGAATGTCACCAGCCTGCTCGGTGATGCGAGGCATGTTCCGATTGGTGCCTTCCCGTTCCCGTCCGTACAGGAAGCCCACGAAGCCAACGCCCGCTTCGAGCAGGACCCGGTTCGTGAGCGGCGAGGTCCAGGTTGCCGACGGGGCGCGCGTATAGTCCATGTGCGTGGTCCCGTCGGCGGCCTCCGGTGAGACCGTCGCACTGCCGCCCCCGATGCACGCGATGCAGGTCCGCTGCTCGTCCCAGAACAAGTTCAGCTTGTTGCGCGACGTCACCTGCCATGTCAGGCGAAGGCTGGTGTTCTTCCAGGTGGAATCGGAGATCGCAGGCCGGGAGAGGTCAGGCACGTAGGAGAAGGCGTTCGGGTCGCCTGCATTCAAGTTGTAGTACATGCCTTCGATGTACTTGCGATTGCCGTGGTACCGGGAAGTCAGGAAGTACCAGAGCCGATCTCGCTGGATCGGGCCGCCGACCGAGCCGTTCAGGTCCCAGATCTTGATGAGGTTGGCGGGATTGCTCAGGCCGGCGTCGCGCAGCGCCTGCGTATAGTTGTCGCTCTGCATCGACCCGTTCGCGCCGGTGGCGAACATCGATCCGCTCATCGTGTTGCCGCCGGTGCGTGGAACGACGTTGATAATCGGACCACCGACCTCCGCTTCACCCATACCACCCGACGTCGTGACGGTGATCTCCTGCGCGTTGCCGATGTCGGCGACATAGTACGACGTTCCCGCGAAGTTGCCCCCGACGCCGACACCATCCACCTGCAGACGCCCTTCGCCAGCGCGCCCTCCGTAGTTGGCGAACGTCACCACCGACGGTCCGACGATTCCGCCGACGTCCTGGCTGCCGCCGACCGAGATACCGGGCACGAGCGCCGCAATGGCGTGAAACATGCGCGAGCTCGGGATGGACGTGAGGTCGTCGCGATCGATGATCTGCTGCCGCCGGGCGCTCTGGACATCGACGATGGGCGTCTCACCGATGACGGTAATGGTCTCCTGCAAATCGCCTATCCGCATCTCGGCGTTTACCGTTGCAGTGAAGGTTCCCGTGAGCTCGATGCCTTCCCGCCGGACGGTGTTGAAGCCGGGAAGCGTGAAGGTGACGCTGTAGGTCCCTGGGCGCAAGTCGATGATTCGATACTGTCCCGTTCCATCGGTCACGGATGAGCGAACGCGCTCGATCAGCTGGGGACTGGCCGCTTCGACGATGACGCCCGGAAGCACGGCGCCCGAGCTGTCCCTGACGAGGCCGGTAATCGCGGCCTGACCGAACGCGCTGGCTGGCAGAAACGCGAGAACCAGGAACGTGAAGCGGGCCAGCCATGATCGAAGAGATACCCAATCAACGAAGGACTTTTCGCATTTCGACGCGCGCTGCATGGTGATACTCCTCCGAGAGCATGAACCGCGTTCCGGGGACACGCGATGCCGAATTGGTACGAAAGGATATTCGTGTAGTTGAAGGGCTTCTATACCCGCGAGCACCACACTGTCAATCACGTAGATGTGTCGACTGCGTACGAGCTCAACAGTCCGATGGGGCCGCATGGGCCTGACGCGGTCCCACTGAAGCCTTCGAGGACCGGTGACCGGGCCATCAACGGGTGAAGCCGAACACCTCGTCGCCCTTCTCCGGTTCTCCACGAGCGGCGCGGGCGAGTATGCGGGCCGCGAGAAACGCGCCGGTTACCGAATCCCCGCCGTGGCCCAGTGCGAAAAGATGACGCGGGTAGTTCCGGTGCGGACCGATGTACATCAGGCCATCCGCGGTCTCGCCGTACGTCAACTCCCACCCGTACTCGGGCTGCAGTCCGGAAATGGCCGGATACGTCGTGAGCAACTCGTACATCAGTTGGCCCGTGCGCTGGACGAGCACGGCCTCTCGCCGACGCACGGGCGTTTCGTCCTGATCGGCCCCGGCCACCAGAATCCGATCGTCGCGTGTCCACCGCACACGGTGCCTCGGCACCCGCGTGTCGCGCCATGTCACGTCGCGTCTGCCGACCTGCTTTCGCATGGCGGCGGGCATGGGCTCGGTGAGCACCACGTACGTCTCGCGACGCTTGAAATGCCGTCGCAGCGGTTTGAATTCCGGCGTCGCAACCCCGGTGGTAACGATGACCGTGGCGGCACGGATGAGGCCGCCATCAACGAGGACTTCGACATCCTTCCTGCGCACGCGCACCTTCTTCAGCGGAGTGCGCTCGACGATCCTGGCCCCGCGCCGCTCGGCCGCCTGCGCAAGACCGATGGTGGTCCGGTACGGGTCGATCGCGAAGCCATCGCGTGCGCGGATGGCTCCGGATCCGTCCACCGCCGTCGAGTCTCGCACCTGCTTTCCCGTGAGCCACCCCACGTCCAGACCTGCGTCCTGGCGCCCTTCGAACTCCCGGCGCAGTGCCTTGTCGTCGCCGGCACATGCAATGATCAGGCTCTCGTGCGGCTCGAGTCCGGCCTTGATGCCAAGGCGGCGTATGAGCGCGGCTGCATCGAGCGATGCACGGCGCCACGCGACGAACGCACG
>CAZDLW010000140.1:0-14579 GCA_964505975.1 uncultured Bifidobacteriaceae bacterium | reverse complement strand
GCCTGTCACGCCGGAGGCCGCGGGTTCGAGTCCCGTCGACCCCGCCATTCACCCTGCGGTGAATGGCCTTTGCCGTCCTCGTTCAGTCCGCCGCGGCCATCGGCCACGGTGAGACAGCCGCCCTCGCCTCGCACAATCGGGAAACAATTGACGACGTGCCGGTTCGGTCACCCTCCCGTCGCGTACTCGTTGTCGAGGACGACCCCGCCATTCGGGAGATCCTTCGCCTGCACCTCGAGCTTGCCGGGTTCGCACTCGATGAAGCCGCCGACGGCCGGCAGGCGCTCGATCGCATCCGCACCACGGCGTTCGCTCTCGTGCTGCTCGACGTGATGCTCCCCGGACTCGATGGTGTGAGCCTCTGCCGCGCCCTCCGCGCGGCCGGCCCGAACGTCGAGACGCCAGTCTCATGCTGACCGCACGCGACGGCGAGTCCGACAAGGTGATCGGCCTCGAGAGCGGCCGGACGACTACCTCACCAAGCCTTTCGGCGTTCGTGAGCTGATGGCGCGCGTCGGGGCGCTGATGCGCCGGCACCTTCGCCGGCCGCCCCCCGATCCAGCCCCTGGCCTGCTCGAAGCGGGAGAGTTGCGGATCGATCGGGAACGCCGCCAGGCCTCGGTGCGAGGCGAGCCGGTGGACCTCACGAAACAGGAGTTCGACCTGCTGTCTCTGCTGGCCACCAGGCCAGGAGTGGTGTTCACCAGGGCGGCTCTGCTTCAGTAGGTCTGGAGCGACGACACGTTCGTCACGGATCGCACGGTCGACACGGTGATCAGCCGTCTGCGGCGCAAGATCGAGCGCGACGCCCATGATCCGGAGATGCTGCTGACCGCATGGGGCGTCGGCTACAAGTTCGCGGATCGCGGCTGAGCGCCCCTCAGTTTTGCGCCACGTGTGGAATCGTGATCACGAAGCTGGTCGCTCCTGGACGGCTCGTGACGGCAATCGTCCCCCCGTGGCGCTCCACAATCGCTTTGGCTATCGAGAGCCCCAGGCCGCTGCCGCCGATGCCGGTGGTCCGGGACGCATCCACCTTGTAGAAGCGGTCGAAGACGTGCGGCAGGTGCTCGGGCGCAATCCCGCTGCCCGAATCCACGACCCTCAGACGCCAACCGTCGGCGCCCGCCCGCGCGTCGAGATCGATGGTGCCTCCCGCCGGCGTATGGCGCAGTGCATTCGTCACGAGGTTGCTGAGCGCCTGGTCGAGACGATCGGGGTCCGCGAAGATCTGATCCGCCGACGGATCGACCCGGCTGCGCAGCGTCACGCCGGCGGCGCCCGCTTCGTGCTCGAAGCGCCGCAGGATGCCGGCAAAGATGCGTTCGACGGCCACCACCCGCGGTTCGATCGTGGCCACGGCGTTCTCGAACCGTGCGAGCTCCAGCAGGTCGGTGACGATACGCTCCAGGCGCACGGTTTCGCGTCGGGCGGTCTCGATGTAGCGCCGCCGCCGCTCCTCGTCGAGCGCGATCTCCGGCATCTCCAGCGTCTCGAGATACCCGCGCGCATCGTCGTCAGCGGCGTGCGCAGCTCGTGTGAGATGTCCGCGAGCATCTGACGTCGGAGGCGATTCGACGTCCGCAGCGCCTCGGTTCGAATCTGAAGCTCGCCGGCCATCTGGTTGAACGCAGCCGCGACGCGTGCCACCTCATCGCGCCCCGTGACCGGCGCGCGCGCCTCGAGCTCGCCAGCTCCCAAGCGCTGGGCGGCACCCTCCAGCGCCCGCAGGCGGTTTCGGGCCGGCCCGAAGATCACGAGGGCGGCAATTGCCGAAACGATGACGAGCCCCAAGGTGCCTGGCAGGGTGAGCAGCTCGCCCACATTGACCATCATGCCCCTCGGGCGCGGCGGTGGCAGGATGACGAGACCGGCCAACCGGCGGTCCACCTGCACAGGCGCCATGACCGCAGGGAAGGCGGGCGCGTCAGGCGCCGGTGCGGGCACGACTCCGTCGAGCGCGGCTCGTACCTGCCGGCCGATGGCGGGACTCAGCGGCTGTGCGGACGTTGCGCCGGTTCGTCCGTCGCTGAGCACGACGTACGCGGCTTGACGCACTTCGCCGAAGTTGTCCAGGAGATAGCGCGAGATGTCGAGATCGGGCTGGGTTTCGAGCGCGTGACCGAGTCGCGCGGCCATGGTGATGGCAGTGCCGTTTGGATTCCCAGGTCCAAACGCGTCACCCGGCCCAAACGCGCCACTCGTTCGCGCATAACCGACCATCAGGCCCTGCCCAACCAGTAGGACCGCGACGAAGAACACGAAGCTGATGCCGATGCGCCAGTAGAAGCTGCTGTACCAGCGCACGCCGCGGGGAACGTCGGTCATGAACGCGATTTTGCACCCAGAACGTTGCAGAAGTGTGGCCGTCGATGCCGTGTCGGCCGTACTCGTTTCATCTCGCTGCCAAAGTTTCCCAACATCCGGTCGGCACAGTGGTCTTCATGACGGAGGGCACAGTGAACGAGATACGAGGGAATGAAGGCAGACAACTCAGCCGCCGGGCGGCGTTCGGGGCAATCGGATCGGCTGCGGCCGCACTGGCCGCGGCGTGCGGAGAATCGCCGACCGCCCCTTCGGCCGTCGCCGCGTCCACCGGGGTCGGCACGTCGAGCACTAACGCGGCCTGTGTGGTGACGCCCAGCGAGACCGTTGGGCCGTATCCGTCGCGAACGGACATGTTCCGCAGCGACATCCGCGAGGACAGGGCCGGCACCCTGCTGACGCTGGCGGTCCGAGTTGTCAACGTCAACGCCGCGTGCGCACCAGTGTCCGGTGCCGACGTGGAGATCTGGCAGTGCGACGCGGCCGGCGATTACTCGCAGTACGGCTCCCAGACCAATGCGACGCTCCTGCGCGGCATCCAGACGACGAACGCGGCCGGGGAGGTGACGTTCACGACGATCTACCCCGGGTGGTATCAGGGCCGGGCGACGCACATCCACGTCGAGGTCACGATGGCCAGTCGCTCGGTGAAGGTCACGCAGATTGCGTTTCCCGATGCGACGAGCGACGCCGTGCACACGCAGGGCGTCTACGCGTCCCGCGGGACCAACCCGACCCGCACACAGCGGACATGATCTTTGCCGACAGCCTTGCGTCCGAGCTCGTGACGCCGGCGGGCACTCCATCAGCAGGCTATACCGCCACGTTTCAGGTCGGTGTGACGCTGTAACGGAGCTCCGCCCGAGAGAAAACGCCACGCGCGCTTCGCGTTTCGTTCGCACGTGATCGTATGGGGCCGCGGCTAAGCGGTGGTCGTACGGCCACATCGACACGTTCGTACACATCCAGGCCGGGCAAGCACGGCTAGTCGCACCCCGGACCAGAGGAGAGCTGTCACGCACAACGACGATCACCCCATCGGCCGAGTTCTCAGCCGGCGTCGCGCACTTGCCCTGTTTGGCGCCACCGCAGCTGCAACGCTTGCACCCCGCGCCGCCGGTGTATCACCAGGCGATCCCTTGCTCGCCGCGCCCGATTGCATCGCGCTTCCCGAGCAGACGGAGGGGCCGTACTTCGTGGATCGCGCGCTCGAGCGTTCCGACATCCGGCAGGACCCGGCGACGGGCCGGATCACACACGGAGTTCCGCTGGCGCTTCGCTTCGAGCTTTCACAGTTCACGCCAGCCGGCGGCTGCGTGGTCCTGCCCCACGCACAGGTGGACATCTGGCATTGCGATGCGATGGGCGTCTACTCGGCGGTGGAGGACCGCCGCGGGACCACGGCCGGCGAGATGTTCCTGCGGGGATATCAGATGTCCGACGCCGACGGGGTGGTGCAGTTCACGACGATCTATCCGGGTTGGTATCCAGGCCGGGCGGTTCACATTCACTTCAAGGTGCGGGTTCAGGCCTCCGGCGGGCGGACAGACGAGTTCACCTCGCAGCTGTATTTCCACGACGAGCGTACCGACCATGTGCACGCGCTGGATCCGTACTCGGCGCACCGCGGTCAGCGTCTCCTCAACTCGCGCGACATGATCTTCCGCGAAGGCGGGAGCCAGCTCGTGCTGCCGGTCGTCGAAGCGGAGGGCGTGTACGCGGCCATGTTCAGGATCGCGATGCAGCCGGGCCAGCCGCGCAGGCTGCCTCCGGGGCGTCCGTGAGGGTACGTCGCGCGCGGCACTGATGAGCCAGTCGTCGGGAATCGTCCAACAGGCAACGACGGCAACCGCCACCCCGTCGTTGCGCACACGCAGGTCCCGCAACCCGCGGCCAATCCCGCGCCGCGTCGAAATCGCCGCGGGTGCGCTGTTGCCAGCTCGGCCGTCCCACGTGCAGCGATCCTCCCCGCGTCTGTGGCGCTTGTCTTGCACCCAGCCGCCGGTTGAGGTGCATCATGGCCGCAAAGCGTACAGCCGTATCGGATCTCTCGCGGGTCTTCGAGCGTTCCAAGGATGTGTTCGGGACCGTCGCGAATCAGACGGAGGACCTCTATCACACGGTTGAAGAGTGGGTGCCGGAGAACTACGGCACGCTCGCCGTTGTGTCGTCGGCAGCCGCCGGCGTATGTCTGCTCGGCTACCTTGCTGGCAGGCGGAGCGCCTCGAAGCAGCGCCGGCGTCTGCAGGAGCTCGAGGCCACCCGCGCCAGCCATGTGCCAGAGATCGACCTCGCGCCCTTCCTCAAGTTCCTGAAGTTGTGGATGCTGTACCGAGTCGCCACGAAGGGCTAGCCAGGCGGACTCGCTGCCGACATGCTCGGCGGTCTGAGGTGTCCACCGTCGCGCGCGACGGCCACGTAGGAGCGAAACGTCAGGCGTAGGAGCCGCCTTTTCAGGCGGCCCCCACGCGGACGCGACGGGCCTCCTCGCCCGGCGTGGAGGAGTTTCGTGTCAGCCGGAGCTTCGCCACCTGTGGCAGACTTGTGACCCGACGTGTCCGGTCGAGTGTGAGGCCGTGACTACCGCTTCCGGTGGCGCCACGCGGCGCGGGTAACTTTCAGTCGCGTGCGGAATCGATGCGTCTTTCAGGCGGCAGTCGTTCAAAGGAGCGTTCGATGCAGAGATGGATTGGCGAGGCGGGTGCCGTAGCGGCCATGTGTCTCCTCGTATGGTCGCAGACGGGATATGGGCAATCGTCGGAGGACTTCGTCTCGCTGTTCGACGGAACATTGAACGGCTGGGTAGTCGAGAACACGGACTCGAACAATTTCACAGTGGTCGATGGGGTGCTGCGTGTCGAAGAACCGAACGGGTGGCTGCGGTCCGAACGCCAGTACGGCGATTTCGTCCTGCGGGTGGAGTTTCGCTTCGTCACGGACGAGGCCGATAGCGGCGTCTTCGTGAGGGCGGCAGGCAGTGCGCCGTTCATGCGCGGCTGGCCGAACAACAGCTATCAAGTGCAGATCCGCAATCCGGCAACGCCTCATCCGTTCTTCCCACCGGTTGCCGGCATCTTCCGACACGGAATGCCGGATGGGCCGATAGACTTCGACCGCGAGGCCGTGGAGCGGCTGTTCGACGGCACCGGCGAATGGCAGGCGATCGAGATCGAGGTATCGGGCGACGAGTTGACCGTCCAATTCAACGGAACGGAGGTGACGCGTACGGCCAACGTCCTCAACGCTCCCGGCTACATTGGTTTGCAGGGCGAGAGCGGCGTCGTCGAGTACCGGTCGATCGATCAGGGAGATGCTGGCGGCGGGCAGCCGATAGACAGCCGCCGGAGTATCCAAACAGTTCAACGGGTAGCAGGGATCCGGCGCTCACGTGTGTTGCGACGCGAAGCGCACGATGAACGTCTGCAGTCGACTCGTCCTGTTCGCCGCACACCGGCTCCGCAGGCCGGAAAAGTGCGGCTTCGCACGGACGATAGGAGCTATGAACGGCCTCTCGAGCTGCCCTGCCCGCCCGTGCCCGCCCAGGCCCGCGGTTAACGTTAACCGATCACCGGTCATACGACGTCGGTCCCACGGCGCAGATGATGTGCTCGCGATGGAAGCGCGGTTCATGGCCCTGCCCAGCGTTGCACAGCCAGCTTCGGCATCGATTTCGAGAACAGCGACACCTTCAGCCTGTCGCACACGCGCATGCACGAGTTCCTGCCGCGCGTGTTCCCGATCAGCCCAGGCGTGGACCTGCCGGTGGCCAGCTACCGGTACAACACCACCCGCGTCGGCTATAGCCTCGGCCAGCGCCGGCGCGTTTCGGCGCAGATGGCGCTCGAGCACGGCAGCTTCTACAGCGGCGAAAAGACGACGCTCTCGGTGATCCGCGGCCGCGTCAACCTCTCATCGCGGCTGTCGGTCGAGCCCACGTACGCGCTCAACCGCGTGGCGCTCGCGGAGGGCGCCTTCACCAGCCATCTGGCGGGCACGCGGGTCACCTACACGGTGACGCCGCTGATGTTTGCGAGCGCGCTCGTGCAGTACCGGTCCGACGGCCGGCTCGCGGCAACCAACGCCCGGCTGCGCTGGGAGTACCCTCCCGGCAGCGAGCTGTTCATCGTGTACAACGAGGAACGCCACACGCTTGGCCGCGGCTTCCCGGCCCTCGTCAACCGGGCGGTCACCTTCAAGATGAACCGGCTGTTCCGCTTCTGAGGCTGACTTACCTCCGGGCCGGCGCGCGGGATTCGCCAGCACTGGCAACACAACTGAGCGCTCGGTCTGCTCAATGCTGAGTCGATGCCTGGTTGGATGGCGACACCGCGACCCGCGTGTGCCAGGCACTCGCCCGCACCGCTGTTGCCGGCTATACTTGCGCCCCTATGGGCATGTATCTGAGATGCGTCGCTGTCGTCGGCGTGGCGATCTCGGTAGCCGCCGGGTGTCGATGGACGCCGCCCGAAACGCCCGCCCCCTGCCTCACCATCGCCACCGGCGCCTTCGACGATGTGAGCTACGTGTTCGGGGCGGCGCTGGCGGGCCTCTTCAGTGAGCGCGGCGTCGGGCTCTGCATGACGAGCGACGCGACTGACGGCTCGACGTTCAACGTGAAGGCGCTCGAGGACGGGACAGCCGACTTCGCGCTGGCTCGCGCGGACACCACCTACACCGCGTACGTCGAGGGCACGGCGCTCCGCGCGCAGCCGCACACGAGCCTCCGGGGCGTGGCGATCGTCTACGGCAGCGCGCTGCACGTGGTGGTCAGGGCGGACGCCCCGGTCCGCCAGTGGACGGAGCTGCGCAACCGGCAGGTCGGCTTCTCGATCTTTTCGAGCACCGACCTGCTGCCCATCGTCGGCTATCGCGGCCTCGTCGCCGCCGCGGGAGATCTCGGCCCGACGAGCATCGAGGGCGTGCGGATGCGATCGAAGGAACTGACGCACGCGCTCGCCACCGGCCGGATCGACAGCGGATTCGTGCTGACCGCGTATCCCGTGCCGTTTCTGCACGAGCTCGCGCGGACGGCCGATATCCGCCTGCTGGACATCGGGCCGCGCGCCGCGGCCCGCATTCGTGCCCGCTATCCGTTCTTCAAACCTGCGGTGATACCGCCCGGCACCTATCCCGGCCAGCCGGACCCGGTGAGCACCGTGGTCGTGGAGAACCTCCTCGTGACGCGGGACAGTGTGGCAGAAGAAGTCGTCTACCGCGTCACCAGGACGCTCCTCGAGAGCCTGTCGGTTCTCGCGCACGACCACGCCGCCGCGCTGCAGGTGAATCCCGATCTGGCTCCAGCCACGCCAATCCCGCTCCATCCTGGCGCTGCCCGGTACTACCGGGAGCGGGAACTGCTGCAATGAGTGCTCCCGGAACGGCCCGGGTCTCCAGGATTGTCCAGGTCGTCCGCTCGAACAGAACCGTGGCGCTGGCCGCCGCTCTGTGTGCCGCAACGGCCATGCTCGTGTGGCTCGGATACCAAGCCACCTCGAAGGCCAGCCGCAGCACGATGCTGCTGCTCGAGCGGCGGGTGGCGGAGCAGATTGCGCTGCTGTCGGCCGCTCTCACCCAGGACATGCGCGGCGCTCATGCGACGGTACTCGTGCCCGTCACCTCCGGTCAGCTCGCGCTGGATCCGCCGTACGACCTCGCGGAGGCATTCGCGCGCGGGTTCGCGCGCTTCCCCTATCCCGAGTTCTTCTTCACGTGGAATGACCAGGAAGGTGAAGAGGTCATCTACGTGTTCACGCGCTCCGACAGGCCTCCGGTCTGGCAGGGCTCCGATCGTCCCGGAGGGCCGTACCCCGTTGCCGTGTCGCGCAATCCCTCCGCGGTGCACGGGCTCATCGCCGAGGCGCGCCTCAGGGCGCACGACGAGCGGCGCATTGCCGTGTTCGACGCCGCGCTGGCCGGTGTCGAGTACCAGATGGTCGTGAACTTCCTGCACGGCAATCCCGGCCACGTGTTCGGCCTGGTTGGCTTCGCCGTGAACCTGGAGTGGGTGCGCAGGTTCTACTTCGACGAGCTGGTGTTCCAGATCGCCCGGGTGGGCGGCGCGGCCGACGAGATGTCGCTGGAGATTCTCGACAACGAGGGCCGTGTGGTCACGTCGACCGGCCCGCACCACTCTGCCATTCCGCCAGCCGTGCGCGCCTTCCCGCTCGTGTTCGTGGACCGGGCGCTCGTCGGCACGCTGCCGCCGCCCGAGAATCGACAGTTCGACGAATGGACCGCCCGGGCAGGCGTGGCAGCCGACAGCCCCACGGCGGCCGGCGTGACGGGCATCGATACGACCTTTGTCCTAATTTCCCTGGCGGCACTGGCCACCATGGCCGGATTGATCGTGACCGTACGCGGCGTCCGGGTCGCCGCGGAGCTGGCCACGATGAAATCGGACTTCGTGTCGAGCGTCACCCACGAGCTGAAGACGCCCCTCGCCGTGATCCGGCTGATCGCCGACACGCTCGCGGGCGGGCGCTACGATTCGCAGCAGACGGTGCGCGAATACGCGGCGATGCTCTGGCGCGAGACGGGGAACCTCGGGCGCCTCATCGACAACCTGCTCACCTATGCCCGGTTGAGCGACGTGAGGCATGCCTACACGTTCGAGCCGATCGAGGTGAGCGACCTCGTCGAAGAGAGCCTCCGGCACTTCCATGCGCTGCTGACCGACAGGCGGTTCGCGGTGCACGTGCAGCTGCCGCCAGACGTGCCTCCGATTCGGGCGGATCGCATGGCCGCCGGGCAGGTGCTCGACAACATCCTCGACAATGGCGTCAAGTACTCCGAGCGCGTGCGCGTCCTGACGATCGGCGCGCGGGCGACGGGCGATCACGTCGCGTTGTGGGTCGAGGACCGGGGGCCCGGCATCCGGGCGGACGAGATCGCGCGCGTGAGCGACAAGTTCTTTCGCGGCCGGCACGTGGAACGCGGCGGCAGCGGACTGGGGCTGGCCATCGTCCGGCAGGTGGTCGAGGCGCATGGCGGGCGGCTGCACATCGAGAGCCAGCTGGGGCAGGGGACCCGCGTGGAGGTCCTGTTTCCGAGAGCGGCGACATCATGAGCAAGCGGCTTCTCATCGTGGAAGACGACCCGTCGCTGGTGCGCCTGTTACGCGACAATCTCGTCTACGAAGGTTTCGCGGTCGATTGCGTCTCCGACGGCACGCAGGCGGTCGAGATCGCCCGCTCGGTGCCCCCGGACCTGGTGTTGTTGGACGTGATGATTCCCGGGCTGAACGGGTTCGAGGTGTGCCGTGCGTTGAGCGCGGCGCGGTACCGCGTGCCCATCATCATCGTGACCGCCCGTACGCAGCAGCAGGACAAGGTGCGCGGCCTCGAGCTCGGTGCGGACGATTACGTCACGAAGCCGTTCTCGCTGGACGAACTGCTGGCGCGCATCCACGCGGTGCTGAGGCGCAGCCAGCAGACGGTGCACACGCTCGTGCTGGGGGACGTCTCTATCGACTTCACCCGCATGCGCGCGTTCAAGGAAAGCGCCCCGCTCGCCCTCACGCCGCGGGAGTTCGCCCTGCTGCACTATCTGGTGGAGCACGCCGGCAAGATCGTCACCCGCGAGGAGCTACTGCGCGTGGTCTGGGGCTATCAGGACGCGCCGCTCACCCGCACCGTGGACAACTTCGTCGCCAGGCTCCGGCGCAAGATCGAGGCCGACCCGCACCACCCGCGCTACATCCGCACCATGCACGGCGACGGCTACTGTCTGACCACCTCATCCTGACGGGCGGGCCGGTCGCGCCGTTACAATCAAATACATTCCCCGCCCCGCAGGTCAGCTAGAATTCCCACCCAGCCAGGGGGCTCGGCCCCTCGTTCTCCCCGCAGCGCCCCTGGCTGGGTGCCAATGTCTGTTTGCCGCGCTCCGCGCGGTCCGGACCGCCACCGCGACTCACTGACGAGTACACAGGTCGCGCTCCGGGCCGCACAGGGTCCACTCAGGACGCACGGGTCAACGCGTGAAAGTCCAGGGAGGGAAGCCATGATGGCTGG
Organism: uncultured Bifidobacteriaceae bacterium; assembly: GCA_964505975.1. Lineage (GTDB taxonomy): Bacteria > Acidobacteriota > Vicinamibacteria > Vicinamibacterales > UBA2999 > Gp6-AA40. The sequence goes on along the minus strand of CAZDLW010000140.1, from coordinate 4,242 downwards.
CCAGTCGAGACTCGTCGCAATGTTCGCGGGCGTCCTCCTCCTGCCGGCGGCGCTGTACGCGCAGGTGAGCATCGCCGGCACCGTGCGGGATGCATCGGGCGGCGTGCTGCCCGGCGTGACCGTGGAGGCTGCAAGCCCGGCGCTCATCGAGAAAGTGCGGGTGGCGCTCACCGACGGCAGCGGGCAGTACCGTATCGAGAACGTCCGGCCCGGCACCTATACTCTCACCTTCACGCTGCCGGGGTTCGCGACCGTGCGACGCGAAGGGCTCGAGTTCACCGGGTCGGCCACCTTCAACGTGAACGCGGAGCTGAGCATCGGCGCGCTCGAGGAGACGGTCATCGTCACCGGCGAGACGCCCGTCGTGGACGTGCAGAGCGCGACGCGGCAGGCGGTCGTCGCACGGGACGTCATCACCGCGATTCCGACCGCCGGCGGCTACGAGCAGATCATGCGCCTCGCGCCCGGCATCATCGGCGGGTCGCAGGACATCGCTGTCGGGGCGACTGCCAGCACGTTCAGCGCGCACGGCGCGTTTCTGGCCGGCCGCTCGAATCACGACGGCCGCACCCTGCTCGACGGCCTGCTGATCTCGGTGCCGCAGGGGACCTCCTCGAACGCCTTCACCGACACGCGGAATGCCGAAGAGGTGACGCTGACGGTGTCCGGCGGCCTGGGCGAATCGGACACGGCCGGACCGGTGCTGAACATCGTCCCCCGCACCGGCTCCAACAACCTCTCGGGGAGCGCGTACGCGGACTGGATGAACCGGCGGCTGCAGGGCGACAACCTGACCGACGGCCTGCGCGCCCAGGGCGTCACGGCCGCAACGCCGCTGACGAAGAACTACGACGTGAACGGGGCGCTCGGCGGGCCCGTCCTGCGCGACCGGGTCTGGTTCTTCGCGACGACGAGGAAGCAGTACTACGTCCAGGACATCGACATGTTCTACAACAAGAACGCCGGCGACCCCACGAAATGGACCTACGAGCCGGACTTCACCCGCCAGGCGTTCACCGAGCAGGAGTATCACAACGTGGCGCTGCGGCTGACGACGCAGATGACGCCGCGCAACAAGCTCGGCCTCTTCTGGGACGAGACCTCGAGGTGCAAGGACTGCGTGAACGACTTCCGCCCGCTGAAGTCGCCCGAGGCGGGACGGCGCGGTGAGCAGTGGCCGATTCAGACGTCCCAGGCCACCTGGAGCTCGACCCTCACCAGCCGCGTGCTCGCGGAGTTCGCGTTCGGGTCCTACCGCGCGGACTGGGGCGCCCGGGCGAAAGAGGACCCCTATACGGGCCATCTGGTGCGGGTCGTCGAGCAGTGCACCGCGGGCTGCCCGGTGAACGGCAACATTCCGGGCCTGACGTTCCGGTCGCAGAGCAACGATCTCTTCGAGAGCGGCCGCAATCAGAACCGGGTCTTCTCCTGGCGCGCGAGCGTCTCGCACGTTTCCGGATCCAGGACGTTCAAGGCGGGCTACACCGGCAACCTGCTGCAGGATCGCCGCCTGAGCAACCAGGCGCCCAACAACCTGAACTACCGCGTCAACAACGGCGTCCCCAACCAGTTCACGATGTTCATCAACGACTATCCGAACACCAACTGGATGCGGGCCGACGGGTTCTTCGTCCAGCAGGGATGGACGCGGGACCGGCTGACGCTGCAGGGCGCCCTCCGCTTCGATATCGCCCAGAGCTGGTCGCCCGAGCAGCAGGTGGGGCCCGCCCGGTTCATGCCCGAGCCGCTATTCTTCTCGAGAACGCCCATCGTCGACAGCTACAAGGACCTGACGCCACGTGCGTCGGTCGCGTACGACCTGTTCGGCAACGGCAAGACGGCGTTGAAGGCGAGCTGGGGCATGTATCTCGAATCGACGCGGACCGGCGGGCCCTACGCGGTCGGCAACCCGACGTCGCGGATCGTGCAGAGCGTGTCGCGGTCCTGGACCGACGCCAACGGCAACTTCGAGCCGGACTGCGATCTCCTGAATCCGAACGCGCAGGACCTGCGCGCGGCCGGCGGGGACTTCTGCGGCGCCTTCTCCAACAGGAACTTCGGGACCAGCACCTTCAGCAACACCGTGGACCCCGACCTCCTGAACGGCTGGGGCGTGCGGCCGTCCGACCGGCAGCTGACGATATCCATCCAGCAGGAAGTGCTGCCGCGCGTGTCGGTCGACGTGGGCTACGCCCGGCGGACCTTCCACAACTTCATGGTCTCGGACAACCTGGAGGTCGGGCCGGAGGACTTCGATCAGTTCAGCATCCCGGCGCCGCTCGACAGCCGGCTGCCGAACGGCGGCGGCTACACGGTGCCGGGGCTGTACAACGTGAAGCCGGAGTTCTTCGGACGGACGAACAACTTCGTCACGCTGTCCAGCAAGTACGGGCGCGAGTCGGTGGTGTTCAACGGGATGGACGTCAATGTCAGTGCGCGCATCCGCGATCTCACCGTTCAGGGCGGCTCCAACTGGGGAAGGACGACCGCGGACAACTGCGAGGTGCGGGAGAAGCTGCCGGAGTCGGCTCCGCTCAATCCCTTCTGCCGCACGGTGAGCGGCTACCTGCCGTACTTCAAGGGAGCGGGCACGTACGTCGTGCCTCGGGCCGACGTACAGGTGGGCGTCACGTTCGTGAGCAGACCCGGCCTCCAGGTCAACTTCGCGGGCACGCCGGTCGGCGGCGGGCACCTGAGCGCCAATTACACGGTGGCCAACGCCGTAGTCGCGGAGTCGCTGGGGCGGAATCTCGCAGGCAACGCGCCGAACGTGACGGTCAACCTGCTGGAGCCAGGCACCCTGTACGGCGACCGGACGAACGAGCTGAATCTGCGCGTCGGCAAGATCATCAGGATCGGCAGGACGAGAATGAACGTCGGCCTCGACGTGTTCAACCTGCTGAATGCGGCGCCGGTGCTGAGCTACAACCAGTCCTTCATTCCGGGAGGCTCCTGGCTGACGCCCGTGACCATCATGAAAGCACGGTTCATGAAAATCGGCGCGCAGTTCGACTTCTAGGACGCCGAGCATGCCGGCGGGATCGCAGATCGCGCCGGGCCGGCAGGATGGTGGATAGCGGGCTGGGGATCTGATGGGTCGGTCATTGCTGTATGGGGTTGGCGTGCTGGCATGGACGGCCGTGGCGTTGACGGTATCGACCGGCGCTCATCGCGAGGAGCAGTCGTCTGATGCCACGGCCATCCCCGCAGGTGCCGCCGCTCCGCCGACATTGTCCGGCCCGGAGGTGAGTGCGGTCGTTGCCCGGTACTGCGTCGCATGCCACAATCCGCGGCTCCAGACTGCCGGCATCGCGCTCGACCCTGAGGCACTGCGGGAGGCGCCGCTCGACGTCGCGTTGTGGGAAAAGGTCGTCCGCAGGCTGCGCACGCGCGCGATGCCTCCTGCCGGCGCGCCGCGGCCAGACGAGGCAACCTACGCTTCCGTCACCGCGTGGCTCGAGGCGGCGCTGGATGCCGCCGCCCCGGTTCATGCCGGTCGACCCATCCTGCACCGGCTCAACAGAAACGAATACGCGCATGCCATCCGTGACCTGGTGGCGTTGCAGGTCGATCCCGCGTCTCTCTTTCCGCCGGACGATTCGGCGGACGGCTTCGACACGAACGCGGCGCTGCTCGGTGTGTCGCCGATGCTGCTGGAGCGGTACCTTTCGGCCGCCGCCAGAATCAGCGCCTGGGCAGTCGGGGATCCGGACATCGGTCCCACGACGGAGACTTACCGTATTCGCGCGGATGCGTCCCAGATGCAGCACGTCGAGGGGCTGCCGCTCGGCACGCGCGGAGGGCTCGTGGCGCAGCACACGTTCCCGATCGACGGCGAGTACCTGATCAGCGCGAACCTCCTCGACACGGGTCTCGGCGCCATACGCGGACTCGAGCGGGAGCACGAGGTGGACATCCTCGTCGACGGCGACCGGGTCCACCGGGTCACCATCGGCGGCGCCGAGGATTACACCGCCAGCGTCTCGGAGAACACGAGCAATATCAAAGAGGCCATCCACGACCGCCTCCGCGTCCGCGTGCCGATCCAGGCGGGGCCGCGGGCGATCGGGGCGACGTTCGTCCGGAAGCCCGCCGCGCAGGGCGGCAGCCGCGTGCAGCCGTTCCTCCGCAGCACCGTCATGGCGACCGACCACACGGGCTTTCCGCACATCGAGAGCGTGACGATCGCAGGCCCCTTCGAACCCACAGGACCGGGCGACACGCCGAGCCGGCGGCGCATCT
>CAZDLW010000139.1:0-14698 GCA_964505975.1 uncultured Bifidobacteriaceae bacterium | reverse complement strand
CCCCGACGACCTGCTCGAGAGCGAGCTGTTCGGGCACGAACGTGGCGCGTTCACCGGCGCAGCGACCACGCGCATCGGAAAGTTCGAGCAGGCCCATTCCGGCACGATCTTCCTCGACGAGATCGGCGAGATGAAGCCGCCACTGCAAGCCAAACTCCTCCACGTGCTGCAGGACGCGGAGTTCACCAAGCTGGGGAGCAACAAGCGGATCACCGTCGACGTTCGCGTGGTGGCCGCCACCAACCGCGACCTCGAACAGATGATGCTGCGCGGGGAATTCCGCGAGGACCTCTACTATCGTCTGAAGGTCATCGAGGCCTACGTGCCGGCGCTTCGGGAGCGCCGCGACGAGATACGGCACCTCACGGACTTCTTCATCGGGAAGTACTCTCAGCGGTACAACCGTCCCATCCGACCGTTCTCCGACGAGCTGCGCCAGAAATTCCTCGAGTACGACTGGCCGGGCAATGTCCGTGAGCTCGAGAACATGATCAAGCGCTTTGTCATCCTTCAGGACGAGCAGTTGCTGTTCCGGGAGCTCGACCGGCCTCGGGTTACCGCCGGTACGCCTGGCTTGTCGGCTCCCCCGCAGCGGCAGGACTTCGTTCCCGCACCGCCGTCACAATCGTCGCTCCAGCCACCACCTGTCGCGTCGCCGCAGCCACCACCAGCCCAGCCTCGAGTGGTTGACCATGAGGAGGCGGTCGAGCCCGAGAGCCATACTGGTGCCCCGGCACAAGGTCAGGACGGGCGGCGTCTCGCCGACGTGGCCCGCGAGGCCGCGCTGACCGCCGAACGCGCGATCATTGCCGACACGCTGCGGCAGGTGCACTGGAACCGTCGCAAGGCGGCTCAGTTGCTCGGAGTCAGCTACAAGACGCTGCTCAACAAGATCAAGGAGACCGGCGTCGAGCGTCCCTGAGTACGCAAGGCACGACCACCACGGCGGCGGTGCGGTACCGTTCATGTGCATGAAGGTTCCGCGGCGTTGCTCCTCCAACCGCGGAGCTCGCTCGAGTTGAGACGCGGCGGACCAGCAACGCGTGGCACGCCGTCAAGGTGGTGCTCGCCAACGAAATTGGCAGTCTTTGCAAGCGTATCGGAGTGGACCGTCATGAGGTCATGGAGCTCTTCTGCAAGGACGAGCAGTTGAACCTGTCCTCGTACTACCTCGAGACGGGATTCGCGTTTGGCGGCTCGTGCCTGCCCAAGGACGTGCGGGCTCTCCAGTACCGCGCAAGGCAGGCCGACCTGCGACTTCCCCTCATCGACTCCGTCCTCGACAGCAACAGGCTGCAGATCGATCACGCGATCGAGCAGATTACGGACGCCGGCGGGAAGCGAATCGGGTCGTTCGGGTTCAGCTTCAAGGCGGGCACCGACGATCTCCGCGAATCGCCGATGGTCATCCTCGCCGAGGCGCTGCTCGGGAAGGGCTCCGAGCTCTCCATCTACGAGCGCAACGTCTCGCTCGCGCGTCTGGTCGGCGCGAACAAGCGGTACATCGAGGAACAGATTCCGCATCTTTCACGACACCTGTGCGAGTCGATTGACGAGGTCATCGCGCGCTCGGAGGTGATCGTCATCGGCAACGGTGCCGCCGAGTTCTCGGACGCCGTCACCCGCTGCCGTCCCGACCAGGTCGTCATCGATCTCGTTCGTCTCCCGATCGACCTGGGCCGGGTGCGTGCCCGTTACGATGGAATCTGCTGGTAGCAGGCCTGGGCGGCAAGCGGCCATTGCCGTCCCGGCCGGCACGCGGATCCGTGCGGGCGCCCTCACGTGAGCGTCTTCCGATCCCTGCTGTCCTGGTGGGGGCTGTTCGTCCTTGGCGCTATCGACGCCACGCTGGCATTCGTCGTTCCGTTCGGCATCGACGCTGCGGTGATCTATCTGGCGTCCCGCCGGGACAGCCTGATCTGGCTCTATCCGCTGATGGCTACCGCCGGATCGCTGGCCGGGGCGAGCACGACGTTCTGGGTGGGAGCGCGGCTGGGCGAGAAGGGACTGACGCGCTTCGTCAACGAGCGGCAACTCGAGCGCTTTCGTGCACGGGTCCGCAAGAGCGGTGCCTTCGCGATTGCCATACCAGCGCTCCTGCCGCCGCCATTCCCCCTGAAGCCGTTCGTCCTGACCTGCGGCGCGCTGAAGGTGGAACGCACGCGATTCTTCGCCACGTTCGCAGCTGTCAGGGCGGTTCGGTTCGGGGGGGAGACCATCCTGGCGTGGCGATACGGCGAGCGCATCCTGACGGTGTTCGAGTCGGATACGCTCGGCTATGTCGTCCTCGGTCTCGTGGCCGCGGCAATCCTCGGGACCTTCGTGTCGGCCGTGGTGCTCTGGCGGAAGTGGTCAACGTAGTTCGGGTCGCGCCGGAGTTCCCGGTCACCCGCCTTCCGTACGTGGGGGCCGGCTTTCAGCCGGCCCAGCGCACTCAGCGCCGATCGTGAAGGTCCGCGGTCTCCAGTCCGGGGTAATACTGGGCAAGGATTGCATCGGCATCCTCGCCACGCCGGGCCCGGCGGCCCGCGCCAACGACACACATCCCCACGCCATGGCCGTAGCCCAGACCGCTGAATCGAACGCGATCTCCGCGCACGTCCACCGAGAACAGCGTGCTTCGCAGCACCGTCGGGCCAATGGTGTTCCGGAGCTGGACGCCGCTCACCAGGTCGGGGGTGAGGCCTGCAAGGCGCAGTTGTCCCACGCGGCCCGACTCATTCCTGGCTTCGACGCGCAACCCCGTCAACCGCCCCCGGTATCCCGCTGTGGACAATGCACGCTGCACGTCTTCCAACGTCAACCCGAGCGTCCAGGGCTCGTCGTCCTCATGAACATCGTCGGGCACCGGCCGCAGGTAGGGCATGCGTGCGGCCGGCCAGACCTGCGAGGCGCTTTCCGAGTGCCCGCCACACGATGCCGAGTAGAACACCTCGGCTGGTTTCCCTTCGTGAACGAGCACGCGTCCCGCCGTCGCGAAGGCTGCGCGGCGTGTTGCTGCGGTGGCCGTGCGGGGGACCTGACAGTGCGTGCTGTCGCACAGGTCGAAACCGTCTCCCCGATGTCGTCCCAGATTCGCCAAGGCATACGTGCGAACGGCGATCGCAAGCGCCCGCATCGCATGGTCGAGCGCGCGGGGCTCGGCCTCCCCTGCGAGGACGCGGGCCACGTACACCTCGAGAGGTACGGTCGCCACGCGCCCGCCGGACGCAGGGCCAATCCTGACAGTGCGGCCACGGCTCGCGGCTTCGAGCGTCTGGTCGGTGACGTCACCTTGGGCCATTACCGTACCAGGGGGTACGGCCGTGACATCCACGAGGACCGCCATCCCGACCAGGATGGCGAGCACGAGGCCCCATCCAGGCCGTCGCGCGGTAGAAGCCACCACTGCGTGCAGGGGCTGGTGGTCTCTCACGCCTTGCCGCGCATACCCCGCTACCCGTGTCATCACCGCGACCTTCGACTGGAGCGCTCCACTGTGCCCTCCCTTCGTGTCAGAGCTTGCGCCGGCACCCTGGGCGACACCGACATTGGATGATCTTGTCGCCATCCGTGTAATAGTCGTAGGTCAGCTCTTCCCCGGCGGCGATGTTCCGTCCCGCGCGGATCCAGATCTCATGGCCGACAATGTGACTGTAGCAATTCGGCGTGCACGCGTGGTTGATGAACCGTGCGACGTTGCCGCCGACGTTGGCGTCGCGCACCCAGCGCCGGTTCACCGTGAAGCACCAGATCTCGCCACGTTTCAGATACTTCGTCTCGCGCTGGTAGCTCTCCTTGTGGTCGATGAGCTCGCCGTCGTATGTGACGATTCGCTTGTTCTTGTTGATTGGCTCGAGGGCGAACACGCCCCATCCATGCACCTTCGAGCGCCGCCGAACGATTCGCGGCAACCTGACGTCGCGACCCATGCGAGCACAAGAATAGCAAACCACGCATCGGGCGGTGCGGCGCTCCGTCGCGCGTCGCGCCGTCGGCTGTGAGTCTGACCGCACGCCGCGATCCCGGACCCGCATCAACTTAGTTCCGTCATCGAGGGGGTGCGCACGATACTATTGCGGGCGTCGCTCCCAGAGCCGTTCACCGCAGAGGCACGGGCAGCAGGCAAGGAAGGCGCAATGAGCCGCATCGGCGTTGGTCCACGCGAAGTGTTTCGGGCCTGGGGGCACGTGCTCACGGGGCGTCGCCCCAGCCTGTCGATTGAGATCACCCGAGAGTGTCCGCTCCGTTGCCCGGGCTGCTATGCGTACGGAGACGAGCACCTCGGCGGTGGCGTGACACTGCGCGGCCTGGCGGACTACAAGGGCGCCGAACTCGTCCAGCGCTTCATGGCGCTCGTGGATCGGTACAAGCCGATGCACGTCTCCGTCGTCGGTGGCGAGCCTCTCGTGCGCTACAAGGAGCTTGGCGCCATCCTCCCACGGCTGTCGCGCCGTGGCATCCATACGCAGGTCGTGACGAGCGCGGTGCGCGCCATCCCCTCCGAGTGGGCCGGACTGTACAGGACGGAAGTGGTGGTCTCGATCGACGGATTGGCACCGGAGCACGACGCACGGCGCGCACCTGCCACGTACGAGCGCATCCTCAAACACATCGTCGGACACCAGATCACGGTGCACTGCACGATCACGCGTCAGCAGGCGCGGCGCGCGGGGTACCTCGAAGAGTTCCTCCGATTCTGGCAGGACAACCCACATACGCGCCTCATCTGGATCAGCCTGTACACGCCCCAGGTAGGCGAGCTGTCGCACGAGCGGCTGACGGCCGACGATCGCGCGCAGGTGATCGCAGACATCCGCCGACTCCGGACGCACGTTCCCAAGCTGCAGATGACCGACGGCATGCTCGACGTCCTCGCGCATCCGCCAGCGTCGCCGAGCGACTGCGTGTTCGCACAGGTCACCAGATGCATCTCGTCGGATCTCGAGCGGAAGATTACGCCCTGTCAGTTCGGCGGTAGTCCCGACTGTTCGAACTGCGGATGCCTGGCCTCGGCCGGACTCGAAGCCATCCGCCGGCATCGCTTCCGCGGCGTCATCCCGCTCGGGAGCCTGTTCTCCGCCTCCCTCCGCATCGGACGGGCTGTCGAATCCCGGCACGACGAGACCGTTGAGCGCCGTCCTTCGCCCGTCCAACCCGCCGGATAGCCCAATCACCGTCTCGCCCGCCGCCGATCGTCGGCGATGGGGACCTGAGTGAGCGGGTCGCACGACCGGCGAGACGGTCCAAGCCCACGAGATCGGCGGCGGCCAGATGCTAGAATTCCGGCAGCTTCATGTCTCTGGCGACCACCACCTCGCGCAGTCTCCGGGCCGCAGGAAAGTTCGTGCGTGGCCTGATGGATACCGATCACCCGCTGCTCGCCCATATCGTGCCCATCCGTCGATGCAACATCGACTGCGGCTACTGCAACGAGTACGACAAGGTTTCGCCGCCGGTGCCGTTCGACACCATGTCCGAACGGATCGACAAGCTCGCGGAGCTCGGGACTTCGGTGGTCGCGTTCAGCGGCGGGGAGCCGCTGCTGCATCCGGATCTCGACGCGTTGATTCGTCGCATCCGGCGACACGGCATGATGGCCGGTCTCATTACCAATGGCTTCCTGCTGAGCGAAAAGCGAATCACGGCGCTCAACGCGGCGGGGCTCGATTACCTTCAGATCAGCATCGACAACGTCGTCCCGGACGACGTGTCGAAGAAGAGTCTGAAGACGCTCGATGCCAAGCTGCAGCTGCTCGAGCGGCAGGCCACCTTCCAGGTGAACATCAACTCGGTGCTCGGCGGCGGCACGAAGAATCCCGAGGACGCGCGTACGATCAATCGTCGGGCGCGACAGCTCGGCTTCACCACCTCGATCGGCATCATCCATGACGGGTTGGGACAGTTGAAGCCCCTCGGGCCAGTCGAGCGCGACATCTACGACGACGTCTCCCGGCAGATCAACGGACCGTTGCAGGTCGTGCAGAACATCTACTCCGGCATCCGCGACTTTCAATTGAATCTGGTCGAGGGCAGACCGAACGAATGGCGGTGCCGCGCCGGCGCACGTTATCTGTACATCTGCGAGAACGGCCTCGTGCACTACTGTTCGCAGCAGCGGGGTATCCCCGGGATCCCCCTTGCGAACTACTCCCGCGCACACGTCCGTCACGAGTTCAACGCGCCCAAGTCGTGTGCGCCGTACTGCACGATTGGCTGCGTGCACCGCGTGTCGTTCATGGATTTCTGGCGAAAGCCGCAAACGGGCGAGTACAGCATCTGAGGCGAACCGACGGGTCTGGAGACTCGTTCCTGCGCCGCGCCACGTCCATCGCTTGGTGGTCAAGGACACGGCATCTCTCGTCGCTTCGAGCGCGGCTGGCGACGCGACAGTGTCAAGAGGGGCTCACGTCCACAGCCACGCCGCCCCGCGAACACCGCTGGCGGCGCCGTGCACCGCTCGCACGAGGCGTGTGCGCACGGGTTCCCTGCGCTGCGCGCCGGTCACACGTTCGCCCGTAGTGGAAATGGAATCGACGACGGCCCCGAAGACGTGCTCGTCCCAGAGGCGCGGAACATGGTGATAGAGCCGATCGATGTTCGACAGCCCTCCACCCAGGACGATCACGTCCGGGTCGAGCACGTTGATCACGCCGGCCAGCGCCCGGGCCATGCGCGTCTCGTACCGCTCGAGCGTGTCCATCGCCGCACGTTCGCCGACCTCGGCGCGTGCGACGATCTCGGGTGGCCCGGCACGACGACCGGTCCTGCGCGCGTAGTCGGTCGTCAGCGCCGGTCCCGAGAGAAACGTTTCGATGCAACCGTGCTTCCCGCAGTAGCACCCGGGACCCGGCCGTTCATCCTCCTGCGCCCATGGAAGCGGGTTGTGGCCCCACTCACCCGCAACGGCATTGGGCCCGGTCAGCACCTGGCCCCGGATGACGATGCCAGCGCCCGTGCCCGTACCCACGATCACGCCGAACACGACCTCGGCGCCGGCGCCGGCACCGTCGATGGCCTCCGAGACCGCGAAACAGTTGGCGTCGTTCGCCAGGCGAACGTCGCGCCGCAGTCGCTTCTCCAGATCGACCCCGAGAGGCCTGCCAATGAGCCACACCGAATTGGCATTCTTGACCAGCCCCGTGACGGGCGAGAGCGTGCCGGGAATCCCCACGCCCACGGTCCCTGGCGCGCCAATCTCCTCCTCCAGGCTCTGGACGACGGCAACAATGGCGTCCACAGTCGCGGGATAGTCGTCCCGCGGGGAATCGATGCGGCGGCGGGCAGCCTCGCGACGGCCGTCGAGCGCCACGGCTTCGATCTTCGTTCCCCCCACGTCGACGCCAATGCGGATTGCTGACACGGCACCATCGTACCGGGATGCCGGCTTACTCACCTTCGCCATCCTTGGGACCGCTATGTGCGCCAGGGACCCCACGCCACGGTCGCAGGCATTCGGGTGCGGCCGCGATCGAAAAATGACCATCTGCAACTGCGATATTCCGGTATCATCGCACGCGGGAAAGTCCCTCTGTATCGCCGGCGACAGCATCCACGAGCACACGTAGCGGAGGACGTTGTGACACAAGCCATACGAAACCTCAGTTGGGTGATCGCGCTTACCGTGTTCTGCCTGACGGCTCTGACGGCCAGGCCGCACGCGCATCACTCCTTTGCCATGTACGATCAAACGGTCACCAAGACGATGAGCGGCAAGCTCGTACGTCTCATTCCCGGCAGCAGCCATTCTCAGTTCGTCTTCGAGGTCTTGGATGAGGAGGGCACGGTCACGCAGGGCCCCGATGGAAAGCCGGTGAGATGGCAGGTGGAGCTCGGATCGGCGGCGAACATCGCGCGGCAGGGCGTGACGGTCAAGACATTCACCCCTGGCACGATCCTCACGATCACGTTCTTTCCCCAGCGCAACGGTGCCAATCAGGGGGCGATTGCCGGTCCGCTGGTGCTCTGCGGAACGACGATGCCAGCAGACGGGTGTACGCCTCAGACAGGCACAGTCATGAAGCCACCAGCGAACTGACCGCTCCACCACTTTTGCGATGGCGATCCGGGGATTGGAAACGGCGATGAGCGGGACCGGGTCCCGCGAGACGGCTTGAACGGCCCACACTCATTACAGATGAGTCGAGTTTTCGCGCGTGCCGTTCGAGACGTCTCGCCCGCACGGAGTGCGGGCAAGAGACTGCCAGCTAGCGAGTTGGAGCCTCGCTAGCTCTGTGGGAGGCGTCACAATGAATTTGACACGTTCTGTCGCTGTCGTGTGGGTGGTTATCGCCCTCACGGCGGCCGCCGCTGGGCAGCAAGAGTCAGGGACACGGGAAAGAGACGCCGCGCAAGAGCAAGGCGCAGGTGCCGTGCGATCCACGACGCCTCCGCCCGGCGTGACGCCGCTGCCCGTGGACATGTTCACGACCAAGAACTTCTATTTCGACCGACAGTACTGGGCCGACAAACGGTACCAGAGGTGCAACACACCGAACCAACTCTGGCAACACAATCTCCGCGACAACCCGCTCGGGTTCTGGGGCGACTGCAACATGGACATCCCGATCGAGAGGATCGTGAGTCCCTATCCGTACAAGACGGCCGAGGAGCATTACAACGCCCTTCTCGCCGAAACCCAGAAAACCGGTGGCCCGACCCAGCACACGTGGGAGACGCTGCCGAAGTGGGATGGCTACTATGTACGCAGGGGTCTGGACGAGGCCTGGATCTATGGCAGCAGGATGCAATCCGCCACCCTGATACCGCTCCTGACCCCTGAGTACCAGAAACGCTACGTGCAGCAGCAGTATCACGAGACGGTCAGCAATTCCCCGCAGTGGAGCGCGTCGTTCTGCTATCCGGAGGGCCTGATGCGGTGGTGGTCGCTGCCCGGACCGAGCGGTGTGTTCGAGGTCATGATGAACCCCTATCAGGTGCAGTTCCTCTCGGGGACTGCCGGCAATCTGCTGCGCCGCGTGCTGATCGGGCGCAAGCACGTACAAGAGGTGCCGCAGTGGTTCGGAGAGACGGTTGGGTTCTGGAGCGGTACCACGCTCATTGCCTGGACGGCCAACGTCCAGGGCTGGACGCTCACCCACAACATGTTCGAGTACAGCGACTCGATGGAGATCATCGAGGTCTTCCGGCCGAGCGCCGACGGCCGGACGATCACGTGGGAGGCGACCTTCTACGATCCCGAGGCGTTCGTGCAACCCGTGCATGCGGTAACCATCTTGAATTTCAACAGAGGCCTCGACGACCAGGTGACGCGACACACCTACGTCGAGTGCCGCGTCGCGAGCACGATCGTCAACGGTCCCGACGGCAGGCCCGTGCAGTTGACGTTCGGCGATCCCGGCTTCATCGACTACTTCGGTCGCCCATGGGCCCAGAACTGGGAGGAGCACTTCGAGCAGGGATGGGAGAAGCCCGAGAACTAACGAGGCTCCGCCTTCGGACCCGCGAGCATGTCGGCAGCGGCTCCACGGGCCACCTGACCGCGGTCGCCACGGCTACGACGGTCCGCCGGAGCCTCAGGCGAAGGCGGAAGGTGGCCCCCACGGACGAACGATGGCTGACTCAGTCGTGGGGGCCGGCTTCAGCCGGCCCGCTGCCCACAAATCCGTGCGGGCACGGCGTCGACGATCGGCGAGGTACGCCACAGGAGAGAGAAGGAGCCGCGGTCATCACGAGAGGAGCAGAGAGTATGAGGCATCTGATCTCGGCCGCTGGTTTCGCCATCGCGCTCGCCTCACCCGCCTTTGCCGCCGACCCGGTGTCGGGCACATGGACGAGCGCAGGTTCGGCGCCTCGGATCTTCGTGTTCAAGGCCAGTGGCGACCGCTTTGGCGGGATTGCCTGCGGGCCATGTGACCGGGCCGAATCCGTCTTCCGCGTCGAGGACGGCCGCATCCTGGATGACAACAACGTCACGTTCTTCGTGTCCTACGACACCGCTGGACCGCGGTTCAAGGAGTTCGGAAAGTACCGCGATCGTGTCATGGGCACTCTGGTGGATGGCCAACTGACACTCGGCATGCAGCCGGAGGGCCGCAACGTACCGGCATCGACACTCGGGTTGACGCGAGTCGTGGAAGGCTTTGTCCCGGACACGACGAATGTGCCTCCATCGAGCCTCCTCGCTCCCGATCCCGCCGCGGCTCCGTCGCCACTCGAGGGGCGTTGGGTGTTCCCGGGCCGGACCGCGCAACAGAACGTGATGCTGAAGGTTCGCGGTCAGAAGGTGTGGGGCGTGATCTGCGGGCCGTGCGATGCGGGAGGCGTAACGCTCATCGACGACGGGACGATCGATGGCACGACGATCACGTTCTACATCAACCATATCGACACACCGCCGTCCCCGCAGCAGAGAGGCGTGCGGCGCAATATCATGACCGGAACCGTCTCTGGCAACGTGATGAGGTTCACCTGGGTTCGCGAGGAAGCCGAGACCGAACCCGGCGGCGAAATAGTCATGTTCGGGCCGATCCGCGATTGACGACGGGTGGCGCCACGGCAGCGACGCGCCGGACGCATGTTGCCTGACATGTCGCGCGAGTCGTAGGTCACCTCGCCGCAGGGCACGTCGGCATGCCACATGCCACCAGCGGAGTGGCCCGAGCCGAAACAACCGAATGAGCACGAGCGGTCTATAGGCACCAGCCGCCTCCGCCCGATATCTCTCACGAGGGCCGTCATCGACTTCGCCCGAGGTGGTGCTGAGTCGTGGTCGAAGAACACGGGACCGAGCCCCGGGGTGTGGGGGTCCTGTCCCGTTTGAACGGCTCGCGACAACGGGCGAAGATCGGATCCAATCCCGCGTGCCGAACCGCTGAGTCCCATGCCAGGCTTCTTCAACACGGACGTGCCATTCCTCGGAGCCTATGGTCGCGAGCTGCTCTTCTCCGTGTTCCTCGTCGTCACGGTCCTGCTGCTGCGTGCCATGGCCGCGCGGGCGTTGTTGCGCTATGAGAAAGCCTCCTCCGAAGTGCGCCGGCGATGGGTGGCCGTCGCGCGCAACCTGTCAATCGCGATTGTGCTCTTCGGCCTGCTCTCGATCTGGGCCGAAGAGCTGCGGACGCTGGCCGTCTCGTTGATCGCGTTCGCGGTCGCAGCGGTGATCGCCACGAAGGAGCTGATTCTCTGCGCGAGCGGGGCGCTCGTGCGCGCGGCCGGCGACGCATACGACATCGGCGATCGCATCGAGATCGCCGGCGTGCGCGGAGAGGTCGTCGACCAGTCGATGCTGACGACAACGCTGCTCGAGATCGGACCGGTTCCGGCACATCAGTTCACCGGGCGGACGATCGTCATTCCCAACAGCCTGCTGCTGTTGTCGCCCGTAGTCAACGAAGCGTACGACGAACGAGTGGATCTGCACGTCATCCGGGTCCCGCTCGACGAGCGCGAGGACTGGGAGGAGGCCGAACGGCTGCTGCTCGAGGCCGCGCGGATCGAGTGTGGCGACTTCATCGAAGAAGCCAGACGCGAGCTTCGGCGTGTGGAAGCAATCCGCGGCGTCGAAGCGCCGTCGGTGGAGCCCCGCGTGACGCTGCACCTGCCCGATCCCGGCAAGGTGGTCCTGCTCCTGCGCGTCGCGACACCGGCACGGCGCAAGGGACGCGTGGAACAGGCGATCCTGAGGCGGTACCTCCGCAGCCGAGGGCCTGTGCCCGAACCGTCAGTGCGGCTGCAACAGCCGGCCTAGCGCGGCATGTCCGGCGTGACGCGCGGCTAGCGGCGGCGCGGGCCGTCCTGGACCCAGGTCAGCCGCCGATGAGCACCTGACCAGACTCCTTCGTGCATCCGCCTTCGGGCATGCTGCCGCCGCACGTGATCAACAGGCCCGCGATCGCACCAAAGGTCCGGCCATCTCGAAGCGGGTAGAGGCTCACCGTGAGAATGGTCCCAATCGGCATGCTCTGCACCGTCACCCCCTGGCGTGCCATCGCCGCGGCAGAGCCGGTCTCGACGCCCCAGACGAGGGGCTTGCCATTCTCGGCGATGGGACGTCCGTCCGAATCGAGCAGTTCGAAGATGAGCTGCGCGTGGTTCGATCCCGGAATGAAGCGCGTGAGCTTCCCGGTCAGCGTCACAGTTCTCGATTGGTCGTACATCGCAAACGAGTGATGCGCGAGCACCGCTGGCACGGCCAGGATTCCGCACACGACGGCGGCGAGAACGCAGGTCGGCCGTCGAGGGATCGTTCGCATCCGCGGTTGTGCGTGTCGCATCGTCTGATTGACCTCGTGCATCGGGGACACAGGCCGATGGAAAAACGTGTCAGCGTCAATGCAGAATGCAGGATTCAAAATGCAGAACCTCACAGACGCGCCGGAACCCACGTCTGCATTCTTCATTCTGGATTCCTGTGCAACCTTTCAGGGTTCCAGCCGTTCCCATCCCTGTTCGAAGTGCTGCTCCCAGTTCTGCGCCCATGGCCGCCCGAAATAGTCGATATACCCCTCGTCCAGGAACGTGAGCTGTGTCGGCCGCCCATCCGGGCCGTTGACGATCGTGCTCTGCACGCGGCACTGCACGAACGTATGCCTGTTCTCCGGATGGTCGAGCGGCGCCATGCGCTCCCAGGGCGTCACGATCCGCAGCGGGCGAACGAAGGCCTCCCGATCGTAGAACGTCGCCTCGACGGTGATGGTCTGGCCGTCCACCGCAGGCGTGAAGACTTCCACGATCTCCAGGGCGTTGCTGAACTCGAACATCGAATGCGACAGCGTCCATCCCTGGACGTTGGCGGTCCAGGCCACGAGCGTATCGCCGTTCCAGAAGCCAACCGTCTCGCCGTACCACTGCGGGACCTGCTGCACGTGCTCGCGTCCGATGAGCACCCTGCGAAGGAAATTGTCGGCGATACCCGTCAGGAACTGCACCTGGTGCCGATTCATCACCACCTCGATGGGGCCACCGTGCGAGGCCTCGGCCCACCAGCGCATCAAACCCTCCGGATAGCAGAAGGCGGCCATCCACTGCGGCGAGTTGCTCACGGCCTCGTGGTAGTTCTGCTGCACCATCCGCGTCTGATATTCGGGTGTCAGGAGCGAGAGCATCGTCGCCGTCTGCAGGTTCCGGCCGTAGGTCCACTGGTCGGCTTGTCCACCCCGACGGTACCAGCCGTCCCACTCCGGCAGCGTCTCGCGCGTATGGGTGGTCGGGCCGCCAGCCTTACGGGCCTCGTCCAGCAACGCGGCATAGTGCTCGCCTGCTGACTGGTAGCCGTACGGACTGACGATCCTTTCGACGGGATAATCCCGATCGCAGTCGCCCCAGTGCCCGACCCTGTTGTCCCTCGTCCACATGTCCGTGAGCTGCCGGGGGGTGTTGCACCTGGCGTAGCGCTGGTCGGTCCAGTGTTGACGGTCGAGATAGAAATTCCTGGTCGTGAACAGATCGACCGGCAGTGGCGACACCCCCGGCGGTGGTGTCATCGACGTCGAAGGCGCCACGCCTCCGCGACCACCGCCTGCCCCGCCGCCTCGGCCCTGGGCCGTTGCCACCTCGCCGGGTGACAGTCCCGCGGCCACCAGGGCGAAGAAGACGGCCGCGGAAAGTGCTGTCGATACCGAACGCATGGTCCGTCCTCCGTGGTATGTCGGCTAGCGTCCCTCGTTGACGTTCCGGACGGGCAGACTGGGATCGGGAGCACCATAGACCTCCATGCCCCTCGTCGGGCGCGGTGGAATGGGCAGGCCCTTGGCCCTGGCCTCTTCGACCAGCCTGTCGTAGACACGCTCGCCCCTCAGTCCCCAGTCCACGGCCGTGTTGCCCTCGTGACAGGAGTACTCGTAGAGCACGTAGCCGGGTTGCCGAGTGATGGTCAGGCGCATGGCAAACGGCGCTTCGAAGGTGTCGGGATCATCGATGCGGACCCGATAATCGATCATCTCCGGGTCGATGCGGGTAAGCCACTCGGTGAGCCTCAGTTTCTCGCTGTGCGGAGCGCCGCCGACGCTCGTCCGCCCGTTGAAGTTGGTCGTTTCGATGACGAGGGTCTCCCCTTCGAAGCGGCCGCGCGAATCTCCAATCCACTGCGTGATGCCCGGGCCGAGTCTCGGCCGCCCGTCGAGCGGGATCACGCGCGTGTCATGGACCATCTCGTACGTGATCGTGACCTCGTTCGGCGTCTGGACGATGCGCAGGCCGTTGCCGTAGAGCACGGGCATGATGGATCCCGGGACGCCCCTCGTGATGCACCGGTCGTACAGACTGAAGTCCTCGAACGAGTCGAGAGGTCGCGTGCCAAACGTCCCGACGCCGCGAACGGCCTCGGCCCGGGCGCGGGCCGCTACCGTCAAGGCCGGCTGCTGGCCGTCCGGCGGGTCGATGACGAACGAGGTGTACCCGAAGGTTCGGATGCCGAACTCGTTGCGCAGGAACGTTTCCTGATTCACGGCCCGATCCCGCGACGCTTCGTCGGTGCTGGCACGTCGGGCAAACTCCCCCGGCGTCAACGACTCGCGCATACCGAACTGCGGCGGACGGCTCGTCGGGATCCCGCGCATGTCGTCACTGGTCCAGATCCCCTCGAGGTCGGGATGCCCCCACGACAATCGCGGGGCGCGCCAGTTCGGATCCGTCACCTTCGCGGCGGTCGTCTCGGCAGGCACCGCCCTGATCGCCGACGGCGCCATGGTCGGGCCGCCGCCACGGCCCTGCCCTCCAGCGCGACCTCGGCCGGCGCCCGGAGCCGGGGCCTGCGCCG
>CAZDLW010000138.1:0-14704 GCA_964505975.1 uncultured Bifidobacteriaceae bacterium | reverse complement strand
CCCGTTCCTCGAGATACGCCAGCCGCGCCTCACGGACGAGCGCCACCGGCTCGGCTCTACCCCGCTGCTCGAGCACCACCACCGCATCGTCCGACTTGCGAACGAGATCCGCCAGCTGGAAGAGCTGCATCCGGGCGGTCGAGATGGGCACCTTCACCCGTTTGGCCATATGTTGTACTTGTTACTTGTACATGACTGATGGACCGGTAGTCAAGTCACTCTCGCTTGCTCCGCAGGGTCGGCGAATCTGGAACACGATCGCGAGCTCGAAGGTGTGGACCTGAGCAGGTGGCGCTGTGACGGCCTGCTCGTTGGACATTTCTATCGAGTCAAGCGTGGGGCATTTCCAACAGGATGCTGAAGAACGCATGCTGAATGGCGAATGGGACATCACTGCCTGTTGACAATGGGACATCCTGCCTTGACACCGCCGCTGCCGGTCGTTACCCTGCCCGACTCCGGGATAGAGAGATGAATGGGACGCCTCTGCGTACGATTGAGCGGTGCAGGAAGTCCCGTGAAGGGACCGGACCACGCGGTGGGTCCGGCAACCAGGTCGTCCTGGAGGCGTTCGCGCGGACGGAGCTCGTGGGCGCTCTCGTCTCCGAAGAACTGGACGAACCGCGCCAGATGGCCGGCGGCCCGGAGGCGTCCTACATCCTGTGCGTCGATCCGCTGGACGGGTCGTCGAACAGCGACGTCAACGGTGTGATTGCCACGATCTTTGGCGTGTACCGGCCGTCGCGCCGCACGACCGGACCCGCCGGCGTGCAGGACCTGCAGTCGGGTCGAGACCAGGTGGCCGCCGGATACATCATGTACGGGCCGAGCACAATGCTCGTCTACACAACCGGGGATGGCGTTCACGGCTTCACGCTCGACCACGACATCGGCGAGTTCGTGCTGAGCCATCCCAATCTGACCTGTCCTGCACGTGGTCCGTACTACAGCGCCAACGTCGGCAACGATCGCGACTGGGATTCACGCACACGGGCATATGTCAGGCAGCTCGCGGAGACCCACTCCCTGCGCTACACCGGCGCCCTGGTCGCCGATCTGCACCGGTGCCTCATCGAGGGGGGCGTCTATCTCTACCCGGCCGACCGCCAGAATGCCGGGGGGAAGCTCCGGCTGACCTACGAGTGCGCTCCCCTGGCGTTCGTCGTCGAGCAGGCCGGTGGCGCGGCGAGTATCGGCGGAACGGCGGTGCTGGACGTCACGATCGACTCACCGCACCAGCGGGTGCCCTTCGCGATTGGCAGCCGGCAAGAGGTCGCTCTCTTCGATCGGTTCAGCAGCGACGCGCCCACCGGCTTCTAGTCTTGCCTGGTTGCCTTGCAGGTGGCATTCGACGACTCACCCCGAAGACGCGTCCGTACATGACGAAGCGGGGAAACGCTGAGCGCTCCCCGTCGATTGGGTGAGAGGGTTGTCGGCTGCCAGAGTGGCGACCGAGCGTAGCTACGAGTACAAAAAGCAAGCCGGGTGCCACGTTCAGCCGCTCATCAGCGGCGAGGCTGGCAGGCGGGCGACGAGGCTTGCGGGTGATCGATGGCTCGTTGTGATAAGCGCCGGAGGAGTTTCGTGCTTAGAGGCATATCGCTACATCTGTTCGCAGCTGCGCATGGCGACCGACTTCAGGAAGATCCTCATGGTGTTTGGCGATGGGCGTCTCGGGATGTTGACGGGATGAAACCAGTTTGCGCGCGCCGCCTCTCAGTATGGAGGGGCTTGATAGGAGGAGAGGGCAACGCAGGGATGCGACCCGAGCGCCGAACCAAGCCCGGAGCGGATGGCGGCCTTCGGGCCGCCTCTTGGACTGCCGCCGCACCATCCAAGGAGGGGCGAAATTTGCCCACAAATGGGGTCCACCTCATACCTCAAGATCGCTGGATTCGAATCGGTGAACAGCCACAGAATACCGGCCTGCATGGGAAATGGCACGCGGAGCTGCGAAGCCCCCGAGAACGCCTCGGGGGCCATTGATATGAGCTCCAGGCGGCTTGCTCCGGATGTCGGCGTACTCGTGCCAGGAATTCTCAGGGCTTTCGGGGCGGCGTCAAGGGCCGCAGCGCATGGGTCAGGATGAACCGGGCCACCTGACGGCCCAGCCGTGCGCCCACGACGTCCGCCGTGCGGAAGTGGAATCCCGAGTACACCCGAGCATCGATGACCTCCTCGAGTGGCTCGCTGAAGGTGTCCCACTGGCGCGTGACGCCGAAACTCGTCACAACGAGCGGCACGGCGGGATCGTCGCCGAACACGTGCGCGAGAATGGCGGCCATTGCGCCACTGTTTGCCGTGTGCGCCGACGGATACTCGGGATGGGGCGGCGTGGCGAGCAGCGGTCGCCAGTCCGGATCACCGATGGTAAGGGGGTTCCCGTCCAGGTCGCCGTCACGAATCGCCGGGAACGGGCGCCAGAAGTTGTAGGTGTATTTTGCCTCCCAGACCGCCACGCTGCCGTCAGCGGCCGCCAGATAGAAGAGCGCGAAGACGCGCGCGGTCGTGGACAGATCGAGACTGCGCGCCGCGATGACCTGGTTCAGCACCTGGTTCCAGATGGCGGTCGGCGAACCGCGCCAGAACATCGCGATCCCCGTCTGCTCAACAGTGCGTGTGGCGCTGTTCGATGAACCGATGTCTTTGACCTCGTAATAGTCTTTCACGTACTCTGTGCTGTCCAGCGCCGGGGGAGGACCCGGCCGGAACTGGGCACCGCTCCGCAGGACCCACGGTGTGATGTTTCCCCATCCTGGCAGCAGCGCCGCTGCGCCTCCCAGGCGTTCCCAGATTCCCGGTGTGCCGGCGCCTGGCACGGTGTAGTCGAACTGAGCGTCCGTGGAGCCATCGTTCGCACGCAGCGCCAGGATGGCTGCGGCGACGGATTTGCCGAATTGGATCCCGGGATCGGTTTCCGACAATCCATGCGCAGCGAGCGAGTCTGCGTAGAACCCATCGAGAGCAAGCGCTTGCCCCGGGAAGAGGTTTCGCAGGGCGTGGTGCGCCGCGGCGATGGCCGCAGCCTCGGGCGAGGCACCTGCGGGGGCGGGACCGAGGGACAGATAGGTCGCGTACTGGCGGGTCACGGCATTGACCGCGTCATGGACCGCAACCTGAACGATGGCCATGGCCCGTGTCTGCTGAACGGGCGCCAGGCCGGCACTCAACGTGGCCGACGCCGCGATCTGGTTCCACTGGGTGACGGCGTCGTCCGCGCTGGCCGGCGGCGCAGAGGCGAGGAGCCCGCACAGAAGGCCTGTCGCCGTCGCGCAATGGAAGGCCTTGCTGGCCGTCAACCTTGGGACACAGATGAGATACGAGCGTCTCGACATAGAACCCCCTCATGGACGGTCGTGTTGTCCGGGAAGCGGTGCGCTTTCCCTGCGCTGAGAGTCTCGCCCGACGGGTGGCAGGAAGTCTGAGGGAAGCCCTGAAGATTTCTGACGTTTTGGCTGGGTTCGACCGTCGAAGGCCGTCGTATAATCCCCACGGTTACCGCGGTGAACGGGCTCTTGAACGCGGAACTCGCGCTGGTGCTCGACCGCGACCGGTACGAGCGCGTCGACGGCCTGTAACGGGGGCGCTCAGTTCGCAGGCGCCTTACGGCTTGAGCGTTCCTATCGTCTTCGATGTGCACGTGCGCGGGCTCAATCGCTCTGACTGGCCGCTCTATCTGGTCGGACTCAAGGACATGCGGCCAGGGGTCAACAAATATCTCCAGATCCTCTCGAACGATTCGAACCGTGGACGACGGGACCTTGGCGGGATCAATGCGTTCAGCAGCCTCCCCTGTTCGACGACCGGATGCTCACCAGCGCGAACGACCACGAATAGAGGGGGATGCGGTTTGACAGCGTGATCGTCGCCGACCCGGGCGCGGCACAGGATAGGGAATTCGGGAGAATAGCGGTTCGGGCGACTGCTGCGCAGCTGATGCGCCCATCGGATGCGCCTGCGGTACGGCTCGTATATCGCGACAACGCGTTCAGCCGGGAGTCCGTGCGACAGTAGGCTTGGAAAGGAGGACCCTCATGAAAGTAGAGGCTTCGCGCGAAACCGCGAGACTCGCGAAGGTGCTCAAGCCACTCGGCCGAGCCGAGGCCAGGCGGGCGATGGTCCTCCGCGCACGGGCCCATGTGCTGGAATGTGATCGCCTCGACGAAATGGCGAGCTTGCTTGCTACGCAGCGCGTCGACGCAATCATCCTCGCGCCACTGGGATTCGGCTGGCTGCTGTGCTGCCCCGTGCTGCGGATTATTCGCATGAAGTTGCCATCGGTTCCGGTCGCCATCTATTGCCGCCTCAGTGCAGCGGCGATCCGAGAATACATGTGAACCCCATTTTGCTATCCCCACTCCGTTTCATCCGATGATCCACGAGGAGTTCCGGCTGCAGCACGGTCTGAGATTCACCTGGCGCTGGATGAGGCGAAGGCCGGACCAGTCAATCATTACGCTGAATCGGCAGCATCACGTCGTGGACGTCCCGCTGTCCACCTGTAGACGTCCCGCTGTCGCACCTGTTGCTTACCCGGGTCGCGCTCCGGCCCTTGACACCGTCGCCAGCATCGATCCAACCGTGATAGCCCCACGTGTCGATCGCAAATGCCGCTACGCGCCGCTCCAGTCCCCGTAGTGGTTCCGCATTTTCGCCCGCGAGCGCGTCTGGATAAGCTTCAGCCACGTACGAACCAGGGTGGGACGCATAGAAGAGGAACTTGCCTTCGGGGTCGAAGACGGGCTGCGTGTCGTTGAGATACCCCGAGGTCGCCTGATGCAGCTTCCCCTTGTTGCCGATCGGCGACACAGAGGCGCTCTCGATCAGGGCGTCCGCCTTGACCGCGCGCGGCCGCAGCATCGCTTCGTCGGTGATCACTCGAATGGGGACCTCGGCCGTCTGCTCCGACGCCAGGTCCAGGAGGTAGAGCCGCCGCCGGCCTGGAAGACGATGGCATCGGGTCCGATGGACGGAAACGTGACGTCGAAGTCGGTGAATTGCGTGATCTGGCGGACCTGTCCGGTCGCGACGTCGTGCGCCCAGATGTTGTTCCGCTGACTGGCGTCGAGGTCGGACAGGAAGCAGATCGTGCTCCCATGCCACATCAGGGAGATTCCGTTAACTTGGTGCGCGGCGATACAGGCCTAATCGTTCCTACCGTCAACGGACAGGAAAACATTCCGGCGCAAGCCAACGCCGTCTGGGTGGCGTTCGTCAACGATCCGCACAAGGTGGGCCGATCCCGCGGCTGTTTCGTGCGGTCACGCGCGCCTGTTCCCTGGACCTGCCGCCGAGCCTGCATCGGAGGTCCGACTCTCGGTGGACGCGTCCGGTGGCGCGACGCGAAACGTCACGATTACGGAGCCGAGGCCAATCTGATCCCCGTCCACCAGCCGGTACGGTCCTGTGATTCGCTCACCCCGCACGAACGT
Organism: uncultured Bifidobacteriaceae bacterium; assembly: GCA_964505975.1. Classification (GTDB taxonomy): domain Bacteria; phylum Acidobacteriota; class Vicinamibacteria; order Vicinamibacterales; family UBA2999; genus Gp6-AA40. Next base: position 9,272 of record CAZDLW010000138.1, on the reverse strand, counting down.
GCCGTTTCTGCTCTGAAGATCTTCGAGTACGGCCTCTCCCCGCGCGAGCGAGATTCGGGCATGCCGCCGTGAGACCTCAATCGACTCGAACCATGCCGTAGCGCCCCGATCGCGACCCAGGATGTTCTCCCCTTCGCGCAGCGCAGCCTGCCCCCTGTCCCAGATCAGGAAGCAGCTCGCATCGCTGCGCGGCAGCGGCTCGACGAGCTCGCTTGCCTCGCCGCAGAAGCTGTAGCCGAAGCGGTGAACGGTCCGCACGAAGCGAGCCGGCCTTCCGCGATCGTTGATCCCGCCGCGCAGCTCGGCGACCAGGCTGGTCAGCGTTGCGTCCGAAATGAACGTCGCCGGCCAGAGACGGTCGTGAAGCTCGGTCTTCGACATCGCCCTTGGGCGGTTGTCGAGAAGGACCTTGAGCAACTCGAGCGCCTTTGGCGAAAGATGCCGGGGGGTACCAGCGCGAAGGAGCTGACGGCGGTCCCAATCGAGCGTGAACTCCTCGAACGTGATCCTCACGCGGGTCTCCAGGACCAGAAACCGGAAAATCCCAGGAAATTTCCCACGATTTTCGTCGGGCGTTTCTCCATATTAGCGCCGGATCTTGCCGGCCGGGGAGTGGTGGCCTCGAACCGGCGCGAAATTGCGAGGCCGGCGCGGCCAGGTTGGAGGGTGTCATGGAGAAGCGATGGAGACTCTGCGCGTTTCTGGTCGCGATGGCAGCGGGAGTCGCTCACCTGTCGATTCATCACGCTCAGATGCAGGCCACGTCCTGTCACGTCACCACGATCAGCGGCGACGTCCGGGGCGTTGATCTGGGCTCGTCGTGCGCCTTTCTCGGAATCCCGTTCGCCGCGCCTCCGGTCGGCAGCCTCCGCTGGAAGCCGCCGCAGCCTGCTGCGGCGTGGGCGCCCGCGACACTCATGGCGACGGCGGCTCCGCCAAGCTGTGCACTCATCTTTCCGCCAGGCAGCAGCGTGACCCAGGGCAACGAGGACTGCCTGAAGCTGAACATCTGGACACCCGGCCAGCAGGAGTTCGCCGAATCTCCACGCGCGGCCTGGAGTCCGGTGGTCGACGGCCTGGACATCCCCGATCAGCCGCGCACGCTCTACGAGGCCGGAGCCTTCAACCTCGTGCCCGTCATCGTCGGCGCCACCAGGGACGACGGATGGGTATACGTGGATAGAAGCTTTCCCGGCGGCCTGAGCGCAGAGCAGTACGAGGCCGCCGTGGCGACCGAATTCGGGGAAGCCGACGCTCAAGCCATCCTCGCGATGTATCCCGTCACCGCGTTTCCGTCACCCAAACACGCGCTGTCGCAGCTCACGGGCGACTTCGAGGCTGCCTGTGAAGCGCGCCGAGTGGCACGACTGATCCAGCGCAGGCGCACCCCGGTCTATCTCTATTCCTTCGCACGCGAGGTGAACGCGGTCGCGGGCGATCAAGTCATCCACGGGCTCGACACGAACTTCGTCTTCGGCAACAACTTCGGTCCTCCCACGCCCTACGTCCTCACTGCTGATGACCTGTCGCTCTCCGGCGCCATCAGCGGCTACTGGACGCGCTTTGCCGCAACGGGGAACCCAAACACTGACGATGAGAGCGTTGTCCACTGGCCGGCGTTCAAGCATCCGAGCGGACAGGGACGCGGCGCAGACAAATATCTCGTCCTCGACTGGCCCGTGCGCGAGGACATGCGACCGCGTGAAGCGCAGTGCGACTTCTGGGAGCCGTTCTTTCTCCGTTCGATTACGGCGGGACCTGCGCCGGCATGGCGTCCCTGAAGACGGGCGGTCGCTGCGCTGTTCGCGCTTCGCTCTGGCCAGATTCCACGGCGCCGGTTCGATGGCAACGCGACAGGTGCCAGGAGGAGGAGGCGGCGCCGTTCGGGAGCGAGGAGGTTCACCATGAGAGGGCTGGTTGCTGTTCTTTGTGCCACCGTTCTCGCGGCCGCCTGTGACGATCCACCCAGGCTGCCCACGCCGCCGACTCCGATTCCCGCGCCGGCGCCGACATCGCCCCCGGGTCCGATTCCGCCGCCAGCGCCTGCGACCTACACCGTCTCCGGAGTGGTGAGAATCGGCGACAGCCAGCCGGTGGAAGGGGCCAGGGTCGTCCTCCTCGTAGATGTCCTGTCGTCTGCCACGACCGATCACGATGGCTTCTACAGCATTACAGGAGTGCCGGCGTCATTCGACCACCTGGCCCCGCTGCTGAGCGCGTCGAAGCCCGGCTACTTTACCGACTTCAGGTTTGCGGACACGGGCTACGCACCTATCGCCGCCAATACGACGCTGGACTTCGAGCTGGTTCCCTGGTCGCCAATCGCTGTGGGTGAGGTCGTCAAAGGGCGTCTCGAAGGCAGCCATCCGAACTGTTCACACTGGGGATATGGCTCGAGCCCCTGTGAGCGGTTTGCCGTGACGGCTCCAGTGAGCGGACTCCTTGAAGTGACGTTGACCGCAACCGTTTTCGACTTCGATGTCGATATCGCGGGACCGGACGGGACCTTCGTCCTGTACGACCCCATCTGGGCCCCGGTCCGGCGCTACCGGATTGCTGTGGAGGCAGGTGCAACCTACGAGATCCGCCTCATCGGCGGCTGCTGTCCGGTGCGCGAATTCGAGCTGAGAACCGCGCTCCATTAAGGGCAGCCTCATATCCCGGATTCCGCAAACGAGGGATTCAATGAAGAAGACAACCTGGACAACCGTCGCCGTCCTGCGATCGACCGCTCTCATCCTTGCGCTGACGGCCGTTCCGCTGGCGGCGCTGTTCTCCGCGCAGGATCCGCAGGAGTTCTCCGACTGGTCCGCCCCCGTCAGCATCGGGCCGCCGGTGAACACCAATCTCGCCGAGATTGCTCCGTTCCTCTCAAAGGATGGGCTGAGTCTCTCCTTCGTGCGCGCCGCCGGAGGCGGCGGTTTCGGCGGCATGGACATCTTGGTTTCGCAACGCGCCAGCAGTGATGACACTTGGGGACTTCCGCAAAACCTCGGCTCGACGATCAACACAGTCTCAAACGAATTCGGCCCGAGCCTGACCCGCAAGAAGCCGGAAATTTCCCGGAACTTCCCCGCGACTTTCCTGTCGCCGGCTCTCCATACTAGCTCCTGATGTCGGGCGTGCGCATCGACCGGTCCGGTCGACCAGGAGGATCGGAGAAGCACCCGACTCGAAAGCACTTTGGTACCCGACTGGCGTGCGCGAGTACAAGCGACCTCGGGAACACCAACGCGATTATCCGGGGACCGACAATGGCCAGGCGGACCTGTGTCGGCGTCGGATGCTTGAAGGGAGCCGAATATGAGAGTCCCGCTCGTCATTCTCAGCTTGATTGCTCTACTGGCCTGTGACAGCCGGCCGCCGCTGCCTGGCAGTCCCTCCAGCGTTCCGAATTCGCTTCGGCCCGAGCCGCCAGCGACTCCAACCGACACAGTATCCGGTGTGATGAGCACCGGCGCGAACCTGTCCCTCGAAGCGGGCGGCGTCGTCGCCTGCGGCGCAACGATCGTCGCGAACATGAAGCTGGGTCACGACCTCACATGCCCGGCCGGCGGTCTCATCATCGGCGCCGACGGAGTCAAGCTCGACCTGAACGGGCACACAATCACGGGGGCTGGCACGGGCAACGGCATCAGCGTCATCGGGCGAAGAAACGTCTCGATCTTCGGCGGCACCGTCAGGAATTTCGAGGCGGCGGTGTCCGTCATGAACTCGACCGGCATTCTGGTGAAAGGCAACAGGCTGCTGGAGAACACGGAGGGCGTCGATTGTCAGACCGGCTGCGTAGAGAACACAATCAAGGAGAACGAGTTCAGGGGGAATCGGGCCCGAGGCATCATGCTCAGGGGCGGCACCAGAGACAACGTCGTAAAGGAAAACACATTCACTGGAAATCGCGTCGGGGTTCTTCTGTTTGGGGCTGTTGACACCACCGTGAAGGAGAACATCGTATCCGACAGCGTACTTGCGGGCATTCGCATCAACGTCCTCGCGACCGGAAACCTGGTCATGGAGAACGAGGCCAGGTCGAACCCGGCCGGCATCGACTTCCTCGTGACACCGACCGGCAGTGCCAGAGGCAACTCCGTCGTCGAGAATACGCTCGCTGTGAATACGTGCGGCCTGAAGGGCCCGACGAGCGGCAATACACTCAGAGAGAACGTGTTCGACGGAAATGGCGCGGACAGCTGCGCCTGACCAGACCGGCCAGGCTCCTCGCCGCGCGAATCGATGATGGTGGGCGGGCACCCGCCAGCTCGTGAGGGTTCTAACCGCATGACCGCATTGCTCGCATCGCTTCTCGTTCTGCTCACCTCGCTGGTGAGCTGCGACGGACGTGCTATCCGGTCCAGCAGCCGCGAGTCGTCGCAATCGCCACCGGCCGCGCTCTCTCCGGCGGCCAGGACCTACCTGGACGCGCTTCTGGCCCTCATGGAGGCTCATTCCATCAACAAGAACACGATCGACTGGACGGCCTTCCGTGCGAAAGTGTTCGCCGCGGCCGCCGGTGCGCAGACTGTCCCAGATACGTATCCGGCGATCGTCGTCGCGTTGAAGCTGCTCGGGGACCAGCACAGTAACTACCTCATGAGCGTGGGCAAACCGATCACCCGGTCAGGGAAGGGGTGCGCTGCTGAGACCCCGGCGCCGCCGGCCATACCCACGTTGCCGGTTACGATCGGGTATGTGCGGGTTCCGCCGTTTGGTGGAGGGGGGATCGCCGCGAAGCAATTCGCCGAGTCGCTGCAGCGCGCCATCAGAGCCGCCGACAACGCGGCGTTGACCGGTTGGATCGTGGATCTTCGCGGGAACTTCGGGGGAAACATGTGGCCCATGATCGCCGGCGTCAGCCCGATCCTCGGCGATGGCATCCTCGGGTACTCCATCTTCCCCGACGGCCGGGAAGAAGTCTGGGAGTACAGCGCCGGTGCGTTTCACCTGGAAGGCGCGACCTACCGCTATGTCGATGCGCAGTACACGCTGCTCAAGGAGCATCCTCGAGTCGCCGTGCTCACGGACAGGGCCGTCGTCAGCTCCGGTGAAGGCGTGGCCATCGCGTTCAGGGGACGGCCTGGAACGCGGTCGTTCGGGATGCCCACCTGCGGCCTTTCGACCGGGAACACCGACTTTCCGCTGAGCGATGGCGCCATTCTCGTCCTTACCGAGTCGGTGATGGCAGACCGGCTGAAAAGAAAGTACGGGGATTCGATCCCGCCTGACGAAATCGCTTCTGATCCGAAGCAGGCGGTCGAGCGAGCGGTCGCGTGGCTGCAGGGCAGAGGCTGATCACGGTCCAGGCTCGCCCGGTCCCAGGCACCTACCGCTGCAAGGCCTCCGTCCAGTTCAGGACGACGTTGATGGGCGGCGGAACGTCGTCTCCGATGTCCAGGCTTATCACGAACCGCTGGCCGTCCGGGGTAACGTCATAGTTCCAGATCCCGGATCGACTCATGCGGGTTGGGAACAGCACCCTCGGCTCTCCGTGGTCGAAGAGCGACTGCGTCTTCACATCGACCGCCATCAGCCTCTGGTCGGCGGCGCGATAGTACAGCTCCGTGCCATTGCGGCGCCATCGGGGCTCGGTGCCGCCGGCCGTCGAGATCTGCCAGATGCCGGCCGATGGCGGGAACGGACGGACGTATACCTCGTCCCGTCCGGAATCGTTCGAGACGTAAGCCATCCATCGGCCGTTCGGCGACAATCGGCCGAGCGTCTCCTCGAACCGGGTTTGCAGAAACAACGCCGGTTTTCCCTCGTTTCCCGCCACCAGCGTCCATAGATCCCGATCCCGCCTCTGTTCCGTATTTGCGTAGACGATGAGCCTGCCGTCGAGCGACCAGTCAGTGACGTGTTTGACGCCGCTCGACTGGAGGAGTGCTCTTTCATCACCGCCCGGTGTCGTCTGATACAGGTCTGCAGGCCCGTTCCGGTTGGAGCTGAAGACGATCGTGTGTCCATCCGGCGACCAGACGGGCGAGGTGTCGACCGCGGGGTCACGAGTCAACCGGGACGTGGCGCCGCGCTCGACATCGACCAGCCAGAGATCTGACGTCATGTCCTCCCACAGCATCACGGCGACCCGCTTGCCGTCCGGCGCGATCGACGGTTCCGCGACATTGCCGGGCACAACCGGCAATTCGAGTCGCTGGCCTGCGCGGTTGAACCAGACCAGCTCCGAGCGAGGGGACGCGGTCGCGCTCGGTTGAAAGGCCAGCTCGCCGTGCTCGGAAAGCGTGAAACTCCCATAGCCGTCAGCTCTGCTGAACTGGAGGTCCTCGAGAACTTCGACGGAATCGCCGACCAGCCGCAGGGAATTGGTATCGAATGGCTGTGCGAGCAGTGCCCGGTCGCGCGCGAAGAGCAGGTAGCCGGGAGGTGCGTACGCCGCCCTCGAATCGCTGCTCATCACCCGCGTCACCTCGGGCGTGTCGAGCGATCCCACATAGATCCCGCTGTTTTCCGGCCGGGTGCTCCGCGCCAGATAGAGAAAACGCCGGCCATCAGGCAGAAAGTGTGGCCAGCGGTGCGTGTTCTGGCCTTGTGACTGGTCGAGCGTGGTGACCTGCGCCGGTTCACCTCCGGCAGCCGGCACCCGATACAACGCGGTTCTGTTCCCAGGTGCAAAGACGATGACTTCGTCTCGATTCCACGTGCCGCCGAGCACTGACGGCGCGCCGCACAGCGTTTGCACCGGGCCCCCTGAGACCGCCACCTTCTTGAGCTTGCCATCGGCTCCGAACGCGATGAACCGGCCGTCGGGCGACCAGAAGGGAAACTCGGCTCGGTCGGTTCCATCAACAGGATGCGGCGAGGGAGAGTCGAGCGATTGAATCCAGAGGCGAGTGTTTCCCTCGCGCCCGCCAATGAACGCCAGGACGCGCCCATCGGGCGAGAGGCTGAAATCGGAGGTGGGCTGCGACGGCAGGACCGACAGGCGGACAACGCGCCGCTCGATCGGCGGCTCGCGAAAGTGGAGGACGGCGAGGACCATCGTAGAGAGCGCGAGGACCACGGCGGCCACCCAAGGCAGGCTGGCAGGGACTCGGCGGTTTCCGACGCGCGCTGGCGGCAGCCTCGATTGCAGGCTTTCCGCGATCCATTGCAGCTCGAGCAGCAGGTCCCGCGCGGTCTGCCACCGGTTTTCCGGGTCCTTCGCCAGACAACGGGCGATTACACGATCGATATCCGACGGGATTTCGCGCCGCCGCGTCGCCATCGGTGCCGGGTCGGTGTGAAGGATTGCGCCGATGGTCGCCGCTTGTGTCTCCGCGCGGAAGGGCTGGTGCCCCGTCGCCATCTCGTAGACCACAACCCCCAGCGCAAAGACATCGGTCCTCGCATCGGCCTCGCGTCCTTCGAGCTGTTCAGGTGCCATGTACTGCAGCGTTCCGAGGACGGCATTAGCCGACGTCAATGGCCCACGGTCGCCCGCCGCGGCCGTATCGACAGCCGCAAGCGAGTCGATGGGCCGCAGGCTGGCAAGCCCGAAGTCGAGGACCTTCACGCCCGACTTCGTCAGCATGATGTTGCCCGGCTTCAGATCGCGATGGACCACGCCGTGGCGATGCGCGTGATCGAGCGCGTCCGCCAACCCGATGGCATGGCTCAGGACCTCAGTGAGCGGCAACGGACCTTTGAGCAGTCGCTCGGCCAGCGTCGGAGCCTCGAGGTATTCGAGCACCAGGAAGTCGATGCCGCGCTCGTGCCCGACGTCGTGCAGGTCGCAGATATGCGGGTGATTCAGGCTCGCAACAGCCCGAGCCTCGCGTTCGAAGCGCGCTTTTCGGTACGGGTCCCCAGCCAGATCCGGCGGGAGTACTTTGATGGCGAGCGTGCGATCGAGACGGGTATCGGTGGCACGGTAGACTTCACCCATGCCGCCTTTGCCGAGCGGGCCCCGGATCTCGTAAGGGCCCAGGCGCGTCCCCGGAGTGAGGACCATGGGTTTCTTCCTCGCTGTCGTGAGCGCCTCAGACTAGCAGGTGAGTCTCACGTTGTGCAATGGGCGCGGTCTGCGTCGGTCATCGCCGGATTCGCGGCGGGCAGCCAGCCGCCCTCCAGCACACGCTGGCCGCACCGCGTGGAACAGGAGCCGTCGTCCCGCGAGGTGTCTACCGGTTTCACAGTTTCGAGGAGGCCGACGCGTGGATGACGCGCACGATGGCCCGTACGCACGCGAGCCTCAGATCGAAGACGTCGTCCGGATCTGCCGCGCGCTGAATGCCGCCGGGGCCCGCTACATCCTCATCGGCGGCTTCGCCGTCATCGCACATGGCGGCGGGCGGACCACGAAAGACATCGACCTGCTGGTTGACCGGCTCCGGAGAACGTAAGACGGGTCAAGCAGGCTCTCCAGGTCCTCGAAGATCGCGCGGCCGACCAGGTCGTCGAGACCGACGTTGCCAGCACACGGTCGTCAGGGTCGCTGACGAAGTTGTGAGCATCCCTGTTTCCACTCGAGGAGATCGACGTTCCCGCCTCCGATATTCCGGGAGAGGTCCTCGCCCGGACTCAGGTTGTGCCTCTCAGGCCCGCGGCGCATGCGCGCCAGCGCCTGTCGGAAGACACGCTGACAAGTCGAACCCCCGAAGCCCGCAGAGCGGTGCGCGAGCGCTTCCGGATGCTGCACAACGCCGGCCCGTTCACGCCGTATCATGAAGGGCAACGAACGGAGATCCTCGACCGAAAGCGGCAACCGTATCGATCAGATCTGACGAGGTCGAGATGCGATCCTCAATCCGGCGTCCGGAGTGGCTGCGTCATCCAGATATTGCCCGTGTGCTCGCCGAGGTTGAAGATAATCCTGTCCCGCGCGACTGCAATATCCGCAGCGCCAAGGTACAGATTCCTCCACGACAGCCCTCGGGTGTGGAAGTGCTGGATGCCCAGCGGCACGCCGGTCGGTCGCTTCGTCGCCGGGTCGAGACGCTGCGCCCACAGGCAGGGCGAACCATCTCGATCCGACCAGAAGTACAGCAGGCTCGCGTCGGGCGACCAGCCTGGCGCCTCGCCATCCTGACTGACGAGGATCCATTCGCTCTCGGGTGCAATGACGGACTGTTGTACCTTGGCCACAAACACTTTCGGTGGAGCCCACCTGTCTGCCCTGGCGTTGAATGCGATCCAGCCATTCGACGAACGGCGCGGATTGTAGTTTCCGTAGGTCGAATGCCTTAACCACATGTCGTTGTGCGAAGCCCCGACCTTCAAGAGACCCACCCCCGACGGATCGTACGCCGTGACGTAGAGGATCTCGTCGCCGCTCGGTG
>CAZDLW010000137.1:0-14776 GCA_964505975.1 uncultured Bifidobacteriaceae bacterium | reverse complement strand
TCAACCCGCTGCCGTCGATCGCGCTCCTGCCGCTCGCGCTCATCTGGTTCGGCCTTGGCGACGGCAGTGTGATCTTCGTGCTGATCCATGCCGTGCTATGGGCCGTTGCGTTGAATACATATGCTGGCTTCCGCGCGATCAGCCCGACGTTGAAGATGGTAGGGCAGAACTACGGGCTGTCGTCCGTCGGCTATATCACGCGGATTCTCATTCCGGGTGCGTTTCCCAGCATTCTGACGGGTCTGAAGGTGGGCTGGGCGTTTGCGTGGCGGACGCTGATTGCCGCCGAACTGGTGTTCGGCGTCAGTTCCGGCTCCGGCGGCATCGGCTGGTACATCTTCGAGAACAAGAATCAATTGCTGATTCCAAACGTCTTTGCCGGCCTGCTCACCGTGATTCTGTTCGGTCTGTTCGTCGAGCACGTCGTGTTCAAGACCATCGAGGATCGGACCGTCCGGCGGTGGGGGATGCAGGTGTGAGGGTGAGTGCTCGCGCGAGCGCTTGCCCTCATAGAGGACGAGGAGGATTCGTGATGCCATCACAGGAACATCGCGGACGCCGACGACCGTCATGGATTGAAACGGCCTGGATTGTCGCCGTTCTCGTGATGGCAGTCGGCACTGACGTGCTGGTCGGGCAGGCACCGGCAGCCCAGGGCAGGCAGGGTGCCGGCCAGGTGTCACCACCGCCGGCTGCGCCTGTGGCCGGCATTCCCCGCCAGCCGCTGGGCGACGGACCCTGGGTCTTCGAGGCCGCCGAACGAACGCGGTTTCGCGTCGTGGTCGTGACGAAGGGGCTCGTCAATCCGTGGAGCCTGGTGTTCCTGCCCGACGGGAACATGCTCGTGACGGAGCGCCACGGGCGCCTGCGAATCATCAGGAACGGCGTGCTCGACGCGCAACCAATTGCCGGTGTGCCCGAAGTGCGAGCGATGCGCCTCAACGGCCTCATGGATCTTGCACTGCACCCGCGCTTTCCGGAAAACGGCCTGGTGTACTTCACGTATACGAAGCCCGGCGACAACGGGCTGATGGCCACGACGCTCGCCCGTGGGCGGCTGGTAGGCATGGCGCTCGAGGATGTGCAGGATTTGCTCATTGCCGAGCCGTGGTGGGACGGTGCTGGCGGTTCGGCGTCCACGATCGTGTTCGGCCCGGACGGAATGTTGTACATGACAACCGGCACGTCCGGGGTGAACGTCATCGAGTCGCAGGATACGAGCGGTCTCCGTGGCAAGGTGCTTCGCTTGCGCGACGATGGGACCGTCCCCCCGGACAATCCGTTCGTGGGACGTGCCGGCTATCGGCCGGAGATTTATTCACTGGGTCATCGCAACACGCTCGGGATTGCCGTGCACCCGAGGACCGGAGCGATCTGGAACGCGGAGATGGGGCCCAACGGCGGCGACGAGATCAACATCATCCTTCCTGGACGCAACTATGGATGGCCGCTCGTGAGTTTTGGGCGCACGTACCAGGGGCCCTGGCAGGGGGCGTTCGCAAAGGAGGGCATGGAGCCACCGCATGTCTTCTGGACGCCGTCGATCTCGGTGTCGGGCCTGATGTTCTACACGGGCGACAGGTTCCCCGCGTGGAAGGGCAATGTCTTCGTTGGTGGGCTCCGGTTCGGGGAGATCGCTGGTACGGGTCTCATGCAGCGCATCGTGTTCAACGAGAAGGACGAGGAAATGCGCCGGGAGAATCTGTTGGCGGATCTCCGCCAGCGGATCCGCCAGATTCGTCAAGGTCCTGACGGCCTGCTTTACGTGCTGACCGATGAGAACCCCGGTGCGCTGCTGAGGATTGGACCGGCCGACTGAGCGACGCGGCAGCGCACGTGCGTGCCGACGGACCCTGGGATCGCCTCGCGTATCGTCCTGCGGCCGTCAACCCCCCGGGGCCCCTCGCGTCCACATCCAAAGTCAATGCTTGTATTGCTCCTCCTACTGACGCTGATGGTTGAATCCGGCCGCGGCGCCGTGCAGGCTGCGGACGAGGTGCAATTCCTCGATCTCGAAACGGCACTCTTCCGGGCGATTCACGAGCGCGACAGTGACACGCTCGATGCCCTGCTCGCTCCCGAGTATGTCCTCAGAGGCTCTCCAGACGTGCCACGCGAGGAGTGGCTGAAGAACGCACTAGCGTTGTGCTGGGGCCAGGCCGACATGGCAGACTTCCGCGTCCGGCAGCACGAGGGCACGGCCGTGGTGTCGTTCGTGTTGACGTTCGATCAGGACCCTTCCACATGTCAGCCGGCACTGCTGCGCAGCCTCATCACGGACGTCTGGCATCAACGCGACGGGAGATGGCAGCTGGCCGTCCGCCATTCCGGGCCGCCTGGCGAGGGGAGTGGCGTGGCCGCACAGTTCAGCGTCGTTCCCCGGGTTCCTCCCGTGTTCGAGGCGAAGGCCGAACTGTCCATGGTGTCCACCGGTGGCAACACCTCGACCCGGACCCTGGGTGCGGCGGCCGACGCCATCCACCGCGGCCGGCGCGCCACCACGAGTGGACGGGTCGCGTTCGTGCGCAGCGTCACCGATGATCTCGAGAACGCGCGGTCGCTCACTGCAACCGCCCGTCAGGGCTGGCGTCTGTCACCCCGCACGGAGGGGTTCGCGCGCGGAGAGTATCTCCGCGACGTCTTCGCCGGTGTCGAGCATCGGGCGACGGGCGAAGGAGGCCTGAGCTTTTCACCGAGCGCCGCTCCACATGCGATACGGATCGACCTGGGAATCGGAGGGACAACCGAAACGCGGATTGCCGCCGACGACCGGCGGTTCGCGAGTACTACTGCGAGCATCGTGTACCGATGGACGCCCGGGCCCATCTCAGAGCTCGTGGCCGACTCGTCCGTGACCGCCGATCTCGAGCGTCGTGACAACTGGCGCTCGTCGAACAGCGTGTCGCTGCTCGTGGTGATGAACCGGCTCATCTCGGCCCGCCTGGCCTACGCGCTCAGGTACCTGAACGAACCAGTTCCGGGGTTTCGCCGCACCGACACGACGGCCTCGATGGCCATTGTCGTGAGCTACGCGAGGCACGGGTCGTAGCTCGGGTAGCCCGACGGCGCGGCCCGCGACAGCGCTTGCGAGGTGCTCACGGCCGGGACATGTTCTCGTACCACTTGAGCGCATCGTCGATGCAGGCCACGTCCATGCGGCCGTTGCCCGTGATGTCAGCCGCGATGCAGCTCTGTGCGGCCATGTTCGGGTCCAGGACCATACGCTCCCACTTCTGTCCCGCGGCATCCACCGGGCGATAGAAGAAGACCCCTGGCTTCGTGCCACGCGGGCTGCCAGCCGGCGCGCGAGTCCCGCCGGACACGATCTCGTGGTTCCGGTCGCCATTGCTGTCGACGAGTGTCAGCGCGTGCGAGAAGACGAGCTCGGTCTCGATGATGTGTCGATCCCACGTTCCGCCCGCATCCTGATACACGACTACCTGGTTGCCGTGAAACGGCTCGTTCGTTACGAAGAATCGTTTTCCGCCCCGCATTCCGGCGGCGATGTCGCTGGCGCCGCCCTGGGGCCATTCGGCGGGATTGCCCTTTGCCAGCTCGGTGCGGCTCCATCGGCCGTCGTGTCCAAGCGTGTGGACGAAGATTCCGGAATACCCGGCGGTGAACACATCATCGCGGCCATCGCCCGTCCAGTCGCCAACGAACAGGCCGTGCACGACGCCTTGATTGGCCTCCGTGATGGTCTCGGGTCTCCAGGACGGGGGTCGATATGCTCGCAGTTGAACCGGGAGGCGATCCGGATCGTTGAAGCCATCCCGGGTCTTCGCATTGAGGATTGGCGCGTTGATGAGGACCGGCTGCCCTCCGATGTTCGCGAAGCGAACGCGGTGGGACGTGGGAATGGCATCGATCTCGGTTGCCGTCCACAGGCCGCGCGGGTCGCCGTTCGCCTTCAGAATGGCGAGCTTGCCCAGACTCTGGGCGGCATTGGTGCTGAACTCATAGGCAAGCGCCAGCTCCGGGATGCCATCGCCATCCGTGTCTGCCGCGGCCAGGTTGATCATCCGGGGCATGCCGCGAATGATGACGTGAGGTGTCCAGTACGGGTTCTCGTACCACACGAGCTCGGTGGCCTGGCTGGGAAGGGCGATGAGATCCAGCCTGCCGTTGCCGTTCATGTCCGCGGCCACCACCTGATACCCGCCTCGCAAGCCAGTGGCCACGATATGCGTATAGAAGGGGGCCGGTGGGCCGACCGGCTCAGCCGGCGGCGTGGCCGCGGCGGGTGGCGGAGGCGCCTGTCCAGCAAATACGGTGAGGCCAAGCGCGAATGGCGCGATGGCAAGCAGGGCAGATCTCGTGAACTGCATGAGTCCTCCACTGGAGTGGCTGCCAGCAGGTGTGTCGCGGGATCCCCGCGGACGGCTGCAGCAGATTCTATTCGCACGGGGCGCAGGTGGGTCGCAAAATTTGTCTCCAATGCGTCGGCGCTTGAGCTCCGGAATCCCGGTACGGGCGGCCGGGGAGTCTGCGCACGTCACAAGTGCCGGTTCGCGCGTCACTGTGACCCGGTTTCGCTGACCGTGCGGTACACGGCCTCGATGAACATGTCGGTGGTCCAGCGGCCGCTCATCGCGCCGTACACGCCGTCGTAGTCGATGGTCGGGCGCGCGGCCTTTACCTGTTCGAGTGTCATCCCTTGCGTGGCCATGCCGCGGATCCGGTCGCGGATGATTGTGACCATGTCGCGGTACTCGACGAGGTCGGCTTCGTTGCAGATCCGACCCCGGCCGGGCACCACACGCGTTCCACCTTGTTGGTTGAATCGCGGGATCGTCACGTCGATGATCCGATTGAGCGCGTCGATGACACCCTGCACCGTGCCGCCGTTGTCTACGTCGACCACCGGGTAGCTCGTCGTGGAGAACACGTTGCCAGTGCTGATCACGTCGGAGCCGCGGAAATAGACGATCACGTCGCCGTCTCCCTGTGCCGCCGGCTGGTGCAGCAGTTCGATGCCCTCGCCGTTCAGATGCAGCGTCTTCTTCCGGCTGGCAAAGGTGCTGTTCGGCCATGCGCCGAACGGAAACGGTGATTGCTGCCCCGTGGGCGCGCTCATGCGACGCAGCACGTTCTCGTGGGCGATGATGGGCGCCGCCGCGCTCGGGATGCCGAAGTTACCGGGCGCGTTCACTGCCGCAAGGTTCAGACCCGCCGCGGCGAGCGGAGCATTTCCTCCCACGCGATCGCCGCCCGCGCTGGTGTTGACGATATAGCGGATGGGCGCAGAGGAAAGCGTGCGGATCGCGGCGAGCAGCGCATCGCTCATGTGCGCCTCGCCCGTGTCGACGAGGAGCACGCCCTGTTCGCCCACATGGGCGGTGACGTTCGTGCTTCCAGCCACCAGCATGTATATGCGTCCCTGCACGTGGAGAATTTCGACCTCGTCTCGGATTGGAAGCACGCTCGCCGTTGCGCGCGGGGCGGCAGCCCTGGCATCGGCTGCCGCGACGGGTTCGATCCCGTCGCGCTGTATCTCGTGGAGCCTCCTGGTGTACTCGGGGTACATCGTCTCGGCGCCACCGCGAGTGGCTTCCAGGGGAAGGCCGAACCGGCGCGCGAATTCCATGTGCCTGGTGCCGAGGGGATAACTCGGGACACGGCCGTCTGGCATATCTGCGATTTCGTCGACGATCTCGAACGGGACCGGTGGTGGGATGACTTGCGACGGCGCCCACACGAAGTTCGAGGTTCGAACGAGTGGCTCCTCGAAGTAGACCGGGTCATCGACGATGGTGACGAGGAGCAGATGCCGATCGTGACGGATGAAATACTCCGTCATCGTGCTCCGCGAGCTCGCCGCCACGCCGTTGCGGTGCACGAAACCCGCCTTCATGTGCGTGGTCGTGACCTTCAGTGCGCCGCCGTCCCATTCACCTGTCGAGAAGCCATCCCACGTGTGCTCCGCGTACGGCGAGGGGTGTGGGCGGCCATCCATCCAGATGGTCCGGTCTGCGTTTCCGAACAGGTTCGTGATGGTGTAGGCCACGAGCTCATGGGTGATTGGGTTCGTGACCGTGGCCATGCGAAAGTTCGGGCCCGGCCCTCGCATCGAGTATTGCGCGGGATGCGGCCTCGCCTGCTGTTCCGGTTGCGACAGGATGGAGGCATCCCACGTTTCGGCCTTCACTTTGCCTGCTTCATTCAGGGGGAAGCCGGCATAGTCTCCCAGTTCCGGACCCGGAATCCGGTGCACTTCGTCCTCGTGCCTGGAGAGCGCGGCCCATTCTCCGGCGAGATCGACCTGGGCCGCCGCGGCGGGGGACAGGGCCAGCGTGAACCCCAGGCACATCGCCGCCACCGGGCGGATGCTTTTCATGCGGTTCTCCTCCGGCATGTCGCTCGCGTGAGCCCGGCGCATTGGGATTCTGGCGCGCCCGCGGCCTGATGCGGCGGAGGCGGGAAGCGACGGCGCCGCCACACACGAACGTGGCCGGCCTGAGTGTAGCGCGGGTCGTCCAGGTGGGAGTCATGCGGAGTAGGCCGGTCCAGGCGCGGTACAAGTCCTACGACGAGGTGCGGGTCATGCTGTTGGCGGACTGGACACGACCGGTCCAGGAGCCGAAAGTCGGAGAGAAAGGGACGCGGATCCCGTCCGCGTCGGCCCGGCATGCATGCGTGCGATACTGGCCGCATCCACCCGGCCCACTTCACAATCAATGAGAGATACTCACGTCTGGCAAAACACTGCGCGTATCGCAAGGCGGAACCCGTGCGGGCCTCGCGCGTGCCGTTCCCGATTCGTTCCCGTGCTCCTCGGCGTTCTTCTCGTCCCGTTCGTGATAGCCGCGGAGGACCGCCCGCTGCCCGACCGGGACACCTTCCTGGCCGAGGCGGGCACGCGTCTACAGACCGACTATTCGCTGCAGAGCAGCTACGTGTATGTGGAGTCCCGCCACGAACTGAAGTTCGATGGAAAAGGGCGAGCCACCAGCGAGTCGGTCGAGGTGTTCGAGAACTATCCGGGGCTGCCCGGGGAGGGGCGTTGGGAGCGGCTGGTCGCCAGGAACGGAACGCCGGTATCTGCGGAGCAACTGGCAAGACAGGACCGGGAGCGCCGCGAGAAGGCCCAGCGGCTGGCTCGGCGGCTGGCGGACGAGCCGGCCAGGGAGCACGCGCGACAGGTCCGCCAGTGGGAAGAGCAGCGCCGGGAATGGGCGGAGCGGGTGGAGGACATCTTTCGCGTGTTCGAGATTGACCTGCGCGGACGCGAGTCGATCGAGGGGCACGACACCATTGCGTTCACGCTGACACCCCGCCGCGACGCTCGACCGAGCACGCGCGAGGGTGGCATGATGCGGCACTTCCTGGTACGTGCCTGGGTCAGCGAAACGGATTTCGAGCTGGTGCGACTCGAGGCCCAGGCCATCGAGACCGTAGCGGTGGGTCTTGGCCTCGTCGCGCGCATGCACAAAGGGGCGCAGCTGTCGTTCCTGCGACGCAAGGTCAACGGAGAGGCCTGGTTGCCGGCGGAGTCCAGTTACTCGGGAAATGCGAGGGTCGGATTGATCAGGACGATTCGTCGCGGTGGTCGCTCGGAATTCTCCGACTATCGCAAGTTCACCGTCGATGCGTCGATGACCGTGCTGGGGCTCGCCTCCGACTGACGGGGCGACGCTCCGCCCGTCTTCTTCGACTGTCGTTCAGTCCCACGTGCCAGATCTGAGCGCCGCCTTTCAGTGGCGCGCGGAGTCTACCGCCTTTGAGGCCGTGGTCGTTCAGATGAAGGCGTCGATGCCACCGACGATGGCTTCGGCCACCGTGGTCTTTCGGATCGGCAGGTGCAGCGCATCCCTCATCTCGTCCTTGACGCGCGCCCACTCTTCGAGCAGCGTCTGCTGTGGCGCCACGAGGTCCACCGCGTCGACGGACTCGCCAGCGTGGAAGTTCAACTCGCACGCGTGCAGTCGGTCTGGCCTGGACGGATCGAAGACGGGGATGCCCCATTTTCGACAGATCAAGGGGCGCGCCGTGTAGATCGCGCACGCGTCATCGAGCAGGGCCGGACACGCCAGTCTCGCGCCGGTGCGCGGTGCCACCGTCTCCTCGTCGCCCTCTTCGGCCGTCGTCAGCCCCTGTCTGCGTGCCTCTGCAAGGTAGTGGCACGCGGCTTCGCGGACTCGTGCCCGTTCGGCTGGCGGCAGGGCCTCGACGGCGCGTGCGATCGCGCCCGCCTCGAGGAGTGAGATGGAGAACATCTGACTGCAGCACGTCGAGCAGCCCTTGCGACACTGCATCCGGTCGGCGAAACGGGTGGACACACGGGCAAATTCCGCGTCCCACGCAGCCGCCTGCGCTTCGTACGCCCGATAGAAGCGCAACCGCTGCTCGGTCATGCCTGTCTCCCGTCCATCGACCTTCAGATCAGCCTTTCTGACTTCCGCCTTCCCCCTTGTGTTTAAACCAGCCCTTCCTCCTCTCCCCTCTCCCCTTCCCCCTTCGCTACACGTGCGTCAGCCTATCCGTGCGCTCGCCTGGTTCCCTGGACTGCCGCTCGAGGGCGCCCTTGACGAGATCCTTGGAGCCGAGGCCGACGGCCAGCACGAGCGTCAACACGATGCCGCCAAACAGAATGCCGAATGCCAGCGTGAGGATCTGCCGGCCGATGCCCAGGTGCTCCAGCGCCATCGCCCACGTCAGCACGAGGACGAGCCATTTGACGCCAATGCTCACCAGCCGGGCCTGGGGCAGGCGCATGTTGACGGCACCAATCAGGACGGACCGGGCGAGGAACCGGGCCATCACCGTGCCGATCACCAGGATCAGCAAGGCAGCCAGCAGGTTCGGCATGTAGGCAAAGACGGTCCGCGCGAAGGCCTCGGGCAGGGCGGCATCGAGCGCGCTGAGGCCGGCCAGCAGCCCGGCGAACAGGATGACCCATGCGACCGCGCGGGCGAGGACGAGCGACGGCCCGCCAACAGAGGACCAGTCCGCGAGCGCGCCCAGGCCCAGGTGCTCGGCCCGCTGATCGAAGTGCATGCCTTGGAGTCCTCGCAGCACGAGCGCCCGCGCGATGATGGCGATGACCAGAGCGCACAGCAGAATCACGATCAGCCCGAGCAGACCAGGCAGGAACGCGGCCACGCTCTCGGCCGCGCGCAGTACCGACTGTCCCAGGATGTCTTTGGCCTGCTCCCACATCGTTGCCTCTCTCTCTCAGCTGCCGGACGCGTCATCGGCCGCCAGGCGGCAAGGGCTGGCGGTCGCGGCTACGCTACCGGCGCTGCTTGACGGGTTTGAACCGTTCCGGCCATCGCCACTGTGACACCAGATAGGGCTTCTCCGACTCGAAGGTGTGGCAGAGCCGCTCGATCCGCGCCTCGGCTTCCGGAGGCGGCAGGTTGGCCGTGTCTCGTACGAACGATACGAGCCACGCCAGGTACAGCGGCGTCAGCGATCGCAGCAGGTGATCGCGCGTGATGACCCGCAGGCGGTGCCCCATGGCGAAGTCGTAGATCGTCCGCGCCCAGAGGGCATCGTCCACACGAAATCCATCCAGTGGTGCTGCAGAGAGCCGGCGCCACTGCAACACCGCCAGCGGTGGGAGCACCTGCGTCCAGACGTCCTGGAGCTCGCGCGAGGCCAGTCGAAACGACTCCGCGAGCGCGGCGACGTCCACGTCCGGGGCCGGTGGCACCGGCCGCGTTCCCCCGAACACCGGCAGCTCGCGGGAGCCCCGTATGCGCTGCCAGAGGGCGGCGCGGCGCTCCATGTCCGAAAAGCAGAAGCCCAGGACCTGAGCGACGATCGTCGGGAGATCGAGACCGGCGCGTTCCTCGAGCCGGTCCCCCAGCTGGGCTTGACCGACGCGGAACCCTCCCAGCACGGCCGTTGCCGACATCCAGACATCGATCCCAATCTGGGCTGCGTCTGTGTCCCAGATGGGATCGGGCAGCACGGATTCGAGAAAGCGCGCGGAGCATCCGATGTCCGCCCCGATGGGATAGCGCAGGCGTGCCCCGTAGATCGCGCGGAACAGCGGGTAGACCACGCCGTGCACGATCGCGCCCGAGTACGGGTGACGATGGTACATCGGGGCAACGACATCCACCGCATCACGCAGCAGCGGCTGCACCAGATTTTCAATGCCCGCCATGCTCACCGGGGCGCGGGGGTCGATGATGACGCACGCACGGGCGTTCCGCGCGCGCGCTTCGGCGAAGATGGCGTGCGTGGCGCGGGCCCGTCCGGCCAGGCCGTGGTACGCGACGTTCAGCGAATCGCTGGGCTGTTCGGCATAGGGGACTTCGATGAGATCCGAAGACCCCTCGCGCGCGGTCTCGCGCCCGGCCTCACCCGCCGCGGGATGCGCGACAATGAGACGCCAGCGCAGGGCCGCACCATGCGGCTCCAGGGATGCCCGGACGGCGCCGATCACTCCGTCTGCGACGACACCGCTCCCGCGAGCGGGGAGCCCGATCACCAGATCGAGCCCTTCCGTCTCGGAACGGGTTTCAGGGATCTCGGCGCTGGAGCTCAAACCAGTAGTAGCCATACGCACCGAGCGTCAGTGGATACGGTTCACGGCCAATCGTGGGAAAGGCCGTGTATCCCAGCATCTCTATCGGGACCATGCCTTCGAAGGCCGAGAGGTCCAGCGCCACCGGTTGAGGGAGACGCGACAGGTTTGCCACACAGAGAATGAGGTCGTCCTGATGCCGCCGCACGTGGGCGACCACCCGCTGGTTCTCCGGCTCGAGCAGTTCCAGGCTGCCGCGACCGAAGACGGGGAACAGCTTGCGTAAGCCCACGAGGTTCCGCATCCAATAGAGAAGCGAAGAGGTGTCGTGCTCCTGGGCCTCGACGTTCACGGCCTGGTACGAGTAGACCGGGTCGTCGATGACGGGACTGTACAGGCGCTCGAGCGCTGCGCTCGAAAACCCCGCGTTGACGCCGGCGTTCCACTGCATTGGCGTCCGCACTCCGTGCCGATCGCCGAGTTGCAGATTGTCGCCCATGCCGAGCTCGTCTCCGTAGTAGATGATGGGCGTACCGGGGAGGGAGAAGAGCAGGGAGGTGAGCAGTTCGATCCGGCGGCGGTCATTGCCCATCAGGGGAGCGAGTCGGCGCCGGATGCCCACGTTCAGACGGGCTTCCGGTTGGGCGGTATACGCCAGATACATGTAGTCCCGTTCCTCATCGGTCACCATCTCGAGCGTCAGTTCATCGTGGTTTCGCAGGAACATCGCCCACTGGCAGACACCCGGGATTGGCGGGGTCTGGGCCAGTACCTCGCTGATGGGAAAGCGGTCTTCCTGGTGGATGGCCATGAACAGCCGCGGCATGAGTGGGAAGTGGTACGCCATGTGGCATTCATCGCCGTTCCCGAAATACTCCCGAACCTCGACGGGAAGCTGGTTGGCTTCGGCGAGCAGCATCCGGTTCGCATAGTGTGCGTCGACGTGGTGCCGAATGGCCCTGATGACGGTGTGCGTCTCCGGCAGGTTCTCGCACGACGTGCCGTCTCGCTCCACGAGATACGGCACGGCATCGAGCCGCAGGCCGTCCACTCCCTTGGAGAGCCAGAAGTCGAGCACACCGAGGATCTCGTCGAGCACGACGGGATTGTCGTAGTTCAGATCCGGCTGGTGGGAGAAGAAGCGATGCCAGAAGTACTGCCCGGCCTCGTCGTCCCACGTCCAGTTGGACGGCTCCGTATCCACGAAGATGATGCGCACGCCCGCATACATCTGATCTGTGTCGCTCCAGACGTAATAGTCGCGCTCGCGCGAACCGCGAGGGGCGTGCCGCGCGCGCTGGAACCAGGCATGGCGGTCGGACGTGTGGTTGAGCGCCAGCTCGATGATCACCTGCATGCCGCGGCTGTGAGCCGCCTGGAGAAACGCATCGAAGTCCTCCAGTGTGCCGTACTGGGGATGGATGTCCCGGTAGTCCGCGATGTCATAACCATCGTCGCGCAAAGGAGACGGGAAGAAGGGCAGTAGCCAGAGACAGGTCACACCCAGTGCCTCGATGTAATCCAGGCGCTGCAGCAGTCCCTGGAAATCCCCGATGCCGTCGCCGTTGCCGTCGCAGAAGGACTTGACGTGCACCTGGTAGATGATGGCGTCCTTGTACCACAGCGGGTCGCTCGCACTACCCTTCACCTTCACGGCACGATCCTATTCCAGGTCGCCGTCGGTGCGATCGGCAGGATCGCGGGCACGAGAGGTGGTGACGGATGGAGTGACGTCCATCCGCACGGATTTCCGCCCGGTCGGGGGTCGAATGAGGTGACAACGATCCGCCGCTGTCTTACGTTCTCAGGTGGAGCGTCGTGAGCTTCCGCACTGTCAGCGGCACGTCGTTGCGTCGTCGGCAGACCTCGGGGCGAGAAAGCTTCGCGCGGGCAGTGCGATGAAGACCCCGGCTACGGCCCGCCAGAGCCGCTGCTGCGCCGCTGAGGGCGTGGCGTGAACTGCTGGTGGCGAATTGGGTCCCGCGACGGCGAGACAGGGGCCGTCGGCTGGAGGAGATGCGGTTCCCTGCGGTCGATCCGATCGCTGCGCGAGGCTCCCGGATACGCCGAATACCAGGACGGCCACGAACACCAGGACGCGCCCACACGCATGGAACGTGCGATGACGACGAGTCCGGCCTGCGCATGTGTGTTTCGGTCCTGACGCCATTGGGCGATGGTCTCCCGAATGGAAAACCAGCCAAGGGGCTCTGCCCCTTGATATCTCGATGACGCACAGCCCCATGGCCGGTTTGCCAGTATTTGCTCGGCGCGCTTCGCGCGCCTAGGTCCCCCAGGCGTGCGCGACGGGTTGTGCAGTCATCGGACGGTGCGTCGGGCAGCGTCCTCGACCAGTTGCGTCGCGGTCGGCCGTTTTGACCGTTCGGTGGTGAACGGGTCCAGGTGTCCCGGTCGAGACGGCTCGCCCAGGGGAGTTGGGCGAGTGATACCGTGACTTACGAGGCCTGCTTCAACTGTGCGGCTCCTCGGCAGGGGCAGCACACGCTCGCCAATCCGCGGCAGGGCTCGGTCAGCACTGGCCGCCAACCGGGCGGATTTCGGTCACGTTGATCTCGGGGATGTCTTGTTCATCGGCTCCCGGCGAACGATCGGCTGCGGACCGATCCCAGTCCTGTCGATCGCGATCCTGGGCCTCCGGCGACACTCCCGGCTGATCGATACCCGACGTGCCCACGGGCGACTCGGCGTCGTCCTTCAATGTGCCGGTGACTTCCACACGCTGTCCCACGAACTGCTGGAACTCTCGGTCACCGGTCAGGCTGTACACCTTGTCCCGCTCAGGCATGTCGTCGCGCCGATCCTGCTGGGCGAACTGATCTGGCTGCTCCGGTTGACCTGCCTGGCCCGGCTGCGCGGGCTGAGCGTCCGGCTGATCGGGCTGCGCGTGACCGGGTTGGTGGCCTTCGCGCTCGGTGCCCGTGGTGCCGATGGCGCCGGCTTGCCCCATCCGTACCTGTGTGAGCACGAACTCATTGCCGGTCGGCTGGAGTTCGGGCTGTTCGTTGCGTGCTTCGCTCAGGAACTCGTCTTCGCGCTGCACGCAGCCGACGAACGTGACTTGCTGCCCATCGGCGTGATGCTGGGCTCGCGCCTCTCCCGCGTGAGAGTCGGGGCCGGCCGGGGTCTGAGCAGCGACGACCGTGAACGAGAGCAGCGCCGCAGCGCAGGTACTTCCGACGATTCGATAGATCATGTTGTGTTCCTCCATGTGTTCAACACTCACCGCAGGACAACACTGCAAGGGCGACGCCGCTTTTCGTATCCGGGGCACGGGTCCGATGAGGTGCGATAGCAGCGGGGCTCGACCGGCGGACAAGACGGATAAGATCGGGCGTCGGGCGAGAGCCAGTCGTGGCAGTGATGAGTGGAGGCATCCGTGAGCGCGAGCGGAGACAGGATTGACGTGAAGACCAAGGATGGAGTGATGGACGTGTACATCTTCCAGCCGCACGGGGCGGGGTCGTGGCCGGCGGTCATCTTCTACATGGATGCGTTCGGAATCCGACCACAGCTAGACGACATGGCGAAGCGGCTCGCATCGAACGGCTACGTGGTCCTGCTGCCCAACCTCTATTACCGGAGCGGGGCCTTCGAACCGTTCGATGCGACCCGCGTGTTCAGCGAGGGCCCGGAGCGCGACCGTTTCAGGGGCATGATTCAGTCCATTACCAACACGATGGTCATGCGCGACACCGCGGCTGTGCTCGAGCAGCTCGAGCGCGTGTCAGTCGCGCGCGCCGGACGGATCGGTGTCGTCGGGTATTGCATGGGTGGAGGCTTTGCCCTGAGCGCGGCCGGGACGTTTCCGGATCGCGTCAGCGCTGCGGCCTCCTTTCACGGAGGGGCCCTCGCAACCGACAAGCCGGACAGCCCCCATCTGCTGGCAGATCGCATGCGGGCACGGCTGTACATCGGATGCGCGGGCATCGATCCAAGCTTCACGATCGAGCAGCAGCAACGGCTGGAGGTTGCCTTGACCGACGCAGGCGCCGACTACACCCTCGAGACATACGAGCATGCGAAGCATGGATTTGCCGTGACCGGGCACCCGGTCTTCGACCGTGACGCAGCGGAGCGGCATTGGGGTAAGCTGCTGCAGTTGTTCCGGGAGACCCTGACAGCCGGTTGATCCGGTGCGGGGCGCCGGTCATCGGTGGGAGGCTGTTCATGAAACGTGTAGTCGTTGGTGGGGCCCTGGCGCTCATGCTGGCGCTCGGGGCGGCGAACGTGCTGGCCCAGGCACCCCAGGGTGCGCGGGGCGGCGGGCAAGGCGCCGGG
>CAZDLW010000136.1:0-14896 GCA_964505975.1 uncultured Bifidobacteriaceae bacterium | reverse complement strand
AAGTTCATGCTCTATTTCGATCAGCCGCACGATCTCATGCCCGCCGAGCTCACGCTGGCCGATATCCTGGCGGCGCAGGTCGCCTTTGCCGTGCAGCGCACGCGGGCGGAGGACGCGGCCAGCCAACCGGACCCGTCGGCCTGACCGTTGCCGGCGAAGTCAGGAGCTTCACGCAGATTACCGATGCGATGCTGCGCGATCCCCTGCCCGGCGACTGGCCCATGCTGCGCCGCGACCAGGCCGCCTCGAGCTACAGTCCGCTCTCACAGATCACCACGCAGAACGTCCGCAACCTGCAGCTCGCCTGGGTGTGGCCCATGAACGAAGGCGGAACCAATCAGCCGTCCCCTCTTGCGGCCAGCGGCACGGTCTTCTTGAACAACACGGGTGGAATTGTCCAGGCACTCGATGGCCGCACGGGAGAGTTGATCTGGGAACAGCGGC
Source organism: uncultured Bifidobacteriaceae bacterium (assembly GCA_964505975.1). Taxonomy (GTDB): domain Bacteria; phylum Acidobacteriota; class Vicinamibacteria; order Vicinamibacterales; family UBA2999; genus Gp6-AA40. Next base: position 14,452 of record CAZDLW010000136.1, on the reverse strand, counting down.
TGGGCGTGAACATCGCCATGCGTGGCATGTCTCTGTACGACGACAAGCTGTACGTGGCGCTGAGCAACGCACATCTCGTTGCGCTGGACGCACGGACCGGCAAGATTGCCTGGGACGTGGAGATGCCCGACGGCCGAGGCACCTCGAGCGGTCCCCTTATTGCTGCCGGCATGGTGATTCAGGGCATGGGCGGCTGCCAGGTGTACTCGGAACAAAAGTGCTTCATCAGCGCATACGACGCCGCCACGGGAAAGCAGTTGTGGCGCTTCTACACCGTTGCCACCGACGGCCAGCCAGGTGGAGAGACGTGGGGTACGCTCCCGGACATGTTCCGCGCCGGGGGCGAAACCTGGATTACGGGGAGCTACGACCCCGAATTGAACATCACGTATTGGGGCACTGCGCAGGCCAAGCCCTGGATGCCGGCAAGCCGCGGGATGGACACGCTCGACACGGCTCTCTACACGAGCTCCACGGTGGCGATCGATGCCGAGAGTGGCAAGCTTGTCTGGCACTTCTCTCACGCGCCGGGCGAGGCGCTGGACCTCGACATTGTCTTCGAGCGCGTGCTCGCGGATGCCGGCGATGCCCGTTACGTGTTCACCGTTGGCAAGGACGGCATCCTGTGGAAGCTCGATCGGAAGACCGGGGAGTACCTGGGCCACACCGAGACCGTCTTCCAGAACGTGTGGGTCAGCATCGATCCACGAACGGGCGAACCGAAGTATCGGAGAGACATCATCGATCATGAGATCGGTCAGTGGATTGACAGCTGTCCGAGTACGCAGGGTGGACACAACTGGCAGGCCATGAGCCACCACCGCCCCAGCAACCAGCTGATCATTCCGCTCAGCCAGAGCTGCCTGTCGATTCGGGCCCAGGCCATCGAGCAGCGCGAGGGTGGCGGCAGCGGAGGTGGAGCCGATCGGCGCTTCTACGAAATGCCTGGCACCAACGGCAACGTCGGAAAACTTGCGGCATACGACGTGAACAGCCTGGAGGAGATGTGGTCGCTCGAACAGCGCGCGTCGTTCCTCACCTCGGTGATCTCCACGGCCGGTGGCGTGGCGTTCGTGGGCGACCTCGATCGCTGGTTCAAAGCCGTAGACGTCAGGACGGGCAAGGTACTGTGGCAGACACGGCTCGCCATGTCGGTCCAGGGCTTCCCCATCACGTTCAACGTCGAGGGGAAGCAGTACGTCGCGGTGACCACTGGGCTCGGGGGCGGGAGCCCACGACTGGTTCCGTCCACGATCACACCCGAGATTCGAGTTCCGGCGACAGGCCAGGCGCTCTACGTCTTCGCGCTGCCCGACTGAGCGGCCCTGCCGCGAACCGGGAGTGATGCGGCCTGCGCGCGCGACAGCGCGCGCGTGCTAGTCCCACGTGCTCACAAGCTCGACGCCGCCAATCAGATCGGACCTGCTGGAAGCTCACCGCTTGGAAGGCGGTGGGCTCAGACCTGGCACGTGGGATTGAAACACTCGCCTCCCAAGAAACTACCCCGCTGTATGGGGTAGTTTCTGACCTGATGTGTCGCGATGGCAGCGCCTGCGGGCGCTCGCTACCCGGATCGGCCCGTTCCTTCCCAAGGTACGACCTGCGTACGTGACCTCCCGGAGTGTCGGGGCGTCCGCCTGCGAGGACGATCACGCCGGTGTCTCGAATCGAGAAGCATCACCTCAACCTACAGCACCAGAAGCACTTGCTGATGCAGCTCGACTTTGGCAGCGCGTTTGCCCTCGAGGTTCGGCGGAGGCTCCCCGTGGCACTCCAAACCTTGGAGGTGGGACGTGAAAGCGGTGATGTGGATGGCAGTGGCCGGCATGCTCCTGGGTGGTGCGGCGTTTGCGGACCATGCGGAGGCCGGGGACAGACGCAAGCACGAACGAGAACGACGGGTCGAAGGGCGGTACGACCGGCGAGTCGAAGTTCGCTACGCGCGTGGCGATGCCCGGTATTTCCGCGAACGAGATGTCTACGTGGTGAGAGAGTATTACCGTCCCTACTATCGGCCACTCCCACCGGGATTGCGGAAGCGTTACTATCGAACCGGCCATCTGCCACCCGGGTGGGCGAAACGGATGCGTCCGGTGCCGGTGTACATCGAGCGTGAGATGGTTGCCGTGCCTCGTGGTTACCGACGAGGCATCATCGACGGGCACGTCGTCGTCTACAGTCCGCGCGGGGTGATCGTCGATGTTGCGGTATTGTTTTAACACCTATCCGGGACGTGGCGCGGCAGCGTGCTGCCGCGCTGCGCCCAAGTTCACGTCCAGGGCGACTCCGGGCGCGTAGCGGGGAGCATAGTGCCTGCCACAGCATGACCAATATCGAGAAACCGCACCCTCCACGGCCCGAGCCCCATCCGGAACCGAACCCGGCTCCGGTTCCACTCCCCGAGCCGCATCCGATACCGTCCCCACCCGAGCCGTTTCCACAGCCACCGTTACCGACGGCGTGAACGGAGTCCCGATTAATCGTGACACTGTCGGGCCGCCTAATGAGCGTGTGAAGCAATCACGTGCTGTGCACCGGTGCAGAGCGCCCAGGCATAGGGCTCGCGAATCCCGTGCCGGCGGCCGGGCATGCTGGGCTGGCTCCCGATGACATCGCGCGGAAAAACGCGCCCGTCGCCCGAGGGGTCACCACCCGCGCTGGTCCGTGACCAGCGCGGCTCTCACGCTGCGGGCGCGTTTTACGTGATCCGGATCCCGCGAGTCATAGGTCGCGGCGCCCAGCATACCCGGCCGCCGGCACCGGCTTCGGTGCGCCAACACCGGCGAGCACTGGGGAAGTCGCGCAGCGCGTGATTGATCACACGCTCTTATGCCGGCCGCACGCACGGCTGTGCATCATGAAGATTTGCGAGAAACGACGGTAAGATCGTGGACATGCCGCTTGCTGTTGCTGGTGCACTTGCCACGCTGACCGACCTCATCGGCGAAGTCATGGACCTCCGCCGTGCCGCCGACCTGCTCGAATGGGACGAGCGCGTCTACATGCCGCCTGGCGGGGCAGCGGCACACGGGGAGATGGCAGCCACACTTCGCCGGCTCGCGCACGAGAAGTTGACGAGCGATACGGTCGGACGCGCGCTCGAGGCAGCACAGGCGGAGATTGGGGGTGACGATCGCGACTCCGATGTGTCCCGGCTCGTCTCTGTGACGGCTCACGACTACGCAAAGGCTACCCGTGTGCCGGCCGGATTCGTCGCCGAACACGCCCTTGCGACCTCGGCGGCCCAGAACGTATGGGTCGAGGCACGGTCGCGTTCGGACTTCGCGTCGTTCCGGCCGCATCTCGAGCGGATCGTGGCCCTCAAACAGCAGTACGTCACGTTCTTCCCTCCTGCCGATCATCCCTACGATGTCCTCCTGGACGACTACGAGCCCGGCATGAAGACCGCCGACATCAGACACGTCTTCGACGTGCTGCGGCCGCGCCAGGTGGCGCTCATCAGGCGCATCGGCGAACAGCCGCAGGTGGACGCGACGTGTCTGGCCGGACAGTACACAGAGGCCGGGTTGCTGGATTTCGCCGAGGAGGTCATCACGACGTTCGGGTTCGACTGGAAGCGCGGACGGCAGGACAAGTCTGCCCACCCGTTCGCGGCCGGTCTGAGCCGCGACGACGTCCGCATCACCACGCGATGGGTGGAAGGGCAGCCGCTGTCACTGTTGTTCGGAACGCTCCACGAGACCGGTCATGCGCTGTACGAGCAGGGCGTCGCCGGCACCTGGCATCGCACACTGCTCGAAGGCGGTGCGTCGCTTGGCGTCCATGAGTCGCAGAGCCGTCTCTGGGAGAACCAGATCGGCCGATCGCGGCCGTTCTGGCAGCGTTTCTATCCGGCACTGCAGAAACGATTTCCGTCGCAGCTCGGCGAGGTCGGCCGCGACCAGTTCTATCGGGCCGTCAACCAGGTGCAGCCGTCGCTCATCCGTGTCGAAGCCGACGAAGCCACCTACAACCTGCACGTCATGCTGCGCGTGGAAATGGAACTTGGCCTCATCGAAGGCCACACGCGTGTCGCGGATCTACCGGAGATCTGGATTGAGCGCATGCGCGAGTATCTCGGGCTCACCCCACCGGACGATGCCAGGGGCGTGCTTCAGGACATCCACTGGTCCGCCGGTCTTTTCGGGTACTTCGCGACCTATACGCTCGGCAATCTCATCTCCGCTCAGCTCTGGGAAGCGTTCGGTCGGGTGCACCCGGATCGCGACGACGACATCAGGAGGGGCGAGTTCTCGTCCCTGCTCGAGTGGCTGCGCACGAACGTTCATCAGTATGGGCGGAAGTACGAGCCGCAGGAACTGGTGATGAAGGCCACAGGCACGGCTGTCGATCCGGAGCCGTATCTCCGGTACCTGGAGGGGAAGTTCGGCGGCATCTACGGCCTGGCGTGAGGATGGCTGTCGCGGCCTACATCAGTCCACCGGCAGCCCGCGCCGGACGAGTAGCGCACCGACCTCGGGATCGCGACCGCGGAACCGGCGATAGGCTTCCGCGCGATCCACCGTATTGCCGTCGGACAGGATGTAGGTGCGCAAGCGGGTGGCCAACGTCTCATCCCAAGGGCTTCCAGCGTCCAGGAACGCCTGCCACGTGTCGGCCGCCATGACCTCGGACCACAGGTAGCTGTAGTACCCCGCCGAGTAGGCATCGCTCCCGAAGAGATGATCGAAGTGCGTCATGCGATGGCGCAACGCGACTTCGCGGGGCATGCCGATGTCCCGGAGCATGTCGCGTTCGAACACTGCGATGTCCTCGACGCCCTCTGGCCGTGTGTGGAGCTCCATGTCGAGGAGCGCGGCGGCAAGATACTCCACGGTTGCATAGCCCTGGTTGAACTTCTGGGACTGGTGAATCTTGTCGACGAGTGTCGGCGACATCAGGTCGCCGGTCTCGTAGTGGCGGGCGTAGCGGTCGAGCACGTCACGCGTGAGCAACCACTCCTCGTTGAGTTGTGACGGATACTCCACGAAATCCCGCGGCGTCGTGGACAGCCCGGGATACCGGATGTCCTGCAGTAACCCGTGGAGCGTATGGCCGAACTCGTGGAACAGCGTGCGGCCATCATCGAGTGAGATGAGCACCGGTTCGCCCGGGGCTCCTTTCACGAAGTTGTTGTTGTTGGACTCGATGGCCGTCACTGCTCCGTCGAAGCGGCTTTGATCGCGGTACGAGCCCGCCCAGGCCCCGGAACGCTTGCCCGGCCGCGCGAAGTTGTCCAGATAGAACAGCCCGACGTGATCGCCCCCTGCTGTATCGGTCACTTCCCAAACGCGAACGTCCGGGTGAAAGACCGGCACCGTACCCGTGATCTCGGTGAACGTCAGGCCATACCGCCGTTCGGCGGACCAGATGGCGGCACTCACCATATTGTCCAGCTCGAAGTACGGCTTCAGCTCCGCCTGGTCCACGTCGTACTTCGCCTTCCGGACCTTCTCCGCGAAGTAGAGGTAATCCCACGGTTCGATGACGAAGTGAGCGTCTTCCTGCGCCGCAAGCGCCTGCATATCGACGACCTCTTCCCTGACGCGCGCGAGGGCGGCCGGCCAGACCTTCGACATCAACGCCCGGGCGGTCTCTGGATCGCGGGCCATCGTGTCCGACATGCGCCAGTGTGCGTGTGTCGCAAAACCGAGGAGCCTTGCGCGCTCCGCGCGCAGCTTCACGATCCGGGAAATGATCTCCTTCGTGTCGTTCGCGTCGGCATTGTCGCCTCGGCTCTTGAACGCCTTCCAGACCTGCTCGCGGATATCGCGGCGGCTGGAGAACGTGAGGACCGGATCGACCATCGACCGCGTGTTGACGATGGCCCACGTTCCCGTGAGGCTTCGCTCCTCGGCGGCCACCCGCGCGGCGGCACGCTGCGAGTCCGGTAACCCGGCCAGTTCCTCCTCACCGTGCAGGACAATCCACGTGTTCTCGTCCGCGAGCACCTTGGCGCGAAAGTCCGTAAACAGCGATGTGAGCTCCTGATTGATGGCCGACAGACGCTGCTTCTGGTCCGCATCCAGCTTCGCGCCACGCCGGACGAAATCCTCGTAGACGCGTGTCGTCAGGCGCACCTGGTCCGGATCGAGCGCCGCGTCCGCGCGCGACTCGTACACGGCTTCGATCCGCTCGAACAGTGCACGATTGAAGAAGATCGCGTCGGACGCAGCCGTCAGCCTCGGCAGCCATTCGCGCGCAACTGCCTGATATTCGGGTGTCGTGACGTTCTGGCGCGCCACGGCAAAGAGCGGGCTGACGCGATCCAGTATCCGGCCCGCCCGCTCGAGGGCTTCCATCGTGTTCGTGAAAGTCGGCGGTGCCGGGTTGGTGGCAATTGCGTCAATGTCGCGCCGCCGCTCGGCGAGCGCCGCTTCGAACGCCTCGGGAAAATGTTCGGGCTCGAGCTGATCCCATGGCGGTACACCGCCGTAGGGGCCAGACCATGGTGCGACGAGCGGGTTGGATGCGGGGGTCACAGGGGACGATGCTCCTTGACGAAGAATGACGGATGTCAACCCGAGGAGTACCACGACGGATACGACGATGACTGTCCGCATGATTGTTGCGTGGCGACCGATGCCAGACCTCTGAGGAGTATATCGCTGCCGACGGGAGCTCATGGAGCACTTGGCATTCCCTCGCCAGCCAGCCAGTTCAACAGCCGTTCCAGGAATGCGGACGTGCCGTGCTCGGGCGGGCCCGCGGGGGCGCGCAACAAGTCCCACGTGCCCAGGAAACGGACAGCACCTTCGTGTGTGAGTCCGATCGGCGCGTCCACACCAACCGGGATCCATGAGGCATCACGATTGACTTCGAACTGCGCGCCACCGGGCTGAGTGAGTTGGCCTTCTCGATAGTAGACGTGAGCCCCGGCTGGCCGAAAGACGCCGTGCTCACCGACTCGTAGCCACTCATGGCCGCCTGGCTCCACCATGACCGTCTGAACGTTTCGCAGGCGAATCCTCTCCAGGCCATGCGTGAGCGGATGTGGATGCCCAGCGTCGGTCTCGAAGTCGATCCAGACGTTGTACGGTTTGCCGGTTCCATAGTCTCGTGGTCCGACGATGTCGATCATCGGATGGATGCCGAAACGCCGGGCAAGTTCGCCCAGGTTGGCGCCGTGATGGCGATCACCCAGCTCGAAGCCGAGCATCAGCATCCGGCCGCCGGCGCGCACCCAGTCGACCAGCTCGGTAATGCACTCAGCGGACATCGCGGATCGCCACGGACTGCCAACGAGCATGCCGGCGAGTGCGCCCAGATCCGCCGAGGCTACCTTGTCCTCGCTGATCAGGCGCTGAAGGGTCCACCGATTCCGCCACGCGGGAGGAAGTGCATCCGGGGCTTTGAAGAGGCTCGGACCGATCATTGCCCATTCGGCCTGGCGATGGGCGAGCAGCACGCCGATATCGCTCTTCCGCGTCTGGCGCGGAGTCAGCGCCATGCTCATGGTTCGGGGCACGAAGCCAGGTGCGATTCCAACCCCGAGCAGGGTGGAGAGATGCCCGACAAGTCTGGCACAGTCGTCTGGATCGCCCGCCTCGCACGCCTGGAACATGGAAAGTGGATAGGGCAGGTGTTCCTTTCGCAGTCCACGATGGCAGATCGGGACAACCGGGATACGCTTGCCGTGACCGAAGCCGCTCTCGAAATTGATCCAGGGCTTCGTTGCCGACTGGCCGCCACAGAGCACCAACAGCGCCTTGGCGCCTTTCAGCTCCTTCTCCAACGCCTGGAGCCAGGCCTGTCCGAGCGACAGGTCGACGCTCGAGACCCAGACGGTCACGCCGGGAACCGCCGCCTCGAGCTGCTGCTTCAGGGCAATCGCCGCGGCGCTCTCTTCGCGGACATGACTCACGAAGATCTTCTTCATCGGGATTCAACGGACAAAGGCTGCACAGCCTTCCACTGAGTGCGACTCCTCGAGCGCGAAAGGCATTGTGGCACGTCCGTGCGGCGTCCACTCGACCAGGTGGCCCGGACACAACTGCGGCGGCATTCGACCGCGAAGGCATGCCGCTGACGGCGCTGCTCCTCCTGCAAAACGCTCAATATTCTCCGTTGTCGCGACACGAGTCGGGCAGCCCCGTCGCAACTCATCTGAACTGTGAGACTCGATCGGGTTAGAGCTGCCCATTGTTGGCGAGACGAACGAACGCCTCCAGCGTGACAATGCGGACGAGGTGTGCGTGGATCAGATGGTCTGCGAGCGCGCCCGAGGTGTAGTAGCCGCGCAGGGTCCAGCCATCGCCCCCGAGCACCAGGTACGCTCGTGCCGCCTGCTGGCTGCGGACGGCGTCGGCAAGGCACATCACCTCGAACGGCACCTTCTGCTCGGCCGTGCCGCCCGTCTGCTGCCACTTGAGGGAAATCAGGATCGACTCTCCTGCCTTCTCCGCGAGGGCGTCGACTCTGTGGATGCCTCCACCGCAGCGTGCGCCCACGTGCACCTGCTGCCGGCACCAGTAGCCGCCGCGCATCAGCGCCGGCAACACCATTGCCTCCAATACGCCGCCGGTGTTGGTATTGCGTGGCGTCACACGTTGCGGGTTCCCATGATCTCGCGTGCCGGCGTCCGGTCGCCAGTGCAACTGATCCGGCGTGGCGCTTCGAGAAAATCCACGTCATACCCAAGCTGCCTATACAGCCGCTCGATGCGGGCCGTCGCCTGATTGACGAGCACGACGGGCCCGCGGTGCTTCGCCAACCAGGCAGCCGTCCGCTCCTGATCCTCCCAGGAGAACCCGCCTTTCGAATACTGCGTGAACTCCACGTCGTACGGCGGGTCGGCATAAACGAAGTCGCTCCGCCTGAGGGGCACCTGTTCGAGGTCTCCACTGGTGAACGACCAGTCCGCAAACGCGTCACGGTATGCGCTGAAGTCGCGCATGTACCGGATCCGCGCATACCGCCCAAACGGCACGTTGAACTCACCGGAACGATTGAACCGGCAGAGCCCGTTGAACCCCGTGCGATTCAGGAAGTAGAACAGGAGCGCGGCCTCTTCGCTGTCTCCCTGGTTGCTGGCGAGCAACGCATTGAACCGTGCGCGATGGCGGTAGAACAGGCGCTCGTCGTTCGCCATCGGGATCTCGAGCGTGAGCCCACGTTGGAGCCAGCGATAGAAGTTGATGAGGTGCGGGTTGGCGTCGTTCAGCAGGGCACGGGGCGGCAGCAGTCCGAGCGTGACCGCTAGGCCCCCACAAAATGGTTCGACGAGCCGTCTATCCGCGTGGGCATTCCAGAGCGGCCTGAGATGCGGGACCTGCCAACGCTTCCCTCCGGCCCACTTGAGTGGCGGCGTGAGCGTTCCGGTTGGCGCGGCGGCGGGCATGAGCAGGGCCAGTTTACTTGAAGCACCGGACAGAGCAGGTCACGCCACGCTCACGAGCAGACGGTGCGGATTCAATCCACCTGCAGCCGCGATCCCAGCGCGTCCAGATCGACCGAGTCGGACACCGTGTTCAACGTCACTCGCACGTTGCCCCGCGTGGCGGTCCACTCATGCACAGCGGCCACATCGCTGGCGGCCACCCCGGGCGCGCGTACCGAGGACGGACGCACAGGTCGCGCGGCCTGGAGCAGCGCGCCGCTCCGATCGACCTCGTCTGCCAGTCGGTGCTGAAGGAGTTCGACCCGATCGCCTGACTCCAGCCGGTAAATCGTGCGCACGGTCCGTCCATCCATACTAGTCGCAGTCACGACGGGTGCTATGCGGTCGATGCCGTAGAGCGGCATGCCGCTCCGCGCAGCCGCTTCCGTGCGCGGCACTATGCGCCACCCGGTCGCCTCCATTTCCGCGTCCGGCACGCCGGACGACGTGGCCCGCGCCATTCCAACCAGGCCGCCCGTCACCATTCGATCCGTGACCTCCGGCGGTGCGGCCGCGGGTGCTGGTATCGCCGTTACGCTCTCTGATGGGAGTGCGCCCGGAATGGGGGCCCGCATCACAGGCGCGGCACTCTCCCCACTTGGAACGGATGCGTCCGGGGGGGCCGCGGGCGCCGGTGCCTCGGTTGACTTGGCCGGTGGGTCTTGCTCGAGTGCCGGCAATCCTCGTCCTGCCTGCATTTCGCTCGGTACCCCTTCCGGTGTCCCCACTGCACCCGCTGTGTTCTCTGCTTCGAATCGTGAACGGTCAACAGCCGCCGGTACCGGTGCCGCCAGCTGCGCGTCAGCCGCAGTGACCGCCTCCTCAGACACAGCCTGGGTGCGCGGGGGCTCGAGCAACCCGTCAGCCAATCCCACGCGCGCGCTGGTGTCCGTCGTGCCGTCGTTCGGCGCCTGAGCGAGCCGGACCTCCATCGCTGGCGCCGCCGCGCGGGTTGCCAGGTCCCGGGCTGTCCAGCCAATCGCCACCGCCAGCGCCACGCTCGCCGCCCAGCCTGCGGGAATCATCCACCTTCGGCTCCCCCGTCCCCCGCGACCGGATGATACGGAAGCCGGACCTGCACCATCGAGCGCAGACACGGATGCCTGGCCGTACGCCCTCGACGCGACCATGTCGAAGGCGGGCGGATCCCCGGCAGGAGCGGCCATCGCGAGTAGCGACTCGGACTGCTCGAGAATCGCGCGCGCCTCGTCGAGCCGAGCGCGACACTCGGCGCACTCGCGCAGATGCTCCTCGATCCGCACGGCTTCCGCGGGATCCGTCACTTCCCGATCGAGCCAGGCGTGGATTGTGCCGTCATCCACGTGCCGCATGTGTTTCCTCCAGGGACGCGTACGCCTCCACGAGCCGCTTCCTCGCTCTGCACAGCGTAGTACCCACTGCGCCCACCGCCAGTCCCGTCTGCTCGGCGATCTCAGCGTAGCTCAGACCCGCATCGCGCAGGAGCAGAACCTCGCGGTCGCGTGCCGCCAGCGCGTCGAGCGCGCGGCGCACCACGTGGGCTCGCGCGCTTGCTTCCATCACGGCCACGGGATCGATGCGCGGCGGATCGGCCGCCGCCTCGCTCTTCAGCAGTGCCAGGTGCTTCTTCCTGCGAACCACCACCCTCGTCTCGTCACGCGCAAGGTTGGCGGCTACGGTGAACAGCCATGCACGCGGATTGTCGGGGCGTGTCTGCAGCGCCCGCACGAACACCTCCTGTGCCAGCTCCCGGGCTCGGTCGCCATCCCACACCTTGCTGTGGAGATAACGCACGAGGCCGGGATACAGCTCCTCGTACAGCGCGCCCCAGTCGATGATCACGCGAGTGCCTTCTCCGTAACGCCGACGCGAACGGCCCGGCGCATCGCCGCTAGACGGCTTGAACGGCCAGCATCCTTACGAATGAGACAAGTTTCGGACTGGCCGTTCAAGACGTCTCGCCCGCACGGAGTGCGGGCAGGAGATACTGCCAACCTAGCGAGGCGGAGCCGCTGCCAACATGCTCGCCCGTCTGAGGCGGAGCCTCGCTAGGCTATCGTCCACGAAAATCGGCGATGAGCCGCTCGATCTCGGCCGTCGTCATCGTCGATCGACCCCCGGCCGCAACACGAATCGAGACGCGGCTCCCGGCAACCGTCACGCTCTCGAACGCACTCCAATAGGAGTGCAGCTCGGGCAGCCGCGCCAGCACCTCGAAGTACGCCTGGCTGAACGGTTCCAGGACCTGGACGCCCATTCGCCCGGAATGCGCCGCGTCCATCCATACGCCGGATTCCAGCCGGAAGCTGCGGCCGGCGACGGTTCGCACATTGTCGCCGACGCCACCCTGGCCACCAGCCCTGCTCTCGGCAGCGGCCAGATCGGCCAGGCTACGAGCCTCGCGCCGCACCGACGCGGTCTTCGCGGCGTCCACAGCTGCTTCGCCGGTTACGCTCGCCGGTGCCACGCTGGCCGCGAAGAGTGGGCTCGGGCGTTGATTGGCGACGTTACTGCCGGGTTCCTGTACGAGATAAGACGTATATTCGGTCAGCAAGCCGTATCGGAGCGCCAGGTCGCGCACCTCCGCGACGCGTTCGGGTGTTGCGCCCTCTACACGGATGGTTCTCATCAGCTCGCCAACTTTCCGTGCGGCCCAGAGCCCGGGGATGTAAGCACCCGAGGCGGCTTGCGCAGGGAACTCAGCAGTGGCTGTGAAACGCTCCGTGCGTCCGTTGCGCCCTCCCGCGATAGCTACATCCCCGGTGACGTCTCTTCCCATGGACTCGTATCGGCCGAACACCACCAGGTCCTGGCCGGCATACAGGTCCGGCAGGCGTGATGGCTGCAAATCGGTCAGCCGTACGGGGGACCCGCCAAATCTGAGGTCCACCAGCACAGGATGTCTGATCCGCATGGCCAGCGCGCCAACAGCGGCCTCAACATCCTGTCCCGGCTCGACGTAATCGACCGTGCCGCGTCCGGCCACCGCTACTCGCTCGAGCAGGTATGTGTGGAGATCGTAGCCGACACCAAAGGCGAAAATCCGTGCCTCGCCCCGCGAGGCTTCGACACGAGCGGCAATCCGATCGGGATCCGTCTCCCCGACCGTCGGCAGCCCATCGGTGATGAAGATCACGAGGTGCAGGCGTCCTTCTTCACTCCCGATTCGGAACGTTTCGTCCAGAGCACCCGCGATGTTCGTGCCGCCAGACGCGGCAAGCCGGTTCACCCACGCCCTGGCGTCCTCGACGGTCGAACGCGTCACCCCGGTCCAATCAGACCTGTGCGACTCCACTCGATTGCTGAAGGAAATGAGCCGAAAGCGATCCCGTTCGCTCAGGGTGCCGAGCAACTGGTGCAGCGCCTGACGTGCCTGCTCCATCTTCTCGCCCGACATCGACCCGGACACGTCCACCACGACCACGATGTCGCGCGGCGCCGGCGCTTCCTGCACCTGGCCGGGCGACAGGGCGAGCATGAAATACCCGTCCTCCTGGTCCACGCGATGTGTGGCGAGCGTGATGCCGGCACCAGGTCGGTCGAACGGCAGAAAGACTTCGAAGCTGCCGTGCAACTCGCCCACGGGCCGGACGATCAGGCGATCGCCCTCGCGGGAGGTCCGAAGGGGGTGCGTAGGCGAAAACGGCTCGGCGAAGCGGCTGCCGCGCTCGGCCACGATCGTGAAAGTGGTTGCCACACCGTCCCGGTCTGCCGGTGCCGGGAACGGCCTGACCGTCGTCGCGGGTGTGCGCCTGGATCCGGCGATGTAACGAAAGCGCAACGCATCGCCCGTTCGGTCCAGGACCTGTGTATAGCGGAGGGTGACGTTTCGAGTCTCGCCGGGTCCGAATGGAAACACGCGCGCACGCACGAGGCCATGCCCAGTGAGCTCGATGAGCGCGGGGTCGCGATGGCGCCGGACGATTGCTTCGTAAATCGCCCGGGCACGCGTTGCGTCCATTGTTTCCCCCCGCAGTTCCTCTTCTCCTTGAAAGAGCGAGAAATCGGAAAACACGGCCTCTCCGGGCAACGGGTAGATGTAGTCCCCTTCCGCGAGTCCGCCGCCACTATTCCGGAACCACTCTTCGACCTCGACGCGGGCGACCCGGTCGGTGATACGCACTGTCACCGACGTGCGCAGTCTTTCCACGTGCTGCCCGATCGGCAGCGGCCGTGGCAGAATCGGGGGCTCGATCCAGCCCTGAGCGGCGGCCGGAATCGGCAAGAGAAGAATGATGAGGGTCAGGATCCAGCGCATGTCGTCACCTCCAGCCTGTGCTACAGAGAAGACGAACGAGCCTCCGGATCCTGCACACGCAGCAGCCTGCCGCCGGCTGCGCAAGGCGCCACCCAGTCCAGTTCTGTTTTCGGGGTCTTCCGGAAGGCGTGTGGGTGAGATCCGGGCTCTGACGGGCTTGCGGCCCGCGTGGCAGCGAGTTTTCGGGGCATTTGGGCGTAGCGAGTTTGCGATCATGCATGGATGGCACGCTCGACGACGACGAAGCGTCTGCTGGACGCATACCGGTTCCGTGGGTTTCGCCCGCTCGACGAGATCAAAGGTGTCTTCGGCGATCCGCACGCGCGAGTCGTCACGCTCACCCGGCGCTCAAAAAGACGGCCTGCGGCGTCTGTGGCCGCGTGCACACGGGCTGGTACGACCGGCGTACGCGGCGCGTCCGCGACCTGCCGTGCGGGCCGTACCGCATCTATCTGGAGTTCGAGGTTCGGCGGGTCTCCTGCCGGAGCTGCCGGGCCGTGAAGCGCGAGGCGCTGGACTTCGTGGCGGACAGTCCGTTCTACACGAAGCGCTTTGCCTACTACGTCGGCTGGCGCTGCCGCACCGAGACGGTCGCGGCGGTGGCCACGGAGCTGCGCCTGGACTGGGACAGCGTCAAGGCTCTGGATAAGCAGTACATGACGGCGCAGTGGTGGCCATCATCTGCATGCTGGCCCTGGCATGGCTGGGAGTGCTCGCGCCGCACGAGGCGCTGTCAGGCTTCTCGAGCAACGCGGTGATCGCCAGGATGGCAGTCATGATACGGCCCAGATGGACAGTTCGGGCGAACCGGCGATGTTGAGCGCGCCTGCGATGTG
>CAZDLW010000135.1:0-14910 GCA_964505975.1 uncultured Bifidobacteriaceae bacterium | reverse complement strand
ACTTTTCCCTACACGACGCTCTTCCGTTGGTGTTCTACCACAAGGATGGCAACTACCTGGCCGCCCTGTTGGGTGTGCCTATCCTGGGGTTCGTCGAACCGCTGCCAGGCATTCCACCCACCGCGTCGCACCTGCGCGACCTCGTACGACGGCTGTCCGACACGAATGGCGTGATTCTCTACAACTCCTTTCACCCGCGTGACGGCCCCCAGTTTCTCGGTCGGAACCTGGGATGGAACGTCAGGCAGCTGCAGCTCGAGGTATCGCTCGACGCGACGGGCGCGCAATATCTCGATCACATCGACACATGGGTCGAGGCGATCGCGAGCGGGGCATCCTGATAGACGACACGCCACTGCTCGCGCTCTCGAGTCTCGTTGCCGGCTATACGGAGGCCGTGGTAGGGCCGGTGTCGTTCTCCATTGCTCCCGGTGAGATTCTCGGCCTTGCCGGCCCGAACGGTTCTGGCAAGACCACGCTCTTCAACGCCATCATCGGGATCGCGCGCGTCTTCAGTGGCCACATGGATCGGCGGCGGGGCACGCGCCTGAGCGTGCAACGCCAGCACCCGGTCCGACTGAAAGAGATGCCGCTCGTGGGGCGCGAGCTGCTGGGATTGACCGGCGCCTTCGATCGCCCGCTTCCACCTGTGCTGCGCCCGCTGATCGACATGCGGCTCGATCGGCTCAGCGGGGGCCAGTTTCAGCTCATGCAGGTCTGGGCCTGTCTCGGCTCCCCAGCCGAACTCGTGTTGCTGGACGAACCGACCAACAACATGGATCGCGCGGCGCTGACGGCGCTCACCGACCTGTTGATCGCTGCCCGCGACCGCCGTGGTGTGCTCGTCATCTCCCATGACCACCGCCTGCTGGAGCGCGTGAGTACGCGCATCGTGGAGATCCACGGTTGAGATTCGACGCGCTGTTCGAGCCCATCTTTCTCGTGCCGTTCGTCAATGGCCTGTGGCTCGCGCTGCTGCTTCCGTTGATTGGTGCCTACGCGCGCCTCCGGGGCGAACTGCTGGCGTCGCTTGGTGTTGCTCAGGTTGCCGCGGCGGGAATCGGCCTCGGCGTGTTTCTCGGCATCAGCGTCGCGCTCGGCCCGCTCATGGCGATTCTCGTAGCCGTCACCGTCAAGACAGTCACCGGCCGTCAGGCCGGCAACGACGCGTACGTGGTCATGCTGCTCGCTGGATGGAGCATGGCCCTTCTGCTCGCCGCGAACACGACTCGAGGCGACGAGCTCGCGCGCGCGCTGCTGGAGGGCCAGATCTACTTCACCGGTCTCGTCCATTTCTGGAGCCTCGCCGCGCTGGGAATGGCTGCGACGGCCGTGATGCCCTGGCTCTCGCCACGAATACTCCTGGGCTGCTTCTTTCCCGATCACTTCGTCGCCAACGGCATCCAGAGCCCGCGGCACAACCTCGTGTTCGACGGACTGCTGGCCACAGCCATCGCGGTTGCGGCCACGGTGGTCGGCGTGATGGGAGCATTCGCGCTGGTCGTCGTGCCTCCGTGGGTGGCCTTTCGGTTCGCACACGGGTGGCGATCGACGATGAGAGCGTCGGTGGCAATTGGCTCGGCGGCCTACGTTCTGTCGTTCGCGCTGGCCATTGTCTTCGACCAGCCATACGGCCCCGTGCTCGTCGTGACGCTGCTCGTGGCGGCAGCTGCACGGCTGGGCTCGTTCCGGTGAACCCGAGCCGTGACGTACGGTTCGACGACCGCTACAATCATCGCCAAGGAGAGGAACACCGTGCGCACAGCCGTCCCTTGCCTACTGCTCGTGACCCTCGCCGCCTGCTCTGGCAGTCCTGCATCAGCCCCGCAGACCTCCGAGGACTGGATTGAGGTCCCTCTCGCCCAAAACGTCTATCGTGAGCTTCCCGACGGGTACCGGCAGGACACTCTCGACGTCCCGGTGCCCCCGGGTCCGGGTCTGGAGGTCAAGCTCGCCATGAAGGAGGGGGCCTCGCTCGTCTATACGTGGCACGTCATCGACATGGACGAGCCACATCTGCTGACGTCCGAGTTCCACGGCCACACCGAGCGCCAGCCCGGCGAGCCGGGTACCGTGATGTTCTACCGCAAGGCCACCGGTGGCAGCGAGAGCGGCGCGCTGGTCGCACCCTTCGATGGCATCCACGGCTGGTACCTTCGCAACGACTCCGACTCGCCCATCGTTGTTCGCCTGACCGTGGCCGGTTTCTACGAGCTCACGAACTGAGTGTGCACGCATGAGCCGAACCGCTCACCAGGCAGATTCGCGACCGCTCGTGTGACGTGGACCCATGGAACAATGAATCCATCCCCCTTCCCACCGGGACCAGGCGGAAGCATACGGGGGGAACGGACCGCATGTGGACCGCTATGCGGCTCCAGGCGCGAATGTCGTACTTCTTGCGTCTGACGGCGTGGCGGTCCGCGGCCCGAAGCGCGGCTGGACGCGACTGCAGGGAAACGACATGACGACGACAACTTCTGGACACGGCGGCGTATGGCTTCTGGAAGAATCGACCGCTTCGGACGTCTTCTCCCCGGAGAAGCTCACTGACGAGCATCGCCTGATGGCGCAGACCACGACGGAGTTCGTCGAAGCGGAGGTACTGCCGCAGATCCAGCGTCTCGAGAGCAAGGATTGGGAGCTGTGTCGCGCGCTGCTTCGCCGCTGCGGCGAATTGGGGCTGCTCGGGGTGAGCGTGCCGGAAGAATACGGCGGCCTCGATCTCGACAAGGCATCGGCCGTCGTCGTGGTCGAACGGATCGCGCGCTATGCTTCGTTGGCCACCACGTTCGGGGGCCAGGTGAACCTGTGCATCCTGCCCCTCGTGCTGTTCGGCACCAGGGCCCAAAAGGAGAGATATCTACCTGGACTCGTCTCGGGGGAACTGGTGGGTGCATACGCGCTCAGCGAGTCGGGATCGGGGTCCGATGCGCTTGCCGCCAGGACCCGGGCGACGAAACAGCCGGACGGCAGCTGGATCCTCGATGGCGAGAAGATGTGGATCACCAATGGCGGCTTCGCCGATGTCATCATCGTTTTCGCACAGGTCGACGGCGACCAGTTCACCGCGTTCATCGTGGAGCGCTCCTTCCCAGGCGTGAGCTCTGGCAAGGAAGAGCACAAGATGGGTCTCCACGGCTCGTCGACTACACCGATCCTGCTGCAGCAGGCGCATGTGCCCGCCGACAACATCCTGGGCGACATCGGAAAGGGGCACAAAGTGGCGCTGAACACCTTGAACTACGGGCGTTTCAGCCTCGGCGCCATGTGCACGGGCGGGTGCCGCCAGACCATCGGCGAATCGGCACGGTATGCTGCGCAACGAAAGCAATTCGGGCAGGCCATCGCCACCTTTGGAGCGATCAGGCACAAGCTCGGCGAGATGGTGGCCCGGACCTACGCGCTCGAAAGCCTCGTGTATCGGACGACTGGCCTCATCGACGCTGCACTGAGCGGCACGGCGCGAGACGGCGCCGCCATTGCTCTTGCCTTCGAGGAGTACGCAGTGGAGGCATCGATTGCCAAGGTCTGCGGCAGCGAGACGCTCGATTTCGTGCTCGACGAGAACCTTCAGATCCACGGGGGCAACGGGTTCGTGAAGGACTATCCCGCGGAACGCTATTACCGCGACGCGCGCGTGAACCGCATCTTCGAGGGCACCAACGAGATCAATCGCCTCCTCATTCCGGGCATGCTGATCCGGCGGGCGTTGAAGGGCGACCTGCCGCTCATTCAGGCCGCCCGGCGCCTCCAGAACGAGCTGCTGTCGCCCGCTCTGCCCGGCTCGGCCTTCGCAGAAGGCACGGCGCTCGAAGAGGAAGCACGGGCGGTCGCCGCCTTCAAAAGAGTGGCGCTCATGGTGCTGGGCACGGCCATGCAGACGTACGGCGAGAAGCTGACGGACGAGCAGGAAGTGATGAGCTACGCGGCTGACATCCTGATTGATACCTATGCGGCGGAGAGTGCCGTGCTGCGCGCGCAGGACGTTGGAGCTGCGTCTCATCCCGCCGCCTCATTGCACGAATCGGCCGCGCGCGTGTTCGTCAGCGGTGCCGCGCAACGCGTGGAACATGCGGCGAAAGAGGGCCTTGCCGCCATGGCCGAGGGCGACGTGCTCCGGACGCTGCTCGCAGCGCTGCGCCGGGTGCTGAAGGTCACGCCCGTCAACACAGTCGCGCTTCGGCGCCTCCTTGCGGACACCGCGACAGCACGGGGCGGGTATAGTGTTGGATAGTGTCCATGTGGGCGCGCTGACAGTGCCCTGTCCTGGAGCCGGAGGTCGGACACAGCCGAAGCCGTGACCAGACCCGGACCCTGGCCAGGGACGGTCTTCACGCCCGCACCTGCACGTGGAGATGACTGCGAGCCATGGGTAGTGCAATGAAACCTGTCGTACACGCGCCGCTATTCGCGCTGCTCGCCGGCGCGTTCCTGTCTGCCGCCGCTGTGGCCTGCACGTCGGGCCCGCGCGCACCGGACGAGTCGGTGTATCTGAACGAGATCGCCGAGGCCCGAGCAGAGACGGACCGCATGTTCCGCGAGGACCCCGAGTCACCGGTGCCCGCAGCGCTGCGAGACGTTCTGCTGCCGCTTCGCTATTACCCGCCCGATCCGGGCTACAGCATTCCGGCCGCTCTCCGGCTGGCCGACGAACGGCCGGTCTTCGAGATGCCTACCTCAACCGGCAAACTGCGACGAATGCAGCGCGTAGGAGTGCTCGAGTTCACGCTGCACGGCCAGCCCCAGTCGCTTGGGGCGTTCGTCGAGGAAGGCACGCGACGCATTTCGCAGCTCTTCGTTCCGTTCGCGGATTCGACCACAGGCACCGAGACCTATTTCGCCGGGCGCTACCTGGATTTGCACCCGACGGCAACCGGCATGTACACCATCGACTTCAACCGCGCCTACAACCCGTACTGCGCGTACAACGAGGAGTACGACTGTCCATTCCCGCCGCCATCGAACCGACTCGAGCTCGCGGTGAGGGCCGGCGAGAAGGCACCGGGAGAATGATCTCGGCTCTGCAAGCAATCGTGTTCGACTTCGATGGGGTGATTGCCGACAGCGAACCGCTTCACCTGCGGGCCTTCCAGCAGGTTCTTGCCGAGGACGGCATCGAGCTCACCGCGGCGGATTACTACGCGCGCTATCTCGGTTACGACGACGTAGGAGTATTCGAGACGCTGGCACGAGACCGTGGCGTTGACCTGTCCGATGAGCGTCTGGCGTCACTTGTGGCACGCAAGGGAGCGCGGGTACACGCCATCATGCACGATCGGTCGGTGCTCTTTCCCGGCGCGAAGGAGTTCGTCCGCACGGCCGCAGCGTCGGTTCCCGTAGCCATTGCCTCCGGCGCACTGCGTCACGAGATCGACGTCATCATCGAGTCGGCCGGCCTGGTGGGCCTGTTTGCCGCGATTGTCGCCGCCGGAGACACTCCCGAAAGCAAACCGTCCCCGGAGCCGTACCGGCTGGCGTTTCAACGGTTGCAGGACGGGGCCCAACGGATGCTTTACCCGCGCCGGTGTGTTGCCATCGAGGACTCCCGGTGGGGGCTGCAGTCCGCACGGGCGGCTGGATTACGCTGTGTGGGAGTCACGAACAGCTATCCCGCGCACGAACTGATCGGAGCAGAACTGGTGGTGACCGGATTGCGGGATTTGACGCTGACAGACCTCGATCGCCTGTGCAGTCGCGCGTCGCAATAGAAGGGGGCGCACGTCCGGCGCATCGGCCGCGACTCCGCTCCCAGCGACCGAAGCCGTCTTGGTCAGACACGCTCGCCGGTCCGAGGTGGAGCCTCCCGGGCGGCGACGCTTTTGCTTCCCGTTCGTGCGCCGCAGGCTGCAGTCGGGGATGTGCCGCACCACCGAGGCGCCAGGAATCACAGATGAAGAAGGACCTGGTCGAGGGACTCACATCGGCGTCCAATGCGCCCGACGGGCTGGCGCAAGCGGCACTTGTCGTGGCCCGTATCGAGTACCCTCGCCTGGATCCGGACCGGTACCTGACCAAGCTGGACATGATGGGCGACGCAGCCCGCCGGGCCATCGAGCGCCATATCGATGCCACCGGAGACAGCTCGAAATTGTCCTGCGTCGGGGCGCTAAATGACTATTTATTCGCCGAACTCCGGTTCGTCGGCAACCGGGACAAGTACGAGGACCCACGCAACAGCTGTCTGAACGAAGTGCTCGAGCGTCGAACGGGAATCCCGATCACGTTGTCCGTCGTGTACATGGAGGTGGCGCGGCGTGCCGGTCTGCACGCGGACGGCATCAACTTTCCCGGGCACTTCCTCGTGCGTTGTCCCGACACGGCGGCCCGCGGCCGCACCGGGCTCATCATCGATCCGTTCCACGGCGGCGCCCTGCTGTCCGAGCACGACTGCCGGCTGCTTCTGCAGCGACATGTCGGCACGGAGGTGGCGTTCAGCAAATCCCTGCTGGCACCCGCCACACGCGCGCAGATCATCGTTCGTATGCTGCTGAACCTGAAGCGCATCTACGTGCACATGCGTTCGTTCCCGCAGGCACGCGACGTGACCGAGTTATTGCTGGCAATGACGCCATCGGCCCTCAGCGAGCTGCGGGATCGGGGGCTCCTGGCCTACCACTTGAACGACGTGACAGGTGCCCTCCGGGACCTCCAGACCTACCTCAAGCTCTCCAGCATGAGCGAGATGGACGAGGACGCGCGTCAGGAGCACGGGCAGATCTGGGAGCATGTGAAGATGCTCCGGCGGCGCATCGCCGCGTTGAACTGAATCGGAACTCGCGTGCGTCGCGGCGGAGCTTAGACCGCTATGCGGCCCAGAACGAGAATTGTACCCGTTGTGGCGCGTGTCAGGAGAGGCCGCTAGCGGTCTAGGCGCGCGAAGCGCGCCAAGCAAATACTGGCAACCAGCCAAGGGGCTGTGCGTCATCGGGATATCAAGGGGCAGAGCCCCTTGGGCTGGTCAGAGAAGTCCCGCGGGCAGGCGTCTTTCGCGCGGGCAGACGCGGACATTCGGGCCTGCATGTACATACTTCCGCACGAGGCCTGCATAACCTGTATAGTGAAACCATCCTAGGTATTCTGCGCTGGATGCAGCTCGCTGGTTCTGCCGACGACAGGAACCCTCCCGGCTGGTTCACCTGGTTCTTTGGGCGCGCGGTTTGCTCACTGATCGTTCGGCGGACAGACGGGTTCGCCTAATCCTGTCCGGCAGAGGAGGTCGCCACATGGCCCGAACAGTCCTGCTTCTCGTGGTTGTACTCGCGGCAACTGGCGGCTCCAGCGCTGCCAACGTGCCCCAGGCCGAAACCGACTTCGTGGGCGTCTACCGCTGCGAGGGTACCAATCCCGACGGCTCCTTGTACCAGGGCATCGTTGAAATTGCCAGGGTCGACAGCACCTTCCGCGTCCGCTGGATGCTGTCGAACGACGTGAATCTGCTGGGCGTCGGCATTTACAGCGGTGGCGTGCTGGCCGTGAGTTATTTCGGCGGCGCACCCGGCGTGGTCGTGTACAGAATCGACGGGGGCAACCGGCTCATCGGGGAATGGACCATGGGCGGGGCTGAAGGGACGATTTACACGGAGACGCTCACCAAGGTCTCGTCCCAGCCACGCAGGCCGTCACGAGGCACACCCTCGGCCCCGTCGTCGATGCGCGTCGCCGGGTTGGAGTAACGGGCCCAGGCCACTGGCAAGGGCGGCGGCTCGCGCCGCCTCAGCCACAACGCAACCGCCGCAGCCGCCGGCGGGCACCCTCCTCCACGGCTTCCGCTCATTCGTTCGCCCGCGGCCTTCTGGCTGCAACCGTCACGGGGCCCCGCCCCTTTGATATCCCGCCGAGCCCCGCGGCTGGTTGCCAGTCTCTCTGGCCGCGCTATGCGATCGAAGGCAACGAGTACGACATTCGCGTTTCCTCGTCGCATAGCGGCCCACGGCGACCCGCCGGCGTCATGGCCGCAGCACCTCGTCCAATCTGACCTCGTTGATGAGCGCCTGCCCGCGTTCGTAGGCCCGAACATTGGCGAGCGTCGTCTCGGCGATGTTGGAAAGCGCCTCGTGCGTGAGGAACGCCTGGTGTGCCGTGATGAGCACGTTCGGGAACGTCAGCAGGCGGGCCAGAACGTCGTCCTGCAGCACCTCATCGGACAGGTTGCGAAAGAACAGCCCCTCTTCCTCCTCGTACACGTCGAGAGCAGCCGCGCCAATGGAGCCCCGCTTGAGCGCGTCGATGAGCGCGCGGCTGTCGACGAGCGCGCCACGGCTGGTGTTGACCAGCATCACGCCCGGCTTCATGTGAGCAAGGGCCGCCGTGTCGATGAGATGCCGCGTGGACGGGGTGAGAGGCACGTGCAGCGAAATCACGTCCGCCTCCCGGAACACCGTTGCGAGCTCGACGTATCGAACGTGCAGCTCGGTGGACAGGCGCTCATCCGGCCTCGCGTCGAACGCCAGGAGACGGCACCCGAACCCATGCATGATTCGCGCGACAACGGATCCGATTCTCCCCGTCCCAACGATGCCGAAGACCTTGCCGTGCAGATCGAACCCGACCAGCCCATCGAGCGAGAAATTCGCCTCACGCACCCGGTTGTGCGCACGGGGGAGCCGCCGGTTGAGCGCCAACACCAGACCGGCGGTGTGCTCGGCGACGGCGTAGGGCGAGTACTCCGGCACCCGCACGACCACCACACCGAGCCGGGCGGCCGCCTCGAGATCCACGTGGTTGTACCCGGCTGAGCGCAGGGTAAGCAGTGTCGTGCCACCGGCCCGCAGCCCCTCGAGAGCCGCCGCGTCGACACGATCGTTGACGAACGGACACACGGCGGGATAGCCGGCGGCGAGCGCCGCCGTCTGTGAGGTGAGACGAGGTTCAAAGTAGGTGATGTCGTGCCCGTAGTGGGCGTTCGCAACCTCGAGCGCCTGGCGATCGTAGTTACGTGTGTCGAAGACGGCAATCTTCAACGGGCGTCCTGCTGAAGGCCGGCAACTTCCGCGTAAAGATACGCCGACGCGATGATGCCGTTGTGGAAATTGCCCAGATCCAGCTTTTCGTCGGGAGCGTGTGAGTTCTCGTCCGGCAGGCCGATACCAAAGAGGACGCTCGGAACGCCCAGCTCCCGCTGAAAGGTTGCCACAACCGGGATGGAGCCGCCCTCGCGGTGGAATACAGGCGCTTTGCCAAAGCCCTGCTCGATTGCCCGTCCTGCAGCGCGCACGTACTGATTGTCGAACTCGGCCATCCAAGGCCGGCCGCCATGCATGCGGGTGATGGTCAACTCGACGGTCTTGGGGCAGATCTTCTTTACATACGCCTCGAACAGATCGCCAATCCTGTCCGGGTCCTGGTTCGGCACGAGCCGCATGCTGACTTTCGCCATTGCGGTGGCCGGCAACACGGTCTTGGCCCCTTCGCCCGTGAACCCGGAGAGCAGCCCGTTGATCTCGAACGTGGGCCTGGCCCAGACCCGTTCAAGGGTCGAGTAACCGCTCTCGCCGAACAGCTTCGGTGCACCGAGATCCTTGCGGTACCTGGTCTCGTTGAAGGGCAGCTTCTTCCATTCCGCGCGCTCGTCCTCGCTCAGGTCCCGCACATCGTCGTAGAAACCGGGTATCTTGACGCGCCCGCTGCGATCCTTCATTTGTGCCAGCATCTGCGCGAGCACGAACGCGGGATTGGCGACCGAGCCGCCGAACGTGCCCGAGTGCAGGTCGGATCTGGTGCCGCGAAGGTCGATCTGGAAGTACGACAGTCCTCGAAGCCCGTACGCGATCGAGGGAACTCCCCGGTCGAACATCGCCGAATCCGAGATCACGACGACATCGGCTCCGAGCTCCTGCTTGTGATCGCGGACGAAGTCGTCGAGGTGGACACTTCCCACCTCTTCCTCGCCTTCAATGAAGAATTTGATGTTGCAGGGAAGCCGGCCGGTCTGCTTCACGTGCGCCTCCACCGCCTTGATGTGCATGAGCACCTGGCCTTTGTCGTCGGCGGCGCCACGCGCGTAGATCTCTCCGTCCCTGACGGTCGCCTCGAATGGCGGGCTGGTCCAGAGCTCCACCGGGTCCACCGGCTGCACGTCGTAATGGCCGTAGTAGAGGATCGTGGGCTTTCCCGAGGCGTGGAGCCAGTCGCCGTAGACGACGGGGTTGCCGGGCGTGTCGATCAGGCGCACGTGCTCCAGCCCGGCCGCACGAAGCGAGTCCGCCGTCCATTCGGCGGCTCGCCGCACATCGGCCGCGTGTTGCGTCAGCGCACTGATGCTGGGTATCGCGAGGTACTGCTTCAGCTCCTCGACGTATCTGTCGCGATGGACATTGATGTAGTCGACGACGGCATTCATGGCCCAATGATAACCGGACATGTGGAGTGCGATTGGGGTCACGTCGCTCGTCCGATACTACAGGTGCGTGATTCGGCGGCGGATCCGCCCCGCGAGCCCGTCACTTCCGCGCCCTCCGGTCGTCCCGTGTCGCGACATGGCTCGGCACATGCTCGAAAGTCTGGGGCAGGGGTCGTTGGGATTACAATCTTCATTACAGGAGGGTCCACCCTCCTGGGAACAGACGGGATGGACCGGACATGAGACGAGCATCGCTGTACAGTAGCTCCAGCCGGTTGCGTCCGACGGGCCGCCCGGGCGGGACGGACACAGCGCCCCCGTCCGCGGCCGTTGGCGCGCAGGCATCCGACGCCGCAACGCCGCAGCGCCTCCGTACCTATCTGAGGAGCTTTCGCGATCGCCACGAGCGAGCCCTGCTGGTCGCCACCGGAGTGCTGTCCGCGTTGCTGGCGGTCTGGGTGTACGCGCTCCTGACCTCATCTCCAACCGCGATAACCCAGCGGGATATCGATGCGGCGGTCCTTCATACGCTGGAGAACCGCCCGCCGCAGCCCTCGGTCGAGTCCATTGCGTACGAGATCATCCGGCCATCCATCGTGCGGGTGCGGCGATTGGACAGCGATGAGGCGGCAGATACCGAGCAGGGCGTCGGCACGGGCGTGGTCATTGTGGACAGCGGAATCATCCTGACGAACCTGCACGTGGTGGCCGGGACCGGGCGGGTCGGCGTCGTCTTTGCCGATGGCACCGAATCACCCGCCGACGTGGTCTCGGTGCAGCCGGAGCACGATCTGGCGGTCATTCAGGCCCGGATGCTGCCCGATGACCTCATCCCTGCCACACTGCGGTCCACCCGTGATCTGCGACCTGGAGACCGCGTCGTTGCGGTCGGGTACCCGTTCGGGATTGGTCCGTCGCTGTCGGCGGGCGTCGTCTCCGGACTGAGACGCGA
Organism: uncultured Bifidobacteriaceae bacterium; assembly: GCA_964505975.1. Taxonomy (GTDB): domain Bacteria; phylum Acidobacteriota; class Vicinamibacteria; order Vicinamibacterales; family UBA2999; genus Gp6-AA40. The sequence goes on along the minus strand of CAZDLW010000135.1, from coordinate 3,616 downwards.
CTACAGGACCGCTGAAGGCGAGCGCGTCCTGACGAATCTCATCCAGTTCGATGCCGCCGCAAACCCCGGGAACTCGGGCGGTCCGCTCGTGACTGAAGACGGTCAGGTGGTTGGCATCGTCACTGCGATCCTCAATCCAACCGAGCAGCGAGTATTCATCGGCATCGGATTCGCCGTCCCAATCGAGAATGCGGCGGCTGGAGCGGGCATGTCGCCGTTCTAACCAGCCACGGGGCGGCACCCCTCGAGATTCCCGCCGCGCGCCCGGCTGGTTGCCGGTCTCTCTCTGGCGCGCAGCGCACCGGACCGCCATGCGGACCGGCAACGAGTAGAGAACCCTTCGGCCGCAACGCGGTCCGATCATCGCCGGACGCCGGGCAAGACGCTGCGGAAGACGGGCCACCGGCGATTCGCCGGCAAGGAGCATCATGAACAGTGCGGAACTGAGTGGAGCCACGGCGGCCCGATTGACCGAGCGGCTTCTATACGAGGTCAAGAAGGTCGTTGTGGGCCAGGACCACTTCCTCGAGCGGGTGCTCGTGGCCATTCTGGCTCAAGGCCATCTGCTGGTCGAGGGCGTTCCAGGCCTCGCCAAGACGTTGACGGTCAAGACGCTCGCCCGGGCCGTCCGAGGAACGTTCCGGAGGATTCAGTTCACCCCCGATCTGGTGCCGGCCGATCTGGTGGGCACGCGAATCTACAACCAGAAGACCGGCGACTTCTCCACGTCGCTGGGCCCGGTGTTCACGAACCTTCTGCTGGCCGATGAGATCAATCGCGCCCCGGCAAAAGTGCAGAGCGCACTGCTCGAAGTCATGCAGGAGTACCAGGTCACGATTGCGGGTGAAACACATCCGGTGCCGCGGCCGTTTCTCGTCATGGCGACACAGAACCCCATCGAGACGGAGGGCACCTACCCGCTGCCCGAGGCGCAGGTGGACCGGTTCATGATGAAGGTGCTGGTGCACTACCCCAGCGCGGAGGAAGAGTTCGTCATCGTCGAACGGGTGACCGGCATGGCGACTGCCGTCAGTGCGGTGGCGACAACCGATCAACTGATGGCGCTCCAACGCGAATGCCAGAACGCCTATGTGGACCCGTCTCTCATTCAGTACGCCGTGCGACTCGTAGCAGCCACGCGCAATCCGGCGCTGGCCGGCCTGGGTGAGATGCGCCGGTATGTCAGCTACGGCGCCAGTCCCCGCGGGACTATTCATCTCATCGAGGCAGCCAGAGCGCTCGCGCACCTGCGCGGCCGCGATTACGTGCTGCCGGAGGACGTGACGGATCTCGCACCCGATGTCCTGCGGCACCGCCTCGTGCTCTCGTACGAGGCGCTTGCCGAATCGCTCAGTGCGGATCAACTGCTGCAACGGCTCATGCAGCGCATTCCCGTTCCCGACAAGCCGCTGGCGACCCATGGCCGAATCCTCGCGCAACCCTGACGCGATCCTGCGCCGGCTCGAGTGGACCGTCATTCGTCGTCTCGACGGCCTGCTGCACGGCAACTACCGCACGCTCTTTCGCGGTTTCGGGCTCGATCTCGCCGACTTGCGCGAATACCAGGCCCACGACGACGTGCGGCACATCGATTGGAACGTCACCGCCAGGCTCCAGACGCCGTACGTGCGGCAATACAACGAGGACCGCGAGATCACGGCCTGGTTCCTTCTCGACGTCAGCCCCTCAGTAGACTTCGGATCGGTGCACGTCAAGAAGCTGTCGGTGCTCACCGAATTCGTCACAGTGCTGGCGCGCCTGCTCACGCGGCACGGCAATCGCGTCGGCGCCATGTTCTACGGCGCCAGCATGGACGCCGTGATTCCCCCCCGGACCGGGCGGAAGCACGTGCTGCACCTCCTGACCAGCCTGCTCTCGCGTCCGGACCTGCCCCAGGGGCACGAGACGGACCTGAAGGCGTTTCTCCAGAGTGCGTTTCACATCATGCGGAGCCGCTCGCTCGTGTTCGTCGTCTCGGATTTCATCAGCACACCGGGCTGGGCAGACGCGCTGCTGCACGTGTCCCAGCGACATGAGGCGGTGGCCGTGCGGCTGTACGACCCGTTGGAGATGGACCTGCCCGACATGGGTCTCCTGGTCATGCAGGACGCCGAAACCGGCGAACAGATCCTGGTGGACACGTACGACAGGGGGTTCCGCGCGCGCTTTGCCGCAGCGGCGCGGCGGCGCGAGACCGAACTGCGTTCGGCACTGCAACAGGCGGGCGTCGATGCGCTCGAACTCTCCACCGGGGACGATCTCGTGGACGCGATTTTCCGGTTCACCGACCTCCGCAAACATCGGAGCCAGCTCGCGGCCGGCGGTAACCTGCCGGATCATCTGGACGTGCAACTATGACCTTCCAATGGCCTCAACTGCTCTGGCTGCTCGCCATCGTGCCCGTGCTGGTGGCAGCGTATTTCTTCCTGCTCCGCCGCAAGCGCAAGACCGCGGTCAAGTACGCAAGCCTCAGCATGGTGAAGGAGGCCATGGGCGCGGGACCGGGAATTCGACGCCACGTCCCACCCGTCCTGCTGCTGCTGGCGCTGACCATCACGATTCTGGCACTCGCGCGGCCCGCGGCCGTGATCACACTGCCATCGCAGCGTGACACGGTCATCCTGGCAATGGACGTCTCCGGCAGCATGCGCGCGGCCGATGTGGAGCCCGATCGGATTACGGCCGCGCAGCAGGCGGCCAGGGCCTTCGCGGCCCAGCAACCGAGAACCACCCGGCTCGGTGTCGTCGCATTTGCCGGGACGGCCATGGTCGTTCAGGCACCGACCTTGAATCGCGATGAGGTGCTCTCGGCCATCGACCGATTCCAGCTTCAGCGCGGCACGAACATCGGCGGCGCCCTTCTCGTAGCGCTGCAGACGATCTTTCCGGATGCCGAGATTTACGTGGAACCGCGCGAGTTCTTCCGCCAACCCCGACGCGGGATCCCGTTGGGAGAGCCTCGGCCGGCCGAGGAACCGACGTTTACGCCCGTCGAACCGGGAAGCCACACGAACGCCGTCATCGTGCTGCTCACCGATGGGCAGGCGACGACGGGACCGGATCCCATTGAAGCCGCCCGTCTCGCAGCCGACCGAGGAATCCGCGTGTTCACCGTTGGATTCGGCTCGCGTGCCGGAGAGACGCTTGCCTTCGAAGGTTGGTCGATGCGCGTGCAGCTCGATGAGGAGACCCTGCGCCAGGTGGCCGAGATCACACGCGGGCGATACTTCCATGCCGGTAGCGCCTCGGATTTGAACGAGGTCTATCGCGCCTTGACCAGCCAGTTCATTCTCGAGACCGAACTGACGGAGATCACGGCGTTCTTTGCCGGCGCCGCAGGCCTGCTGATGCTCGTATCCGGCGCGCTGTCGCTGCTCTGGTTCGGCCGGATCGTCTGAGCGCCGCGCGATTCGTCTGCGGTATCGCAGCAATGCCGCCAGACGGTGCCCACACGGCTGGTACGCGCACCAGCCAACCAAGGGGCCCTGCCCCCTTGATATCCCGCAGAGCCCCTCGGCTGGTTGCCAGTCTCTCTTTGCCGCGCTCCGCGCGGCTAGGACGGCTATGCGGACCGACAAACGAGTACAAAATTCGCGTTCCGGGCCGCATAGCGGTC
>CAZDLW010000134.1:0-14918 GCA_964505975.1 uncultured Bifidobacteriaceae bacterium | reverse complement strand
CCGTGTCGTGTTGCCGGACGATGGGCCAGCGGCGCTCGACGGTTCCTGCGCGCCGGCGGCGCCACTTCCTGGACTGCGGCGCGTTGCGTCCCGAGTCGCAACGGCGCCCGCTGCCGGTTCACGAGCCGAGGAAGGAGCGCGCGTGGTGGCGCCGCGAGCGGTGGTGTCCCTGGAAACCTGGGCGTTCGACGACGGCGTACGCCGCACGCTGGATCCGGGCCGCACGGCACTGCCAGCGGACGATGAATCGCGTGGCACAGCCGCCCGTTGCGGGGGCGGCATCGTTCGTTCAGCAGCGCGCTGCCGGACCGACGCGCGCGGCACCGCCGTGCCGCTCGGTACTGCCGGCGCCTGTCGCACGAAGCTGTGTCGGACGTCGGGTCGCAGCGTGTGCACGCGAACGGAATACCGCGGCACGATCACGTTCACGTGAAACGCATGCCGGGGCACAACCGTCCACGCGACGTGCGGAAACACGCTCACATTGAAGCCGAACGGCACCCAGGCCACGAATCCGGTGGAAACGAACCAATGCACGCGTGCAGGGGCCCAGACGTGACCGGGAATCCAGAACCATCGCCCGTGCAGGATGCCCCAGTTCCCGTAGTAGTGGGTAGGCCACACCCACGGATCGGTCCCGACCCAGGTCCAGCCGTATGGGGACAGCACGCTCCAGTGCCCGTAGTAGTAGGGGCGCCAGTCTGCGACGACGCGCGGATACCAGACGGTGCCGTATGTCGGATGCTGCGCCCAGGACCCATGACGCGACAACGTGGACGCGTACGGTGCGAGCGGCCGCGGCAGGGGCGTTGCGTAGTCATCGGCCCAGGCGTGCCGCCGGCCGTACGACCAGCGATCGAAGTCGTCCCAGGCCGCCGCGTTGTGCATGACCGCGGTGCCCGACGGCTCGCCTGCCGCAGTTCGGATGCGTTCGCCAGCGTGGATGGCGACTGTCCCATCACTCGTGGTCAGCTCCGCAACGCCGCGTGCGACGGCGACTTCCGTCACGATGCGGGGATACTCGACCGATGCGAGGCGGTATTCGCCCGTGTCGAGGGCCCGGAACGAGACGGCAGGCGTATCGATACGGTATTCGATGGGCCCGAGATCATCGGCCGGCATGGCGACGTGCAGAAAGACGCGTCCTTCAACGAGCCGCACCAGCCATTCGTCCAGCAGGTCTACGGTCGACTGCGCATCGACATGGAGTGCGGACCCGTCGCCGAACAGGATCTCCACCCGCCCCGCAGCCGTACGTAGACGATCGCCTACGGCGAGAATCTGACCGTCCGAGGCGGCGAATCCCTGATCCCCGCGCTCCAGTCTGGCCGGACCATCGACGAAGGACAGATGGGGTGGCGCCAGACCCGCATCCAGGTCGGCGGGATCTTGTGCGAGCAGGGAGGCAGGCATCCACACGAACAGAGCCGCAAGGAGTGCCAGGAATCGAGTACGGATGGGGACCGCCATGGGAGTCTCCAGCGGATTCCGACGAGGCACGTCGAAGACCGCGGACGGAGCGTCGGCTTCAACCGGACAGGCGACGGAGCCGAAACGCGTCAGGCAGGGCTGGCTCCCCGAGTATATCATCGAACCCCTGGGCGCGGTTCGCCCGACCAGCAAACACGTTTGCCGCCTCTCAGGTGTTCAGTCTCCGCCTTGCCCCTGGCTTCGCGGGCGGGCGGTTCACGAGGGTCTCAGGTGGCGACGCCGGTAATGACAGTACTGTAACTGATGCGCGGGAAACACCGAAAGGGATGGCCGGCGGGGGAGAGGCCGTCCGGGACCCCTTCGACGCAGGAACGCCGGCGCGACCGAGGCGGCACGATCGACCGCCGCGCATCTGCGACGGCGGCGGATGAAGTGTGGACCGTACCCGCGCGGGGGATCTGGCTGTACGGGGGAATTATTGCGCTGGCCGTGATCCTGGTGTACGCGCCCAGCCTCGTGGCGCCGTTCGTCCTCGACGATCACGCCTCGATTGTCCAGAACAGGTCCATCCGTGACGTGTCGCGAATGGACCTGGTGCTTGCGTCCGAGCCGGACTCGCCCGTGGCCGGAAGGCCGCTGGTCAATCTCTCGTTCGCCCTCAATCATGCTGTCGGCGGTCTCGACGTTCGCACCTATCGCGTGACGAACGTCGTGCTGCATCTGACATGCGCGTTGCTGGCCTTCGGCATTCTGCGCCGTACGTTCGAGCGACCGCGCGTGTGGCCGCACATCGGCGATGGAGCCGTTCCCCTGGCGTTTGCCGCTGCGTCGATCTGGGCGCTCCATCCCTTGAACAGCGAGGTCGTCATGTATCTGTCCCAGCGGACGGAGTCGATGATGGCCTGCCTGCTGCTTCTCACGCTGTACGCTGCCATTCGAGGCGCGTCCTCGCGGCGTGCCGGCGTCTGGTATTCGCTCGCCATCGCGTCCTGCGGGCTCGGAATGATGGCGAAAGAATCGATGGTCGTCGCACCCGTTCTCGTCGCGCTGTACGACCGTGTGTACGTCTGTGCCTCGTGGCGCGAGGCACGTCGCCGCCGCCGGTTGCTGTACGCCGGGCTGGCTCTGACCTGGCTGGTGCTCCTCGTTCTGGTCGCGTCGGGGCCTCGAAGTGCGTCCGCCGGCTTCAGCAGCGGCGTGTCGGTCTGGTCGTACCTGCTGAATCAGACCGTCATGATTACGCGCTATCTGCGTCTGGCACTCTGGCCGGATTCGCTGGTGGTGTTTTACGGATGGCCACTGCCGCTCGCGCTCGTCGATGTGCTCCCGCAAGCCGCTCTCGTAGGAGGACTCGCGGCTGCGACGCTCCTCCTCCTGGCCACCACACCACTTCTGGGATACCTCGGCGCGTGGTTCTTCATCACGCTGGCGCCGACGTCGAGTCTGGTTCCGATAGCCACCGAAGTGGGGGCCGAGCGCCGGATGTATCTGCCGCTGTTGGCACTGGCTGCCGCAGCCGCGATCCTCGTGCAGATGCTCGCGACTCGTGTCATGTCGCCGGCGGCTGCGTTTCCACCGCAGAATCCGACGGGCGTATCGTTACGTGACCGCATCGGCGTCCCAGCCGCGCGACGCGCCGCACCTGACAGGAGGAACCAGCCGGGGGACCTGGCGGGGGTGTCACCTCGCGACGTCGCTCGGGAGGGACCTCAGCGACGGTCGAAGGACAGGAGCGAATCCCCATCGCTGGTTCGTCGCCCAGTTCTGGGTCTGGTGGCCCTGATCGGTATCTGCGCGGCACTCGCGACGGCGACGGTCGCGCGTACCCGTGAATACGAATCATCGTCTGCCCTGGCGCACACGGTGGTCGAGCGCTGGCCCAGTGGCGTGGCCCATCACATGCTGGGAGAGACGCTGGCGTTGGAGGGCGACACTGCAGGGGCGATCGAGCAGCTCGAGCGCGCGGTGGCGCTTGGAAACTCGCGGGCGGGGTATGCACTTGGAATCGCGCTGTTCAACGCCGGACGGTATCCGGAAGCCATCGAGCGACTCGAGGCCTACGTGCGCACCTCGACTCTGCCGTACCGGCTGGTGCCGCGCTGGCTCGAGCCTCCCGTGAGCGAAGTCGTCGTGGCGCGTAGCTTGGTCGCGCGGGCGCATGCCGTCCTGGGGCGATGGGAGGACGCGGGAGCACAGGCGAGCCTGGTGCTCGAAATCGCCCCGTCGCAGACGGAGATGCGTGGCGTGCTGGCCGATGCACTGTTCGAGCAGCAGCAGTGGGAAGGGGCGCGGACGCACTATCGAGACTACCTGCGCGTACACCCGTCGAGCATTCCGGCACTCATCAATCTCGGGATTGCCGAGATCGGGTTGGAGAACCTGGATGCGGCCGTCGGGGCGTTCGAACGTGCTGCCGCGGCCGACCCGTCGAGTGCACGAGCCCATCGATTTCTCGCGATGGCGCTGCTGGATCGGGGCGACGTTTCTCGGGCCGTGCGGCACGCACGTGAGGCGATCGCGCTCGGTGCTGATGACGAGATCATCTTCGACGTGCTTCGTGATGCCGAGGATCGGTTGGTCGCGCGGTAGAGTGGCATCCCGCAACCGACATCCCACCGAGTTCCGCGCCGGGCCAGATTCAGGCGCCGTCGCGCGCCAAGGATCGCAGTGCGGTCGAATGCGTGGTGAGACGTTCGCGTTTCGGGCCGCATGGCGGTACAGACGCGTGGGGGTACCTGCAGGGGGAGCCGATGCACAGACTGGGACAGAGCTGGGCGCAACGACTCGGCGTGACCGTCGCTGCCGTGGGGCTTGTTGGCGCGCTCTGCAGTACGACGGGGGTCCTTGGAACTACCCAGGAGGCGACTCCCGTCAGACTCTACGTGATCGATTGCGGGACGTTGAAAGAGCGGGATGGCGTGCCCTACGGATTGTCGCGGGAGCAATTGCCGCCCAGAGACCTCTCGAACCCATGTGCGCTGGTCGCCCACCCGAAGGGCACGCTGCTCTGGGAGACCGGCCTGCACGAATCGGTCAACGACACCCCGCCGGGGCCCATCCCGGGGCCCGGGCGGCCTCGGTTCGGCGACCGTATCGACCGCACGCTGAGGAGCCAGCTTGCCGAGATTGGCTACGCACCGTCGGAGATCACTTTTTTGGCCCTGTCACATGCGCACTGGGATCACACTGGCAACGTGCGCGACTATCTCCGATCGACGTGGCTGGTGCAGCGGCCCGAGCGCGACGCGATGTTCGGTGGCACGCCCCTGCCGAATCGCGAGGACTTCAGCGGGCTGCGTGAGAGCATGACACTCGTCCTCGAAGGAGATCACGATGTGTTCGGCGATGGAACGGTCAGACTCCTCTTCACGCCAGGTCATACGCCGGGCCACCAAGCGCTGTTCGTACAACTTCGGCAGGCCGGCCCGGTGATTCTGAGTGGCGACCTGTATCACTTTCCAGAAGAGCTCACGCTGCAACACGCTCCCACTGGCCGCAACGCCGACCAGATTGCGGCGTCAAAGGCGAAGGTCCAGCAGATCGTCGCGGCAACCGGCGCCCGGCTGTGGATCCAGCACGACATCCTCGGGTACGCGGCGCTGAGGAAGGCGCCAGACTATTACCAATAGGCCGGCGCGTCAGTCGGCGGCTCACGCGGCGGCACGATCGACGGTGAAGAGCACGCGTGCCCGGATCGTCGGCGTCCTGTGAGGACATCGAGGGCCCATCCGCCAAGACCGATGGCGTCGATGGCCAGTCGGGCGCCGATCCCGGTTAGTCGTTCAGGCAGCGTGTGCTGGGGACCCGCGGCGTGTCTGCTGAGCCGGGCGGTCAACAGCATCAACAGCAGTCCGGTGGAGCCAATCAGGTGCTCGAAGTCGAGAAACGAGGATCGTTCGTTCACAGCGGCCTCCTTGACGTGTACCGGAAGCAGGGGCAACCACGATGCCGTTGAGTCCAACGTCCTAAATAACTCTATTGACTGGATTTGCCGCTGACGAACGCTGTCTGGCCGACGAACAGGTGTCGAAAGATGGGCGGACGTTCGACGTGTGAACCCGACAGGCTCCGAGTGTGAATCGTGCGATACGCCGCGCAGGTCCGAACCGAGGCATGACACGCCGAGCACCCGAACGTCATGGGACACGTGGGGTCGTTGGACGAGGCCTTCTTTCGCGAGGTGCCGGGGTCGTACAAGGGAGGACGCGGCAGTGACTGCCATGACGCTGCACATACGTCAGCGCGGGCAGTCACGCCGCGGTGAGGAGTTACAGGCGGCCGCTGCCGAGGCGCCTGCAGCCGCAGCGCGGTGAGCGCTAGCGACAATCCAACAAATAGCAAGCGTTGTGCCGGTTGGGATTGCGTTGAATGGCCGCAGATGACGCGGAACAGCGGGCGCGCAAGTCATGGGAAACGGAGGCTTTGTTCGTACGCTGCGGCCCCCATCTGCCTCGGGCCAGCAGGACACAACCTCGGCAATTGGGGAGGACGTGGCAGGTCATCGGGGGTACTCCTGCATCAGCAAGCTCGACCAGGACCCCCGCCCGATTTGGGTCGAGACGGTCTATTCGGTCGTGCACCTCGGCAAGCACCTTGCGAGCCTCGTGTGTGCCTTCTATTTCCAGGATCGGCCGGTGCACACGGAAGGCGTGGTGGATGCCCGCCGCCCCTTCCGTGAACAGCAGAACTGCCGCCGGGATGGGCATGACTTCCGACAGAATCGGCAACGCCATCCGTAAGGGCGTCCGCGCCTGCTGATCGTCTGGGTGATCTCGCGTCTGGGTGATCTCGCGCAAGGCACGCTCCCTGCCAACCATCTCGTGCGGTGTTCCATGTCGGGATCCGGCTGCGTTCAGACGTGATCCGCGACGAAGGCGCGCACGTGCTGGACGTCTCGGGATATATCGAACGCCGATCGCAGCGCATCGTGGCGAAGACGGTCTCGCACGCCCTGCATGGCGGCCATGGCCCGCAGGTACGCCTCGCGTGCCCCGTCCGCCCGCCCGGACTCGCTGAGAAACCGTCCGAGCGCGAGGTCGGTCTTCCAGAGCTGTGCGGGATTGCCGAGATGCTCTGCCAGATGGAGCGCTGCTCGAAGATGTTCCTCCGCGCGGTCCCACTCGCGCGCCGCCGTTGCCACCTCTCCGGCGAGGCGGTAGCCCTTGACGAGATTCTTTCGTGATCCCGTGCGCGTGGCGAGCTCGAGGCATTGCGCGCTGTGCGCCCTCGCACCGGCCAGGTCGCCCCGCGCGAGTGCGAGCTCACCCATGCTGGCGAACAGTCTGATCGAGTATCGAAAGCGCATCCACAGACTCGTCGACGGGTCCTTCCAGTACCGGTACACGCCGTCGTAGCGATCCTGTGCAGCTGCGAGATCCCCGCGGGCCAGCAGAATGTCGCCAAGGTTGATCTCGGCGTTCGGCTGCGTGCCAGGGTCCCGGCGGCGCCGCCCGATCTGGGCGCTCGTGGCGTTGAGCGCGTAGGCACGATCGAGGTCGCCGAGCTCCGCGTAGAGCCACCCGAGACAGTTCAAGAGACGGTGATGAATGGCTTCGTCCCCGACCCGCTCGGACAGCAGCAACCCTTCCTGGAACGTCTCGAACGCCTCGTCGTAATCTCCCTTCCCGGTCAGTGTCAGGCCCCGCAGGAAGGCGCTGAAGAGCAGCGGCACCAGCAGGCCGCGCTCCCGAGCCAGCGCGAGCCCTTCGTTCTGGAGGCTGACGGCGGTCTCGTAATCACCTTGCCAGTTGCTGAGGAGACCGGCGGTGGACAGCGCGAGGGACCGGTGAACGGCATCGCCAGCCGCACTGCTCAACCGGATCGCACTGTCGAGCGCGCTTTGACTCTCGTCCAGCACGCCGCTGACACCGCGCACGAACCCGATGATGAAGTTCGCCCGGCCTTCGACCGCCACGGCTCCGGCAGGCGCCGCCACGGCAATTGCCTCGCGGGCAACCCGAACGGCGCCGTCCAGATCGCGTCGCCACGTGTTCGCCCAGGCAATCGTCGCCAGCGCTTCACTCTCTTTCACCTGGTCGCCTCTGAGTCGTGCGAGCGGCAGGATGCGCTCACCCTCCCCCGCGGACCGGTCGAAGTCGCTCATGACGAAGTACAGACGTGCCTTGGACTCGTGAATCGCGATGAGAGTGGCAGCGTCTCCGATGCCGCCACCCAGGCGTTCCGCGGCCTTCTTGGCTTCGTCGTACAGCGCCAGCGCCTCACGCGTGGCGAAGCCCCGCTCGGCCTGCCGCGCGGCTTCCAGCACGTAGCCGAGTGCCTTGGACCACTGCTCGGCCCGCGTGAAGTGATGCGCCAGCACGCCGGAGTGATCCGTGAGCCGGTCGGCGTCGACGGCTTCGATGACCTCGCCGATGCGCGCGTGGAGGGCCTGGCGCTGCGATTCGTCCTGCGCGTGATACGCGACCTCGTGCGTCAGTGCGTGCTTGAACACGTGCACGACGTCGGGCCACATCCGCTTCCGCTGAATGAGGTCGGCGGACCTGAGCGCATCCAGCGGGTCGTCCACGTTCCCACCAGCGACCTGCTGGAGCACGTGACTCTGGAATTCCCGGCCGATCACGGCTGCCACGTGCAGCACGTGCCGCGACGTGGCATCCAGACGCTCGAGTCTGGCCAGGATGACATCCTGCACGGTGTCCGGCACGACGATAGTGTTTGGGGGCCGTGCGACACTGGCCTCGTTGCCGCACTGATTGACCACGCCGGTCTCTTGCAGCGAACGGACCACTTCCTCGACGAAGAACGGGTTCCCATCTGCCTTGCCGTCGATGAGCTGCAGAAGGTCTGGGGATATGACAGGAGCACCGAGAAGAGCCGCGGCGACCTGGCTCGTCTCCGCGGCCGAGAGCCCCGGCAAGGTCAGTCGTGTGTGGAACGTCTCGTCGCCAAGCGGCAGCGCAAACCCAGGTCGCTGCGTCACGATGAGAAGGATGCGATCCGACACGACGGCGTCGGCCAGGAGTGCCAGGAACTCGGCGGTCAACTGATCGATCCAGTGGGCGTCCTCGATCACGACGATCTGCGGCTGCTGCTGGGCGGCGGCGATGAACAGTTGCCGGAGGGCGTCGAACATCCCGGCGCGACGCAATTTGGGATCCATCGCGGCCACTGACGGATCACCGGGATCAACCGAGAGCAGGTAGCGCAGAAACGGCCGCGTCGTGTGGAGAGCAGATCCGAGCGACAGGACGTTGGCCTCGACTTTGCCGACGATCGCGGCCTCGCTATCCGCCTCCTCGATGTGAAAGAAGTGCCTGACCAGGTCGATCACCGGGCGAAACGGCCGTGAGCGCCCGAACGACACGGCATGTCCTTCGGACCAGCCCGCGCGGCCACGAGTCCGCCGGCGTAGCTCCTGGAGCAGTCGCGACTTGCCGATCCCGGGCTCGCCGACGATGAGCACGGATTGACCCCGCCCCGACTGGGTCTGTCCGAGAAGATCCTCGATTAGCGTCAACTCCCGGGTCCGAGCCACGAACGGCGTCGAGCGTCGCTCGACGCCGACGACGCCCGCGAGGCGCCATACGGGCTTGCCATCGCACGTCACACCGGCGATGGCCTCGAGGCTGAAACCGCGCTCGAGAAAGGCGGCCGCGGCGGCTGACACCACGATGGCTTCGTCAGGAGCGCAGGCAAACAGGTTGTCGAGCACGCGCTGGGCCGCGCGCCTGGAGTCCGTCTCGAGCTCGACTCGATGGCCCATCCTGCCGATGAGCAGTTCATCGGTGTGGAGGGCGATGATCGGCACGACGTCACGAGGCCGCGCGAGTGGCGTCCCACGCACGGCGTAGCGCATGGCGAGCGCCGTGTGTGCGGCATGCCGTGGAGCGTGCTCGAGCGGCTCCATGCCGAACGCAACGACGAGTCGGTCGGCCCCTCGTTCGACGACGCGGCCTCCGAAGATCGGCGATTTGGCCGCGAGCTCGTCGATGGTTCGACTCCGGTCGCCCTCCGTGCCTTCCGGGCGCAACGCCACTTGCAGGAGCGTAATCCGTCGTCGTTGCCATTCCACGTCCGAGGCAGCCATTACTGGTGTCGCAGTCGCGGGTGGGGGTGAACCTGCATGGCTGGTACGTGCGCGGCGCCTGATCGGCAGGGGTCCTTCGACCGCCACTCCATGGCGCTCCATGCGATACCGCAACGTGTTGCGCGCGAGGCCCAGGCGCGCGGCGGCGCGCGAGATGTTCCAACCAACGGCGACGAGGGCTTCGTGGATTCGGCGTCGCTCGAGATCGGCAAGCTGATCGTCCACCGTCGCGCTGGCGGGGCCAGACCCGGGCTCGGCGTTAGATGAGGGCGACACCTCCGCGGGCGGGGCCGGTATCTTCAAGCCGAGGCTCTCGGCCGTGACCGTCATCGCATCGCTCAGCAGGGCGACTCGTTCCATCACGTTCGCGAGTTCGCGCACGTTTCCCGGCCAGGGATACGCCATCAGCGCAGCCTCGGCCGACGGCTCGAGTGCCCTCTGCGGGAGACTGTAGTCACGGCATGCGCGCGACAGGTAGTGTCGCGCGAGGAGCACAATGTCAGCCCCACGGTCCCGCAGCGGTGGCAGGTGCAGCGTGACCACGGCCAGGCGATGGTAGAGATCTTCACGGAAACGCCGGGCGCGGATGGCTGCTTGCAGGTCCTCACTGGTGGCGGCCAGGACCCAGGCATCGACCGGTTCGCTGCGCGTGCTCCCCAGTCGTCTCACGAGCCGTTCTTCGATGGCTTTGAGGAGCTTGCCCTGCAGCGCCTCGGGCATCAGTCCGATCTCGTCGAGAAAGATGGCCCCTCGATGCGCCGCCTGGAGCAGGCCGACCTTGGCCTGCCGGGCATCCGTAAATGCCCCGCGCTCGAATCCAAACAACTCGGCCTCGAGCAACGTGTCGGGGATGGCCGCGCAGTTCACGTCGACGAACGGAGCGTCGGCGCGGGGGCCCATCCGGTGCAGGACCTGAGCGACGAGACCCTTGCCCGTACCTGTTTCCCCGTAGATCAGGATAGGCGGCAGCCGGCGTCCTGGTGTAGTTTGACGGGTCAGCAGGCGCGTCAACTGATCTCGGACGCGCGCAATCTCCGCACTACTTCCGAGTAGCGTATGTTCGACGCTGATCATTTCGCCAATCCTATCTCGGCTTTCGACAGCCGTGTCTGCCCAAAATTCGACACCTGCTGCGTCGATACATTGATGCCAAACGACAAGCCTTGCCGCATGAAGTACTTACGTTGAACAGTGCATGGGCACGTCCGTTGCTGCCCCTAGTATGCCGACGAGACAGTGTCCTTCCCCTTCCTGACGCGAGGAGAACAGCGATGACGCAGTGGAGACCGGACCAGACGTTCTACCCATCGCCACGATCGGCGATGGAGGCCCCGCCGGAAAAGCTGGCCTATGTGGCCGCAATCGATCCGCAGCGGCAGCGCCCGGACGGACTTGCCGTCGTGGACGTAGACCGCAACTCGGCGGGATACGGCCGCACGATTACCACCGTCCCGATGCCGTTCGTCGGCGACGAACTGCACCATTTCGGCTGGAACGCGTGCAGTTCCTGTCTGTGCCCGTACGCACCGCATCCGCACATGGAGCGGCGATACCTTCTTCTGTCCGGTTTGCGCTCGTCGCGCATCTACGTGGTGGACACGAAGCCGGATCCTCGAGCGCCATCAATCGTGAAGGTCATCGACCCCGCCGAGGTGATGCGCAGGGCCGGATACAGCCGCCCGCATACGACGCACTGCGGCCCAGACGGCATCTACATAAACGCGATTGGTGCCCCTGACGGCGACGGCCCTGGCGGTATCTTCGTCATGGATCCGGAGACCTTCGAAATCAAGGGGCGTTGGGAGCTCGACCGCGGTCCACAATTCCTCGCCTACGACTTCTGGTGGCATCTGGGCTGGGACACTCTCATCACGAGTGAATGGGGAACGCCAAAGATGGTCGAGGACGGCGTCAACCCGGAGATTCTGCTCGCAGGCGGCTACGGCCACTCGCTGCACATATGGGATCTCCAGAAGCGGCGGCACCGGCAGGTGCTCGATCTCGGATCCGAGCACCAGATGGTGCTCGAACTGCGTCCCGCACACGACCCCCGAAAGGCCTATGGATTCGTGGGCGTGGTCACCTCGCTCAAGGATCTGTCCGCATCGATCTTCACGTGGTACCGTGAAGGTGGCAGTAACGGCGCTGGAGAGTGGAAGGCGCGCAAGGTGATCTCGATTCCCGCGGAGCCGGCCGAGGCCGACCAGCTCCCGCCGCTGCTGAAGGGATTCGGCGCGGTACCGCCGCTCGTCACGGACATTAATCTGTCGCTCGACGATAGATACCTGTACGTCTCGTGCTGGGGCACTGGCGAGCTGCAGCAGTACGATGTGAGCGATCCGTTCAAGCCGGAGCTCACGGGCTCCATCAAGATTGGCGGGATTGCCCGGCGCGCTGCGCATCCGTCGCGTCCGGACACGTCGCTGAACGGAGGACCGCAGATGGTCGAGATCAGCCGCGACGGCCGCCGCGTCTACCTCACCAACTCGCTCTATGCGTCGTGGGACGAGCAGTTCTACCCGGACGGCATCCGGGGCTGGATGGTGAAGGCGGAGACCGACGGCGGCTTCCGCCTCGATCCCGACTTCCTCGTCGAAGCCAACGGCTTGCGGCCGCATCAGGTGCACCTGGAGGGCGGCGACGCGTCGTCGGATTCGTACTGCTACTCGTGATCACACTCCTCGGGGCCGAGACGTCTCGAAAGACGGACTGTCCACGTGTCGCACGTGCCCGACATCCGATCTTTCCAGACGTCCAGCCCGTCGTCGGTTGCCGATGCCAGGGAGGCCTTTGACATGTCGATGTGGCTTGCAGTTGTCGGACTGGGCGCCTTTCATGGCATCAATCCGGGCATGGGATGGTTGTTTGCCGTGGCGCTCGGCCTGCAGGAGCAGCGGCGATGGGCGGTGTGGCGCGCGATGGTGCCGCTCGGCGTCGGACACGCGCTGGCCGTCGGAGCCGTCGTACTGGTGGCAGCGGGCATGGGTGCGGTGATCCCGCGCGCGACGCTCCAGCTCGGCGTGGGAGTCCTGCTCGTGAGCTTGGGCGTGTACCGGCTGTTTCGTCATCGGCATCCGCGATACGGCGGCATGCGCGTCGGCATGATGGGATTGACGGTGTGGTCGTTCCTGATGGCCACCGCACATGGCGCCGGCATCATGGTGTTGCCCGCCGTCCTGGAGACGTCCAACTTGGCACTCGCCGCCACACACGCCCACCACGGCGGCGACGTACCAGGATTGTCTGCCGCGGGTCTGGTGCTGGCGACCGCGCTGCATGGTCTTGGGTACCTGGTAGTGACGGCGCTCGCGGCCTGGCTGGTCTACGAGAAGGTTGGCGTGCTGATCCTGAGACGGGCATGGTGGAACCTGGATCTCGTGTGGGCCGTGGCGCTGATAGCCACAGGGGTGATCTGCTTCGTGATGTGAGCCGCTTGGACCGCTATGCGGCCAGGAACGCGAATTTGTACTCGTTCGTCGGTCCCCATAGCGGTCCTAGCCGCACGGAGCGCGGGGAAGAAATACTGGCAACCAGCCGAGGGGCTCTGCGGGGATATCAAGGGGCAGAGCCCCTTGGCTAGACGGCTTGAACGGTCGGAATCCTTGCACATGAGTCAAGTTTTCCGGCGGCCGTTCAAGACGTCTCGCCCGCACGGAGTGCGGGCAGGAGATACTGCCACCAGCGAGGCGGAGCCGCTGCCGACATGCTCGCCGGTCCGAGGCGCAGCCTCGCTGGTTAATGGTGCATGATGGATCGCTGATGCTTGCCCGTTATCGCTCTAAGGCACACCCATGACCTGGATCGAGAACCGCGACGGCCCGACCAGCATCGACCAGGCCGTCATCGAATCGGCAACCGATGCGATCGTCACCGCGGACGACCACGGAGCGATATGCGGCTGGAATCCTGCAGCCTCGCGCATCTTCGGGTACGCGGCATCCGCGGTGCTGGGGCACTCGCTGACGCGGCTCATTCCGGAGCGCTTCCGGGCCGCTCACGAAGCCGGGCTCGCCCGGGTGGTGCGGACCGGGGAGACGCGGGTCATCGGGAGCACGGTTGAACTGTTCGGGCTCCACCAGGACGGAACAGAGTTCCCGATCGAGTTGTCGCTGTCCACCTGGATGCGCCAGGGGCGCCGCTACTTCGCAGGCATCATCCGCGACGTGAGCGAACGTGCGCGTCTCCTGCGCGAGCTGAACAGCTCGCAGGAGCAACTGCTGGCCGTGTTGCGCTCGGCGACGGATGCGATTGTCTGTGCGGACGCCGCTGGCAGAGTCACGATGTGGAATCCTGCCGCCGAGCGGCTGCTCGGCTACAGCGCCGCCGAGATTGACGGAGAGTCGCTGACGACCATCATTCCAGAGCGGTTTCGGGCCGCACACGAGGCAGGTCTCTCGCGTGTGAGCGCTGGTGGCGAACCCCGTATCATGGGCAAGACCGTCGAAGTGGCCGCCCTGCGGGCGGACGGCACCGAGGTTCCCGTGGAACTGTCGCTCGCGACCTGGACGGTGGCGGAGCACAGATTCTTCGGCGCCGTCATCCGCGACGTGACGGAGCGCAACCGCGCCGAATCGCAGCTGCGTGCGGCCCACCAGGAGCTTGCGGAGAAGAGTCAGCAGCTCGAAGACAAGACCCAGCAGCTCGAGGCGCTCTCGGCAAAGCTCGCCAAGTATCTGTCACGCCAGCTCTATCAATCGATCTTCGAAGGGCGCCACGATGTTCGGGTCACGTCCTATCGGAAGAAGTTGACGGTCTTCTTCTCGGACATCCAGGGGTTCACAGAGCTGACCGACAGCATGGAAGCCGAGCCTCTCAGCCAGCTCCTCAACGAGTACCTCGGCGAGATGTCCGCCATCGCCACCCGATACGGTGGCACCATCGACAAGTTCATCGGCGACGGCATCATGATCTTCTTCGGCGATCCGGAGAGCCGCGGAGAGCAGGGAGATGCCGTGGCGTGTGTGGAGATGTCACTCGCCATGAGACGGCGCGTACACGAGTTCCAGGAGGAGTGGCGGAATCGCGGAGTCCCGAGGCCGCTGCACGTCCGTGTCGGCATCAACACCGGGTACGTCACGGTGGGCAACTTCGGTTCCGAGGATCGGCTGGATTACACGATTGTCGGGGGACAGGTCAACGCCGCGTCTCGTCTCGAGGCCATCGCCCAGCCCGACCAGATCCTCGTTTCGCACGAGACATATGCGCTGGTCAAGGATCGGATCCGATGCGAACCGGTCGGCGAGATCAAAGTGAAGGGCATTGCCTATCCAATCCAGACCTACCACGTGCTGGGTGGTGTCGATGACGTCGTCATCCCGTTGAACATGATCGACGAGCAGCGCCAGGGATTTCAGTTGCACGTCAATCCGTCCCTGTTGTTGCCGGACGATGCGGAGGCGGCGAGGCAGGCGCTGGAGCGGGCGCTCGCGGCACTGAAGAC
>CAZDLW010000133.1:0-14945 GCA_964505975.1 uncultured Bifidobacteriaceae bacterium | reverse complement strand
TGACTCTGTGTTTTCAATGTTTTACGGGCACTGACCGCAAACATGGGCTAGCCGCACGGTGCGGCATGGACCTCATGGTGTCAAGACGCGGGTACGGAGGCTGAAGGCGCTGGGGCTGACCGAGAGTCTGCAGGTGGGCTACCGCCTGTCTCCGCGGGGACAGGCGGTGCTCAGAAACTGATCGACTGGCGGATTGAGGATCGGGACTGCTCGCGTGACCAACACGAGCGCGCGGAGCTACGGGACGTCGATGACGCCCCTCACGCGCAGCACCGATTCCAGTTCCGTCACCAACGCTGCGGCGCGCGTCCGCTCCTCCTGTGCGCCCCGCTCGTCCATCTGGAAGTGCCGGTTGTAGTCGACCTGCTGCCGTACGCCGAAGAGCGCAGCCAGCCGGCGGGAGCAGTCGGTCCCGACGAGGCCCGGCCGGACCACATGCTGTGCGAAGAGCGACTGGAGCGCTCCGTGCGTCTTGACTTCCACATCCACACTCAACAGCACGGCCGAAACCATGTGGAACACGGCGTAGTACAGGCGGCTCACCGCATCGTCATACAAACCGGCGGCGATCAGCGCATCAGCGGCGGCCATCGCATCGCGCGACTTCCTGAGCTCGGCCCGCGCGTTGACGGCACGATTGGCCTCGGTCATACGGCGATCCCTTCGCGGTCGAGCGCGTCGGCCAGCGCGGTCTCGCACCGCCGCTGGTACTCGAGTTCGTCCTGGCCGAGGACGAGCGCCTGGATGACCAGACCGCGCGGGAGGCCGGCGTCGGCCGCCATCTCCATCGGCGCCACGCGTTCGGCGTGCGTCCGGATCTCGCGGAGCACGACGAGCACGTCGACGTCCGAGTGTTCGCCCGCCTCGCCGCGCGCGACCGACCCGAACAGACGCAGTTCACGAAAGCGGTCCGGGAAGCGATCGGCCAGCCGGCCCTTCAGCTCGGAGAGTGCGTCGAGAACGAGAGGCGGGATGGCATCATCGGCCGGCATGCGCACAGCATAGCAGGGCGGCCTGGCTGCGCGACGGATGCCCACTCCCCACCCTGATGCAACCGCCACGTCCGCGGAGTTTTCGGTCGACTCGCCATCGAGGCGGTGGACGTCGTGCCGCCCGAGGCGATCACTGAGGACGAGGCGTCTCTGGATCGACTACTTCCGGTAGGCCGTCATGAAGATCCGCATGACGGCGCGACACAGGACATGGTCCCACGCGAGCACGTACCGCACGCGGTGCGGCAGGGTCAGCACCCACTGCCTGACAGGGACGACGGGGAACACATGGTCCACCAAGTGCGCGCCCGCGTCGCGGTCCCAGGGTTAGTTAACAGAACCCCCGGTATGCGACTCCAGCCCGCCCGTGCCACGGCGCAGATGACCCCGCCAGACGGCGGCGCCCACATCGCGACCGCTGCGCGCTGTCGAAAATGCCATCGCAGAGGATCGGACCTGCTGGCGCTGAGCGCATACTGTGGGAAGACCTGAGGCAACCTCGGCACGAACACCTGATCGCCTGGACCCGCGCCTGCCGCCGACGAGGCCCGGCTCCTCGACTGGGAGCTGCTCGTCCCCTCAGCCGGCGACGTGGCGGCTGCCGGCCGGAGCGTTCGAGCTGCCGGCTATGCGATCGAAAACGCTGCGGGTGAAGTGCGTGCCAGCGATCCGTGGAGCACGCGGATGCGTGTCCTCGCAAAGGGCTGAGTCGACACGGAGAACGGCCATGGCACCGAAGCACATGCCCTGCACGCATCTGGAAGCGGTCGTGACGGTCAGGCAGCCAGCCGTGCGCGAGTGCGATGAATGCGTGGCGATGGGGTCGACATGGGTGCATCTTCGCACCTGCCAGACCTGCGTCGTCACGCGCTGCTGTGATTCCTCTCCGCATCGGCACGCGATCGCGCCGTACGGGTCGAGACTCGTCTTCCCGACGAGGTCAACTATGCAGCGGGGGTCGAGATCATTGCCGATCCGCGCGTGACGATCGCCGCCGACGTCATCGGCCGGACGCTTCGTGGCGCCGGCCGGCTCCAGGTCAGCCGCAAGTCGTTCGAGTACCAAGGGCCGACGGCGGTGGAGACCGCGTTCTTCGACGAGCTCACGCCGGGTACAGGCCGCCTGAACCTCGTGCTGGGCACCGTGGGCGTCAAGTTCAATCCGGTCGGCGGCGTGCGTCTCCAGGTCAGCAATCTGCAGCGCTCCGTCGAGTACTACGAAAACGTGCTCGGCATCTGTGTGCACCACGCGACGGGCGACACGGCCGCACTCGGCCCCCACGGCGAGAAGCGCCCCTGGTCTGGACCCGCGCCTGCCGCCGATGAGGCCCGGCTCCTCGGGTGGACGCTCCTCGTGTCGTCTGCCGGCGACGTGGCGGCGGCCGGCCGGAGCCTTCGAGCTGCCGGCTACGTCATCGAAGACACTGCCGGTGAAGTGATCGCCACCGATCCGTGGGGCACGCGGATGCGTCTCCTCCTCAGTCCTTCACCGGCCAGGCAGGGTTCCACGCAATCTCCCACAAGTGGCCATCCGGATCCTGGCAGTACCCTGGGAGTTGAGAGTTGGTGCATTTCGCCAGTAGTTGGGAGTCGACGCGATCATTTCTCATGTCCTCGGTCCGGACCGAGTACTTCTCCGCTCTGGACGGCCGTATAGCGCACGCGCGAGGCTCGATCCATCGTTTTTGTCCCCCCTGACACGATCCAGCCGCGTACAGGTCACGCCTGGCGCCTTGGTACGCCTTTTACACGGGAGGTGGAGATCGGGCGAGGTGCGCTCAGAAAACCTGTCAAGTACTTTTTGCCGCGCCCACGAGCAGGTCTCCCTCGGGCGTACGGCCGTTCGCCAGGTGCAGCACGACACGACTGCCGTTTGCCGCAAATCCGGTGGCCTCGCTGACACCGAGCGCCTCGGCCGGCGGGAACTCCGCGCGCTTGAGAACAGTGCCGTCCACCGTCGCACCTCCCCGCGCGCATCTGTGGGCACGAACGCGCGAGCCAGCACGGCGTCCGCCACGCCGAGCGCGCTCAGGCCCGCGATGGCGTTTGGAGCGAGCACGAGCCCGAACCCGAGCACGCGGCGATGCGGCGCGCTCGTGTCACCACCACAATCCTTTCAGCCCCGCGATCCCTGGCTGCTGTGGCCTGCCTCCTCCCGAACGTCTACTCAGATTTCAAGGCCTCCACCGGATCAACCCCTGCCGCGTGCCTCGCGGGAAAGTAACTCGCGAGCACTGCAGCAACGGTGAGCACGCCTGGGACCACCAGGTAGGTGACCGGATCCACGTGGCCGATTCCAAACAGGAGGAACGCCATGGAGCGAGTCGTGCCTGCGGCCACACCGAGACCGATCAGCACACCGATGCCCACCAGCATCACGCTCCGCGAGACGAAAGTCGCGATTACGGCCGCAGGCTGCGCGCCGAAGGCCAGCCTGATCCCAATCTCGCGGGCATTCCGGGAGACGACGTACGAGAGAGTTCCATAGAGGCCGACGACCGCGAGCACCAACGCCATGGCTGCGGCAATCGTCAACATGGCCAGTGTAAAAGACGTTCGGGCCAGCGACCGGTCGTACGCGTCCTGCATCGTGCGCGCCCACGTCGGCGCCAGGTTTGCGTTCACCGACCAGACCGCCGCCTGCACGTCCCTCAAAAAGGCCGGCGTACACGCCCGCGGGCTCCGAATCGCGAACGTGACCGACCGCGCGATGAACAACGGCGCCGCGGAAGAAAGATCCGGCACCAGTACGGGCCAGTAAACCGTCGTCGGTGGCGAGGTGTGGACGCCGTCGTCGTGGACGTCCGCCGCGACGCCGATGACGTCCCGCCACGGCGTGTTGCCGTCCGATCGAATTCGCTTGCCCACCGCCGCGAGCGGCGTGCCCCACAGCTCCCGCGCCAGGTTCTCGGACACGATCACGACCGGCCTGCGCTCGTAGATGTCGATCCACGTGAAGTCGCGTCCGGCAACGAGCCGCGTACCGAGCGTCTGAAACAAGGCTGGCGACACGAACTTGAACCGATGCGGCGTCTCGCTGACGGCGGGGGCGGAGCTTTCGACCACGAGTCCCGTCCAGGGCGGGTCGACACCCTCCAGGGGCAGGGAGTTCGAAAACGCAACCGATGTCACTCCGGCAATTGCGGCGAGCCTCTCGACGATGGCCTGCTGCGTGCGCGCAACGTGTTCCGGCTGCTGCACGCTGTATGCCGGTATGGAGATTCGCGTCGTCTGGAGCGACTGCGGCTCGGCGAATCCCGGCTCGACGACTCGCAGGGCCTGGAAAGAGCGAATCATCAGCACGGCGCTCACGAGCAGCACGGCGGCCAGCGCCACTTGCGCCACGACCAGACCATTGCGCCCACGGACGCCTTCCCGGCTGGCGCCCAGCGTGCGACCCCCGCTCTGCAGCGCATTCGCGACCTGCGGGCGCGAGCACTTGACGGCGGGTAGCAGACCGAAGACGAACGTAGACAGAAGCGACAGGGAGATCGTAAAGGCCAACGCGCGAGGGTCGAGCCCGATTTCGCTCAGGCGCGGCAGGGTTGCCGGCGCCGCAGCGACGAGCGCCCGTAATCCAACGAACGCAACCGCCAGTCCCAGCGCACCGCCGATCATGCCCAGCCAGGCGCTTTCCAGCATTAGCAACCGAACGATCCGGCCGGCGCCTGCGCCGAGGGCTGCCCGCATCGCCAGTTCCTGTTGACGAGCCTCCCCTCGAACGAGCAGCAGATTGGCCACGTTGGCGCACGCAATCAGCAGCACGATGCCGACCATCGCCATGACGATCCACAACACCGTCTGGATGTCGCCAACGACTTCCTGCACCAGGGGACGACCGTCGGGCGTGATCCCCCACGTCTCGAACACCGCCGGCGTCGCGCCGGAGGAGAAGCTCATCCAGATTGGAAGCATCCGGGCGATGTCGCGGTTCGCGCCGGCGATGGTGGTTTCCGGCTTCAGGCGGGCGATGGCGTCGTAGGCGAAGCCATGGAGGGGACGGTTGCGGTCGAAGGCAAACGGCCTGATGAGGTCGACTTCGGTATCGAGGACCCGGAATCCCTCCGGCATGACCCCCACGATTCGTGCGGACGTCCCTGCACTGTGATACTGCGTCCGATGATCGATGACTCGCCGCCGAAGCGCCGCTGCCAGTAGCCATAGGTCAGCATGAGCCGTGCTGGACCTTCCGGCGTCTGATCTGATTGATTCAACCAGCGGCCAAGCGCCGGCTGGACATTCAGAGCCTCGAGCACACCGTGCGTGACGAGGACGCTGCGTACCTCCTCAGGCTCCGCGACGCCCGTTACCGTGTTCGGGCCTGCGATCCATATGCCGACATGCTGGAACGCTCGATTCTCGTCGGCGTAGGTGAAGAACATCGACGGCGACAGATTGAGACCGTCCGGCTGCCCCGGCGCGCCGGGCGCCGAGTGCCGCACCGCCACCAACTGGTCGGCGTCGGGATAGGGCAGGGGTCTCAGGAGAACGCTGTTGACGACGCTGAAGACGGCCGCGTTCGCGCCGATGCCGATCGCCAGCGTCAGGATCGCCACAGAGGCCAGGCCCGGTGTGCGGCGGAGCGCCCGGAACGCGTGACACACGTCGCGTATCAGGCCCTCGAACCATGGCACCAGCTTGACGTCACGGCTCGATTCGCGCACCCGCAGCCGATTCCCGAACTGGCGCCGCGCCGTCGCCTCCGCCTCCTCGCGCGGCATCCCGCCCGCCACCAGGTCGTCGATACGCGATTCGATATGAAACGTGATCTCCTCGTCGAGGGCGCGATCCAGTCTGGCGGAACGGAACACGTTCGCGACGCGGGAGAACCAGGACATGAGCGTCCCTTCTATGCGTGTTTGAGCACGTAATTGACGGCAGCGGTGATCGACCGCCACCGCTCTTCTTCGAGCCCGAGCTGCCGTCGCCCGGCCGCGGTGATTTCGTAGGCGCGCGCGCGGCGGTTGTGCTCCGTGGTGATCTTTCGCGCTTTGATCCAGCCCGCCTCTTCCATGCGATGGAGCGCCGGGTACAGCGAACCTTCTTCGACACGCAGGACGTCGGAGAGATCGTGAATATGTGAGGTGATGGCGTACCCGTGCAGCGGACCTCGCCGGTCCAGGATGGTGAGGACCAGCAGCGGCAACGACCCTTGCAGCGTGTCCGGACGTGTCGGCATATACGGTATCTCCGCGACGTGTGTCCTGCGGACGATGTTATACTTTTCTGTCGGAAGGTATAACAGGAGGCGGTGTGATGTCGGTCGTCACTGTGTCCCAGAAGGGCTGGGTCGTCATCCCGGTCGAGCTTCGCGAACGATACGGGTGGAAGAGCGGCGACCGCGTGAAGGTCGTGGATTACGGTGGGGTCGTCAGCCTCGTGCCGGTGCTGCGACGCCCGGAGGACGACGGCATGGGGCGTCTTCGAGCGCAGGGCCGGCCGCTGCTGAGCGCGCTGCAGCGGGCTCGAAGGGCAGAGCGACGGCGTGACACGACGGCACGGTAACGTGACGGTGCTCGACACCTGGGCCGTGCTCGCCTACCTGGACGGCGAACCGGCGGCGCAACAGGTGCGGAGCCTCCTCCGGCGCGCGCGTCGGGGGAGCGCGACGGTCCTCCTGTCGATCATCAATTACGGCGAGAGTCTCTACGTCGTCGAACGCGAGCGCGGGCTCCAGCAAGCGCAGCAGGCTGTCGGCATCATCGATCAATTGCCGCTACGCGTGGTGCCAGCGGACCGCGCGCTGGTCTTCGAAGCGGCGCACGTCAAGGCTCGCTATGCCATTTCCTACGCTGACGCGTTCAGCGTGGCCCTGGCGAAACGGGCCCTCGGCCGCGTGATGACCGGCGACCCGGAGTTCAAGGCCGTCGAGGCAGCCGTCGGCATCGACTGGCTTCCGGACCACCGCGAGCAAAGCCGGCGTCGTGATCGGCCGCGCGGGGACGAGCGACGCGCTTGAGGGGGCGATCGTGCTCGTCGCGGAGGGCCGGTGACCGCATGCTGACCAGCGATCCGACGGCCGATGTTGCCGGTGATGAGCGCCAGGCTGTTGATGGCGTTCGCCGTCTCGGTCCCCTTCGTGCTGTGGTTCACCCCCATCGTCCAACCGATGAACGCGGGGCCCGCGCGCGATCGCGCCGCCGGGCCGCAGCCGCAGCGCCAGGCCGAGGATCGCCTCCACGACCGTTGAAGCCGGTAGGGATTGGGGCGCCTGGCATGCGAGGGTCTTGGTGCGAATCACGCGCAGCGTCCGGATGTCGTATGTGCGGAGGATAGGACGGTGGGGTCATCCGGCGGGCGGGTTGGCGACGGATATGACGCCACGAACAGGAGAAGGCCATGCATGAAGGGAAGACCCGGCTCGTGCTCACCGTCGTGGCTCTGGCGCCGATGAGCATCGTCCTCGCGCAGGAGCGTCCGGCACCGAACATGAGTTTCTTCATCACCAGCGCCGGTCCCGGCGACGGCGGGAATCTGGGGGGCCTGAAGGGGGCCGACGCGCATTGCAGCCAGCTGGCGGCCGCGGTCGGTGCCGGCAACAGGACGTGGCGGGCCTATCTGAGCGCGACCGGCGAGAGCGGCGGCGCCCCCGTCCACGCGAGGGATCGGATCGGCAGCGGGCCCTGGTACAACTTCAAGGGCGTGCAGGTTGCGGCGAACGTGGCCGACCTGCACAGCGACAACAACACGCTGAGCAAGGAGAATTCCCTGACTGAAAAGGGCGGGATCGTCAACGGCGTCGGCGATAACCCCAACATGCACGACATCATCACCGGATCGACAGCCGATGGACGTCTGGCGCCAGCCGTCCCGACGCCCCCGGCGCGCAGCCAGCCTCCCGGCTCGCCGGATCGCATGCCGGTCAACATGACGTGTAACGACTGGACCACGAGCACGACGGACTGGAACTCGTTCACGAAGGTCGGCCACCACGACCGCATGGGCGGGGGAGCCGCCGCGGCGTCATGGAACTCGTCGCACGAGACGCACGGGTGTTCGCAGGAGCGGTTCACCCGGAGCGGCGGCGCTGGACTGTTCTACTGCTTCGCGGTCGATTGACGGTCGGCGCCACCCAGGATCGCAACCGGCCGTTTCGCTCATGAGATAGCGAAGCGTCGGACGAACTGGCCGTTGTTCTCCCGCAGAGTCTTCTTGTCCGCCAGATCCGCCTCCTCGGGTTGAACCACGCCGTTCGCGTCCGTGGCTCTCGACACGATGGTGTGCTCCCCGGGTGCGGCGTTGTTCCACTGGTAGGTGAAGAACTTCCAGGAATACTGCGTATTGGTTGACCGCGCCACGTTCACGGATCGATGGCTCGGATTGACGGTCCACGACATGGTGGAGCTCATCCGGGAAACCGTGCCGCAGAATGCGCCCGACAGCCTCGGCGATCAGGCCTACGTCGATCTCATCAGCTACCTGCTCGAGGTGAATGGCAGCCCCCGCCGGAGCCGGGGAGCTGGCGATTGCGGCCTCGGAGCTGAGGCAGGTGCTCATGGCGGAGCGGCCGCCGGCTCGATAAGGGGGACGACGGGCACGCCTCAGCGAGTCCCGTCCTCGTTCGCGGCGGCCGGCGCGGCCTGCTCCGCGATGCGGTGGCCCCGCAGGATGTTCCACAGCGCGTAATTCCCCTCGTGACAGGCGTACTCGACGATGGCTTCGTCGTCGTCGAAGGTCAGCGGGATCTGGAAGGTCCACGGGCGCGTCCACGTCTGCGGATCGTCAATCGTGACCGCCCACTGGATCGTATCCGGCGACACGCGCGTGAACCGTTCGATGATGCGCAGCGTCTCCGGTCTCGCACCCCGGTACGCGATGTCTTCCTGGACGTTCGTCGTTTCGACCACCAATGTATCGCCGTCCCAGCGGCCGCGTGCGTCGCCCATCCATCGACGGACGCTCGGATCGAGACGGCGCCGGCCGTCCAGCGGGATGATCCGGGTCTCCCGCACCACCTCGTACCGGATGGCCACGTAGCCGGGCGCCTGCAGGATCTGATAGGAGTTGCCAGAGACGATCGGCATCATGCTGCCGGGCAGCCCGCGTGAGATGCACCGGTCGTAGAAGTTGCGGTCCTCGTGGGAGTCGGCCGGCCCGATCGTGGCCGCTCTGGCGGCCGCGCGCGCGGCCAGATCCGCCTGGCCCCGAGGCGTCAAGGGCGGTATCGTCCCCTCCGGCAGATCGACGATGATTCCCACCGGCTGCCCCTGCCAGACGAGCGGCTCGAAACGCCAGCCGGCGTCCTGCAGCATGGCCAGGCTGTTCGTGAGGTGGCCTTGCAGATCCGGATCGCCCCACGGGGTCCGTGGCGGCGTCCAGATCTGAGTTGCTCCCGGTTCGACGGGCCCGGCCTGCTGGCCGGTGGTCTGGCCGGTCAGCAGCGCCGCAATCCCCATCCCGATCGCCGCCGCCCGGAGCGTGGAAACCGATCGATCACGAGACATTGAGGCACCGACAGAACGTGAAGGATGGTTGTGGTGTCATCGCCTCAGTGTCACCAGAGATACACGACATAATGAAATCGTGCTCAATGGTAGCTGGCTGCCCGGCGACCGGGCAAATCCGGGTGCCCGGGCGGCCGCGCCGGTCGCAGACCCCATCCGTTTCCGCATCGGCAACCAGCGGATCACATTGTCTCGAGACAGATTCGGCCAGTTTGACGACCCACCAAACTGGATGTAAGCTCGCCCTCCGGGTAGGTTTGCTCTCTCCGCGCACGCATATCTCCGGGACGTCCCGTGCCGTGCGGCACGCGGCGCTCCAGAGCCCGGAGAGGGACTCACAAGGAGGAATCATGATAAGGCGGTTGCCGTTGACGTTCGTGCTCGCCACAGTGGCGTGCCTGGCCACGCCGGGCATCGTCGCGGCCCAGAGCGCCATCGCCGGCGTGGTGCGCGACACCACCGGCGCGGTGCTGCCGGGCGTCACCGTCGAAGCCTCGAGCCCAGCCTTGATCGAGGGGGTTCGAACGGCAGTCACCGACGCCGGGGGACAGTACCGGGTCGTGGATCTGCGTCCGGGGACCTATGCGGTGACGTTCACGCTGCCCGGGTTCACCACGGTGCGCCGCGAAGGCATCGTGCTGGAAGCCAATTTCACGGCGCCGATCAGCGTGGAGATGCGCGTCGGCGCGCTCGAGGAGACGATTACGGTGACGGGCGCCACGCCGGTCGTGGACGTGCAGAGCACGTCGCGCCGGGAGGTCGTCACGCGCGACCTGCTGGAGACGCTGCCCACGGGGCGGGATTTCCAGACCATCGGCAACACGGCGCCCGCCGTCAGCATGGGCCGCTACGACGTGGGCGGCAGCTCTACGGTGCAGCAGGGGACGCTCGTGGCGTTCGGCAGCCGCGGCGAGGATTTCACGGTCCAGATCGACGGCATGAGCGGCGGCGGGTATTTCCTCGGCCAGTGGTTCGGCATGGCGTACCACAACGACGGCGCGTACCAGGAGATGGCGGTGTCGGTCTCGGGCAGTTCCGCCGAGACGCAGACCGGCGGCGTGGTGGTCAACATGGTGCCGCGCACCGGCGGCAACGCCTTCAGCGGCGACGGTCTGGTGACGTTCGCGAACAGCTCGATGCAGAGCCAGAACATCGACGACCGGCTGCGCGAGCGCGGGCTGACCACTCCCGGGGGGCTGGACCGGCAGTGGGACACGGCCGTCAACGTCGGCGGCCCCATCCTCCGGGACCGGCTCTGGTACTACGCCGGCGTGCGGTACTGGGGGTTCGGCCAGGTCGTGCCGGACATCTTCTGGGCGGACGGACGGCAGGCGATCGACCGCACGGCGCTGCAGAACGTGACCACGCGTATCACGAACCAGGTGCGGACGACGCGCATCACCGGCATGTTCAATTACGCGCCGCGGCAGGCGGACTTCTTCGGCATCGAGAACCGCGGCGGGACGCCGGAGTCCTATCCGAAGTACCCGAACAAGCCGTATATCGCGCAGGTGCGGACCACCACGCCGGTCAGCAGCCGGCTGCTGCTCGAGACCGGGTTCACGCGGAACTACTGGTGGGCCGAGACGCAGCAGCAGGACAGCGTGCGCCTGGCCACCTGCTTCGCCGCCTTCGCTCAGTGCGCACCGGGTACCGATTACGGTGACATCCGCAAGCAGGATCTGGTGCTCGGCATGGCCTCAAGCTCGCACACGAGTCCCTCCGAGTTCCGATCGACGCGGAACAGCGTCATGGGTACGCTGTCCTACGTGACCGGCGCGCACAACCTGAAGATCGGCGTGTCGCACGCCTGGGGCGGGCATCGGATCGAGGGCCCCGGCGCCAACGGGCACCTCGTCCAGCGCTACCGCCAGGGCGTGCCCGACTCGGTGCAGCTCCTGACGCAGCCCAGCCTGACGCACGTCAGCGTGGACCGCGAGATCGGTCTCTACGTGCAGGATTCCTGGACGCGGGGCCGGCTGACGCTCAACCCGGGGCTGCGGTTCGATCACATCAAGGGCTCGGTGCGGGATCAGTGCGCGCCGGCGGGCCGCTTCCTACCCGAGCGCTGCTTCACCAGGGCCGACTATCCGCCCGTGCCGAGTTTCACGGACATCTCACCGAGGTTCGGCGTGGCGTTCGACGTGTTCGGCGATGGAAAGACCGCGCTCAAGGGGAGCGTCGGCATGTACGTCCAGCAGCTGGGCACGGACCTGCCCAGCGCCTACAACCCAATGGGCGGTGGAACGGACGTCCGCACCTGGACCGACCTGAACGGCGACGACATCGCGCAGGAGAACGAGCTGGGGCCGTCGACGAACCTGAACTTCGGACTGCCGGCGAACGTCACGGAGGCCGACCCGAACCTGACGCGGCCCTATCACATGCTGTACAACCTCGGCATCCAGCGGGAGCTGCGGCCGGGACTGTCGGCGTCCGTCAACTACTACCAGCGGCGCTACTACCGCGAGTGGCTCGTCGAGAACCGCGCCACGACGCACGCCGACTACTTCCCGATCGAGATCGTCGATCCGCGCGGCAACGCACAGACGATCACGATCTACAGCATCACGCCCGAGAAACTGGGCGTGATCGACAACTTCCGCCGGAATTCCACCGAGAACCGGAGCATCTGGCGGGGCGTCGACGTCTCCATGACCGCGCGGCTGGCCACCGGCACGCAGCTCCAGGGCGGCGTGACCACGGGTGCGTTCCACGACATCCAATGCGAGGTGGACAATCCGAACGGCCTGCGATTCTGCGACAGCCGCTACCCGTTCCAGGCGCAGTTCAAGCTGAGCGGCGTGCACCCGCTGCCGTTCGGGTTCCGCGTGAGCGGGCTCTTCCAGACGATGCCGGGCGTGCAGGCGGTTCGCAACGCCGGCACGACGGGCCGTGACTTCGACATCAACTACTCCGTCGGCCGGGCGATTGCGCCCGCACTGGTGCAGCCGACCGTGAACGTCCGGCTGAACGAGCCGGGATCGCAGTATCTCGATCGCGTGAACCAGCTCGACCTCTCCGTGTCCCGCGAGTTCCGGGCCAACGGCGTCCGCGTGCGCCCGCAGGTGGAGCTGTTCAACGCGCTCAACTCGAACCCGGTGATCCGGGCATTCAACGCGTTCGGTCCGAACCTGCTCCGGCCGCAGGATGTGCTCAACCCGCGGCTGCTCCGCGTGAACGTGCGGCTGTTCTTCTAGGAGAGCTGTCAGTGGGTCAGCCATCAGAGGTCAGCGGTCGGCAGGCAGCCTTCAGCAGCGACTGATAGCTGGCTGCCCGCTGACCGCTGAATGGCTGACCGCTGGGCGCTGTTCTACCGCGCCCACAGCCTCAGGGAAGATCGAGCTCCTCGCACCATCGTACGAACGGCAGGACCGTGATGCGGCCCGTCGCGAATGCCGTGTGCCGCGATGCACCTGGAAGAAACGCGGGATTGGCGTGCGCTGGGCGAAATACCTCAGCGAGGCGCCGACAGCCTTCTCTCCCGACTTGCATTCGACGGCGAAGAGGGGCTTGCGATTCCGCAGGACGACGAACTCGACTTCCCGCCGGTCGGTGTCCCTCAGGTAGCGAAGCTCCATCACATGTCCCTCGGTGTCCTCGATCCAGTGGCAGTACTTGAGGAGCTGGGACGCCACCAGGTTCTCGAATCGCGGGCCCTCGTCAACACGCCGGACCAGTCCCAGAGGTAGAGCTTCTGCTCCTTCTCAACGGCGCGGATCCGGGGCGCCCCGTACGGCGGGAGTCTGTAGCACACGTAGAGGTTCTCGAGAATCTGCAGCCAGCGTTCCACGGTCTTGTGATCGACCCGCAGGTCTTCGCGCAGAGTCTTGATCGACAGCGGCGAGCCGACCCTGGAGGGCAGGTGATGTCGCGTGGTCTTGGGAATCGGCAGGTTTCGCTCAGGTCTTCGAGCCGCAGTTGCGGGCAATTCGCATGATGACGGAACATATGGGACCGCATCTGGCAGGGCCCTGCGACGACAGGTGCCAGTTCAGCGGCTCGAGGAGCAGCACATGAGGAGACAGTTCGCCGGTTCGATCGGTGCCGTGGCGGTCGGGGCCGCCGCGGTGATGATGACATTTTCGCCTGTGGCCGGCCAGACGCCGGCGCCGGGTGCCACGCTCGGTGCGGCGGCCGCCGGCGGCACGAACGTGCCGCGGACCCCCTGGGGTCGGCCGGACCTGCAGGGCACCTGGACGAGCGAGCCGGAGTTCGGCGTGCCGTTCGAACGGCCGGCGCAGTTCGGCGACCGGCAGTACCTCACTGACGAGGAGTACGCGCAGCGGCTGGCGCAGGCCGAGCAGCGGGAGCAGGACGCCTTCCAGGAGATCGACGTGTTTACCGTGGACGTGTCGAACGCCGGCGCCGTCGGCTCGCCGACCTCGCCGCCGCCGCACTGGCTCGAGCGATCGACGGCGTCCCGGCGCACCTCGCTGGTGATCGACCCGCCGGACGGACGGATTCCTCCGATCACGGAACAGGCGCGGACACGGCAGCGCCAGGGGACCCGGGGCAGCTTCGGGGACGGGCCGTTCAACGGTCCGGAAGACTTCACCCTGTACGACCGGTGCATCACGCGCAGCGTGCCGGGCGCGATGTTCCCCGCCGTCTACAACGCCAACACGGTGATCGTGCAGGGGCCGGACTTCGTGGCCGTCACCTACGAGATGATTCACGAGACGCGCGTGATTCCGCTCGACGGCTCGCCACATCTGTCGCCCGCCATCCGCCAGATGCTGGGCGCCGCGCGCGGGCGCTGGGAAGGGGAGACGCTCGTGATCGAAACCACGAACTTCACCGACCGGACGAGTTATCGCGGCGCCAGCGAGAACCTGCGGCTCATCGAGCGCTTTACGCGCGTCGACGGGGAGACGCTCCGCTACGAGGTGACGGTGGTCGATCCGGACACGTGGACGGCTCCCTGGACCGCGGCGCTCAACATGAAGCCGCAGCCGCAGGGCATGTTCGAGTACGCGTGTCACGAGGGGAACTACGGCATGTACAACATGCTGAGCGCGGCGCGCGCGGCCGAACGGGGCGCGGCCGGCTCGTCGGGGCAGTAACGCACGCGCGTCCGTCTCAACTCCCAACAGCCAGGGGGGCGCTGCCCGTGATATCGCCATACACCCGGAGCCGGCTGGCGTGCCATTGATTCCCGACTCTCAACGGTTCGCCTGCACGCGTTGGGAGTCGGGCGAGCGTCAGGACATTGGGAGTTGGGTGTTGACCATTGTTGTTTCTCACGTTCCCCTCCTACCGCTCGACCTCCGCCAGCCCGGCTCGCGCCGCGGCGTGCGCCTGATCGATTCTCAAGGCGTCGCGGTAGTGTGAGGCGGCTTCCGACGCGCGGTCGAGGCGGCGCAGGACGGTTCCCAGGTAGGCGTGGGTATCCGCGTCCTGCGCGTCGAACCGGAGCGCGTCCTGGAAGTGGCGCACGGCGTCGTCGAGTCGCCCTTGTCCCTGACGCACCAGGCCGAGGCCGGCGTGCGCGAGCGCGAGCGCGCTCG
>CAZDLW010000132.1:0-15073 GCA_964505975.1 uncultured Bifidobacteriaceae bacterium | reverse complement strand
CAGCGGCGTCAGACGCCGTACCCACTGCAGCCGCAGACGAAGCCAATCGACCTCGGCTCATCCCTCCAATACGTGGCGAGGCCGAGGTGGCCTATACACGACCGCAGTACAAGCGCGACGGTAACGTCACCATTACCACCATGCGGATTCAGAATCTTGCCTCCGCGCCGATTGCCGGGCTGAGAATCGATGAGTTCTGGTACGACAAGGCTGGCAATCCGGTGACGGGCGCGCAGTCGTTCCGCCTGCAGCGCCCGCTTCCCCCGGGAGAGATCATCGACGTGGAGCTGCGCGTACAGGTGGTCCCGAACATGGAGCGAAGCCAGGTCCAGTTCGAACACGCGAATGGCAAGGTGAAGCCGACCCTCGTGCCCAAGCTGTGAGGACCGTTCACCGTACGCGCAACTGAATGTCCCTGCTCACGACGGGTCGGTCTCCTGCCTGCGATTGCCCCTGCACGCGCAGGACATAGAGGCCCGGCGTCAGATCGGTCAGCGGCACCTGGGCGGTGAAGCCGTATCCCCCGCCGTCACTGCCCAGTTCCGTGGACGACCGCTGCTCCACGACGCTGCGCACCAGCCGATCGCCTTCGGCGAGGAGTTCCGCCCGCATTTCCAGCGAGCGCGTGGCCCCACCCCGAACGTTCTCGTAGAACTCGGCAAACAGCACCAGCGTGTCGTCCGGATCGAACTCCCGCGCGGTTGTGGCCGGGCCTGGGAGGAAGTCGCGCAGCGGGTTCTTGGGCACCACCGTCGATACCTCCGTTGCTGCCACCGAGGTGATGGCCACGCCGCTCATCACGAGCGGCGCTCTGTGCAGGTCCGGAACGTCGAGATCGTAGATCACGCTGCCGGCCTTGCCACCGGCATTCCCTGCCGCTACGCGAATCTGATAGCGCCCGGGAGGGAGGTCGATCTGCGACAGCACGCGAAAGCCGTTGGCCATCACACGTGCGTGGGTATCGGGTTTCAGCGTCAGGTTGATCTGGTGACGGTCTCCCGGGAACGCTCTGCCGTTCGAGTTGCTCGCCGAGTACAGCACCTCGAGCTGCTCGTGGAACGTGCCGTCCTGCTCCACGAAATCGAACGAGGAAAGATCCAGCTCTACTGCAAGCGCGACGGCGGCGTTGGGCGCCGTTCCCTTGTACGGCGCTGCGAAGACCGTCATCGGCACGCCCGCCATGGGAAGGGGACTTGCCATGGCTTCGTCGATGGCCGCGTGCAGGCTGTTCGTCGTCCGTGCGACCGGGCGCGCAGGTGCGCGGCCACGGGCCGCGACGTAGCTGCTGCGCGCGCGCACCTGAAGCCCTGGGCGTGTGACCCGTACCTGCAACTGGCGCCTGCGGCCATCGCGGCGTTCGTTCGTGGAGTAGTAGCCGAGCAGGTAGTAGGTGCTGTTCTCCCGCACGATGCGATCGAACGCCGCGTTCAGGTCGTTCTGGTTGAGCGCCGCGAACCCTCCCGTCTCGGCTGCCAGCACCCGCAGGCTGTCCTGCGACAGCCGAAGCTCGGACTGCAGTGACGAGAGCCCGACACCCTGGTCGGGGAAGGTCGTGCTCACCGCAATCAAGTCCTCGCTGCCGGTCACAAGACCGCGAGGGTCCAGCCCGTAGATGATGACGTTGCCCCGTGTGGCCGCGGCAATGGCATCGCGCGTGTCCCCGAGCACGGCGGACGCCGTGGCCCCGGCCTGCCCCATCGCTTCGTAGATGTCGTAGTCCACTCCTTCGCTGATGAACAGCAGCGCCTTGCGGCGCCCCCGGACCCCCGACATGAACTCGGACAGCCTCCTCACGGCGGACATCACGCTTCTGGCCCGCATGCTGCGTTCGAGTTCGGCGGTATCCGCACCAGGACCGATCTGGCCGGTCTGAGCGTCCGGCACCAGCATCGTCAGCCGCTCCATCGTTACCGACGGCAGCTTGCGACCGGAGAACTTGTCGATGGCGTTCAACAACAGGCGCTGGCTATTGGTGAAATCCTGAGTCGCCTCCGCACGACCGCTCGTGTACACCACGGCGGCCAGGTCGTTGGATCCGAAGTTCTCTTCGATGAAGCGGCGCGCCGCAGCCTTGACGCGGGGGCCTCGTGACGGCTCGATGTGCTGGTCGTCGAGGACGATCAGGTAGATGCGCCCCTCGCCGCTCGCATTGCTCTGCACGTCGGCCTCAATCGTCTCGGCGACGAACAGCGGGCGATCCGACCGCTCGATCGGGATATCGACGAGTGAGAACGTCGTCACCGTCTGCCGCCGGCCGTCCTCGAGGATCTCGAAATCGTCGATCGTCAGATCCCTGACCACGTTGCCCTGCGCATCGGTGACCAGCGCATCGACTTCGACGTAGTTGATCTCGACACGGAACGTGACGGGCGGCGGCTCCTGTGACGAGGGAGGATCCTGCTGCGCCGCCGCCACCACACCAACGAGCGCTGCCGCCAGCCCGATCACACACACGCGATTCAGCATCACACGTCCCCGTTGACTGGATTATATCGGTGCTCCGCCCCCTGCCCCTCCCCCTGCCCCCTTCCCCCTCGCCTACCCCCTCACCTCCCCCTCCCCTCCCCCTCCCCTCCCCCCTTCCCCCTTACAATGGTCTCTCCATGGACATCACCGCCATCCAAGCGGTACTGCGGCGAAACGGGCTGAACGGGTGGCTGCTGTACGACTTTCATGGCTCGAATCCCATTGCCGTGAAGCTGGCCGGCCTGTCCGCCGGGCAGCACATGACCACACGGCGCTGGTACTACCTGATTCCGGCCCATGGAGAGCCCTGCGCGCTGGTGCACGCCATCGAGCGGCACACGCTCGAACACCTGCCCGGGCATACCCTTGTCTACGCGGGCCGCGAGCAGCTCGACGCACAGCTCACACGGCTGCTGTCCGGGTTGAAGCGGGTCGCCATGGAGTATTCCCCGCTGTGCGCCATTCCGTACCTGTCGCGTCTGGACGCCGGTACGGCCGAGTTGGTACGGGCCCGAGGAGTCGAGATCGTTTCCTCGGGCGATCTCGTCCAACAGTTCGAGGCTGTCTGGACGCCAGCTCAACTGGAATCGCACCACGCGGCGGCGGCGGCGCTCCACCGGATCAAGGATCGGGCGTTCGAGGTGGCAGCAACCGCCCTGCGCGGGGGAAGACCCCTGACGGAGTACGAGCTCCAGCA
This sequence comes from uncultured Bifidobacteriaceae bacterium, assembly GCA_964505975.1. Lineage (GTDB taxonomy): Bacteria > Acidobacteriota > Vicinamibacteria > Vicinamibacterales > UBA2999 > Gp6-AA40. Next base: position 11,910 of record CAZDLW010000132.1, on the reverse strand, counting down.
GCAGATGGTGGGGTGGTTTGCCGACGAGGGTCTCGTGAGTGACGCACCACCCGTCGTGGCTATCGGGCCGAGCGCGGGCAATCCGCACTATCTGCCGACGGCCGCCGAGACGCGTGCACTCGTGCGGGATGACGTGCTGCTGATCGACCTCTGGGGAAAACTGCGCACGCCTGGAGCGGTATTTGCCGATATCACGTGGATGGGGGTGACAGGCGCGCACGTGCCGGAGGAGCCGGCACGGGCCTTCGGTGCAGCGGTCCAGGCCCGGGACGCGGCTGTCCGGACGGTCGAGCAGGCAGTGGGGGAGGGTCGGGACCTCCGCGGCTGGGAGGTCGACCGTGCAGCGCGAACCGTGCTGCAGGAGGCTGGATATCAGGACCGCATTCTGCATCGAACGGGGCACAGCCTGGGCGAGTCCGTCCACGGCAGCGGCGTGCACCTCGACGACTATGAGACGCACGACGACCGGCGCGTGCTGCCGGGGACGGGATTCACCGTCGAGCCGGGGCTGTACTTCGACACGTTTGGAGTGCGCACTGAAATCAACGTGTACTGTGGCGAGCGCGACGTGATCGTCACCGGCCCCCGGCAGATGGACATGGTCGTCCTGGGTTGACGCGAATTGTCATGGATTTGTCAAACTTCGTCGCGTACATTCAAGGAAACGCGGGTTTCGAACCACCGGGCCAGGCATTCCGATGAGGCGCGGTTGACATTACGTGAGGAAGGGGAGGCACTGATGGCCAACGGCAGGATCACATTCTTTTATGCGCTGCTCATAGCAGTGGCCTCGCTTGCGGTGGGGATGGTGATCACCTCCCGGCTGGACCTCTCGCCGGCTTCGTCGGCGCAGACGCTGGCGGCGCCGCCGATGAACAGCACTCCAATCTCGGGTCCGCTGGACGCAACGACGTTCCGCGAGATCGCGTCGACAGTCTCACCCGCCGTGGTGAATATCCGCACTGAATCGCGGCAGCGCGCCCAGGAGCTGTCGGACTTCTTCGGCGGCCAGGGGGGCGACCTCTTCGAGCGTTTCTTCGGGCAGCCGGCGCCGCGCGGGCAGCAGCCGCGGCAGCGCGACCGCATCGTGCAGTCAGCGGGCACCGGGTTCATCATCGACAAGGCGGGGTACATCCTCACGAACAACCACGTCGTTGACGGGACCGAGCGAATCCTGGTGACGCTCTATGGCGAGGACGATCAGGAATACGAGGCTCGGGTGATCGGTCGCGACCCGCTCACCGACAGCGCCCTCATCGAGCTGACGCAGAAGCCGAACCACGAACTGCCGGAAGCCAAGTTCGGCGACTCCTCGCAGATGCAGCCGGGCGACTGGGTGATGGCCATCGGCAATCCGTTCGGGTACGGACACACCATCAGCGTGGGCGTCATCAGCGGAACCGCGCGTCCGTTCCAGATGGTCGAGCGGCGTTTCGCGCAGATGCTCCAGTCCGACGCGGCGATCAACCCGGGCAACCCCGGCGGGCCGCTGCTGAACATTCGCGGTGAAGTCATCGGGATCAACACGGCCATCGTGACGGGCGGGCGGCAGCAGGGGAACATCGGCATCGGCTTCGCCATCCCCAGCAACGCCGTTCGCGAACTGCTCCCTCAGCTCCGTACGGGCAGAATCACGCGAGGACGGATTGGCGTGGAGGTCACGCCCGTTCCCCGGGAAGCATTCGAGCAACTGGGGCTGGGCGAGCGCGCCGGTGCCCTGATCAGAGCGGTCGCGCCCGACAGCGCCGCCGCACGGGCTGGCCTCGAGCCTGGCGACGTGGTCGTGGCCTTCAACAACCAGCCCGTGCGGAGCAGTGACGATCTCGTTCAGATGGTCATTGCCACGCGACCCGGCACGAGCGCGCCGGTTCGAGTGGTACGCGACCGGCGCGAACGAACGCTCACCATTACCGTCGATGAGCTCGACCTCGATGCCGAGAGCGCCGTCGCTCGGGGCGACCGGCCCGGAGCACCGCCACCCCAGGAAACGGCGAGCCAGGACTTCGGCGTCACGCTCAGGAACGTGACTCCCGACGTCGCGCGCCAGCTCAGGCTCGAGGCAGCGCAGCGCGGCGCAGTCATCACGGCGGTCGAAGAGCAAAGCCCAGCCGCTCGGGCGGGACTGGCTCCTGGCGACGTCATCATCCGTATCGGCGATCAGACCATCACGTCTGCCGCCGACGCCCAGGGGGAGCTCGGGCGCGTGCCGTCTGGCGGAACGGTCTTCCTTCGCGTTCTCCGGAACGGCCAGGAACAGTTCGTCATCGTCAGCCGGGAATAGGGAACGAGTTCACCCCAGTCGCGGAGGGCCGGCTTCCTAGCCGGCCCCCCGCCCGCGCCCCCTTCGACGGTTGCTCGAGACCCCCCATCGAAGTCGAAGGCGATAATCCCGTCGAGCCGCGGCGCGCTTCGCGCTATGCTTGGGGCTCTCGGGAGGCACGCGCGCATCCATGATCGAGCGCGAGATCAAGCTCTGCTTCGATGACCCCGGCGAGGCGCGCACGGCAATCCTGGCTGCGGGCGCCACGCCGCTGCGCTGTCGCCGGCTGCAGGAAGACGCCCTCTTCGACACGCCGGACGAGTCGCTGCGACGGCGCGGGTGTGCGTTGCGCGTCCGCAGCGAACCCGCGAAGAGCCTGCTGACGTTCAAGGGGCCCGTCGAGCCCAACGTCCACATGAAGACCCGCGAGGAAATCGAGACGGTTGTCAGTGACGGCGGGGCTCTCACGGAGGTCCTCGAAGAGCTCGGTCTGCGCCCCTGGTTCCGCTACCAGAAGTACCGCGAGGAGTTCGCCGCCGAGGATGTGACCATCGCGCTCGACGAGACGCCCATCGGGACCTTCGTGGAGATTGAAGGCGGCGAGGACGGCATTCTCGTGATGGCGCACGCGCTTGGGCGTTCGCCTTCCGACTTCATCGTGGACTCGTACCTCAGCCTCTTCCTGAAGCGGCGCGCGCAGTCAGGTCTCGCGGGTACCGATATGGTGTTCGACGAGGAATGATTCCGGCACTACTCCTGACAGCGGGCCTCGCCACACGTCTGCGGCCGCTCTCGTTCCTCAAAGCCAAGGGTGCGTTCCCGGTTGCCGGAGAACCACTGGCTCGACGGATTCTGCGACAGATCGCCTCCGCGGGCGTGACCGATGTCGTACTCAATCTGCACCATCTTCCTCACACGATCACAGAAGTTGTCGGCGATGGCAGCGATCTCGGCATCGCCGCCCGCTATTCGTGGGAGGCACGCGTGCTGGGCTCGGCGGGTGGTCCGGCGCGCGCACTGCCGCTTCTGAGAACCGTCCTCACTCGCTCCGGAGCGGCAGATCTCGATCCGGGCGGTACCGTCGGACCGAGCCCGCTGAGCTCGCCGGCTCCGGCACCCGGCGATCCCCGGGATCCGGCGCCGCGGCTGTGCGATCGCGACTCGAGCTTCCTGATCGTGAACGGCGACACCCTGACGGACCTGGACCTGCGCGCACTCGTGCGGCATCATGAGGCCGCCGACGGGCTCGTGACGATGGCCGTCATCCCCAATACACAACCCGCGCGGTACGGCGGCGTGCTGGTGGACCCCCAGGGCGTCGTGACGGGCTTCATTGGACGCGGCGCGTCTCGGCCATCCTTTCATTTCATCGGGGTGCAGGTCGCCGAGCCCGAGGCATTCGAGTCGGTGCCACCCCAGACGCCGTATGAGTCCGTCGGGACGCTCTATCCGGCGCTCATCGCCGCCCGACCCGCGTCCATTCGCGCGTTCGTCACCGACGCGGAGTTCCTGGACATCGGCACGCCCGCCGACTACCTGGACACGTCGCTGCTCGTGGCCTCGCGCGAGGGACGAGGTGACGTGGCCACGACCGGCGCACGAATCGAGCCGACGGCCCGCGTCGAGCGTTCCATCTTCTGGAAAGGCGTGACCGTCGGCGAGGGTGCGATGCTGCGGGACTGCGTTGTCGCGGAGGGCGTGCACGTGCCGGCGGATACATCCTGGCACGGCGTGACCATCCGCCGCTTCGACGGTCGGCTCGCTCCTGGCGAACGCCGGATGGACGGACTGGCGGTGGCGTCTCTGTGAGTATGAGAGCAACCGTGGACGGCGCCGACGTGCACGCCCGCATCGACCGATTCCTCGCCGAGACGGGACTCGCGGCGCGCCATCCCAGGGTCGTCCCGCTGACGGGTGATGCGTCGGATCGCCGGTACGTTCGCGTGCTCCTGCGGGGTGAGCCGTCCTGCGTGCTGGCGGTCCATCCAGGAGCCATCGAGTTCGATCGGCTGCCCTTTGTCAACGTCTCGCATCTGTTCAGCGCGATGCCGGTGCCAGTGCCCCGCATCCTCGCGCACTCCGATCCGCTTGGCGTCATCGCGCTGCAGGACCTGGGCGACGTCACGCTGCAGGCGCACCTGGGCGCGGCCTCGCCCTCCGAGCACGCGGCGCTGTACCGACAGGCCGTGACGCTCATCGACACCATCCAGCGGCGCGGAGAGGAGCTGGCGGCCCCGCACTATGTGCCGTACGGCGTGGCGTTCGACGTCGAGAAGCTGATGTGGGAGCTGCAGTTCTTCACGAGGCACTTCCTCGAGGCCTATCGAGGCGCCGCGATCACGTCGTCCTCGCGTGAGGCGCTGCTGGGCGAGTGTCTTGCCATTGCCGACGAGCTCGCGTCCGAGCGGCGCGTGCTCTGCCATCGCGACTATCACAGTCGCAACCTGATGCTCCACGACGGGCGCCTGTACATCATCGACTTCCAGGACGCGCGGCTCGGTCCTGACACGTACGACCTCGCGTCGCTGCTGCGCGACTCATATGTGGATTTCACGGAGCAACAGGTCGGGGAGCTGATGGCGTTTTTCCTGGCGCTCGGCGCCGGCCGGGGCCGTGGAGCGCTGAGGTCGGGCGACATGCAGGACTTCCGGCGGCGGTTCGACGTCATGACGCTACAGCGAAACTTGAAGGCGCTGGGCACGTTCGGCTTTCAAACCACGGCTCGCGGCAATCCGGTCTATATCCAGTACATTCCGCGTACGCTGACCTATGTACGGGCGAATCTGGAGCGATACCCACGATTCGCCCGGCTGCGCGAGCTGCTTGCCGAACACCTGGAAGAACTGCGCTAAACGGGCGTCGCGCGCAACACGCGCGCGCACCAGAGTAGAATGTCTGCTCCATGCCTGATCGGCGCTTTGGCGTCTCCACACATCTCTTTCACGAACATCGGCTGAGCCGGGAGCATCTCGTCCATGTCGCCGGGCATGGGTTCGAGGCGCTGGAGGTCTTCGCGACGCGGTCTCATATCGACTATCACGATAACGCCTCCGTCGCGCAGCTCGCTGAATGGATCTCCGATACGGGACTCGAGCTGCACTCGGTGCATGCGCCCATCGTGGAGGCGATGCGGGCCGGCCAATGGATTGGATCGTTCTCGATTGCCTCAGGTGACGAACAGCGGCGGAGGACGGCAATCGCCGAGATCGGTGCGGCACTCGGCATCGCCCGGATCATCCCGTTCCGCTATCTCGTCGTCCACGTCGGTCTGCCGGTTACAGCCGACGGCCCTCCGAAGGACAATCGGGCGGATGCCGCGCACCGGAGCGTGGAAGAGATTGTGGCGATGGCGGGACGCGTGGGTGTGCAGGTGGCCCTCGAGGTGATTCCGAATCCGCTGTCCGGAGCCACACAGCTGGCCCGGTTCATCGAGGAACACCTCGACGGCCAGGACGTCGGCGTCTGCCTCGATTACGGGCACGCGCATCTGATGGGAGACCTGGGCGAGGCGATCGAGGCCCTGGCAGGCCACGTGTGGACAACGCACGTGCACGACAACGGCGGGAAGCGCGACGAGCACCTCGTGCCCTTTGCCGGCTCGATCGACTGGAATGCCGCGATGATGGAGACGCAGAAGGTGGGCTATGAAGGCACGCTCATGCTCGAAGTCGCGGATACCGGCGATCCACTGGACGTGTTGCAACGAGCCACGCGCGCGCGGGCCCGTCTGGAAGACGTATTAGGTACTGGATCTCTGTAAGTCAGAATGCAGAATTCAACATGAAGAATTCAGATGAAGACGTGCACTTTTCATTCCATTCTTCATCTTGAATTCTGCATTCTGACTTACGCGTGAACAGTACAATGCGTGCCTACATCGAAGACATCGCCAGGTGCGAAGGCCAGCACGTCACCATCCACGGCTGGCTGCACAACCGCCGGTCGAGCGGAAAGATCCATTTTCTCATCGTGCGCGACGGCACGGGATTCATCCAGGCCGTGATGTCGAAGGCGGTGGTGGGCGATGAGCTCTTCACGCACGCGAACCATCTGTCCCAGGAAACGTCGCTGTCCGTGACCGGGACCGTCCGCGCCGATGCCCGCGCGAAGGGGGGATACGAGATCGACGTCCAACGGATCGACGTGCACGCCGAGGCGCACGACTTCCCCATCACGCCCAAGGAACACGGCGTGGATTACCTGATGGATCGCCGACACTTGTGGCTGCGGACGGAACGGCAGACGGCGATCATGCGCGTGCGTCACGAAGTCATCGATGCCGTCCGCGATTTCTTCAACAGCCGCGGGTTCGTGCTGTGCGACACGCCTATCTTCACTCCGGCGGCGTGCGAAGGCACCACGACGCTCTTTCCCGTGCAGTACTTCGACGACACGACCGCGTTCCTGACGCAGAGCGGTCAGCTCTACAACGAAGCGAACGCGATGGCGCTCGGCAGGGTCTATTGCTTCGGGCCGACGTTCCGGGCCGAGAAGTCGAAGACACGGAGGCATCTCACCGAGTTCTGGATGGTCGAACCCGAGGTCGCCTACGCCGATCTGAACGACGTCATCGCCCTGGCCGAAGGGCTCGTGGAGTACGTCGTCGGCCGCGTGCTCGAACGGCGCAGGAACGAGCTGCACACGCTCGAGCGGGACACGTCGCTGCTGGAACGCGCGACGGCACCCTTCCCGCGAATCCGGTACGACGAGGCCGCGCAAATCCTGGTGGCCAAGGGACTGCCGTTCGAGTACGGCACCGACCTGGGCGGTACCGATGAAACGGTCCTGTCCGAGCACTTCGACCGGCCGGTGTGCATCACGCACTACCCGGTACACGTCAAGGCGTTCTACATGAAGCCGGATCCGGAACAGCCGGACAAGGCGCTGTGTGTCGATGTGCTCGCACCGGAAGGCTACGGCGAGATCATTGGTGGCGGCCAGCGCATCGACGACCTCGACCTGCTGGTCGAGCGCCTCCGCGAGCACAACCTCCCGCAGTCGGCGTTCGAGTGGTACCTCGACCTGCGCCGGTACGGCTCGGTGCCCCATGGAGGCTTCGGCATGGGCATCGAGCGCTGCGTATCATGGATCTGCCGGCTCGAACACGTGCGCGAGACGATCCCGTATCCACGAATGCTGTACCGACTGTACCCGTGACGATGCCGCCACCGCGAGCCGCCGAGACCACGAGGCGTTGGGCTCGGTCTCGCGAGCGCCACGACACACCCGCGTGGAGCTCGCTCGAGTTGAGGCGGGGCTGGGCGACCTACGACTCGCGCGACACAAGCCGGGGCAAAACGCATCCGGAGCGTGACAACCGAGCTGGGTTGCGGGACCCAGCTCGGGTCGCTGGCCGCGGGTGGAGGATGCGTTTTACCGCGCGACGTCGTCGGGAGCCAGCCGCGCCTCAACTCGAGCGAGCTCCGGTGACGAAGACGTGCTGAAGACGGCACCGCGGACGAGCCAGTGAACGCTCGCGAACGCAGTGCCATGAAAGATGGATCCTCAACGCATGAAAATCGGCATGATCTCCCTCGGCTGCCCCAAGAACCTCGTGGATTCGGAGGTGATGCTGGGGCTCGCCCGACAGGAGGGCCATGAGTTGACGCGCGACCCGGCTGACGCCGACGTCCTGATCGTCAACACGTGCGCCTTTATCGATACCGCCAAGCAGGAATCCATCGACGCCATCCTGGAAATGGCGGAGCACAAGAAGGGCGGGGCCTGTCGGCGACTCGTGGTGGCGGGCTGCCTGGCGGAGCGATACCGGGAGGAATTGCTGGAACAGATTCCAGAGATCGACGCGGTCGTCGGCACCGGCGAGGTACCGCAGATCGTGGAAGCCATCGTGGGCTCCACGGAAGACCGCCGCACCCGTATCATTCCGCTACGGCAAGTCGGCCAGTCCAGGCCACGACCGACGTACATCTATGACGCGGACACTCCGCGGCTGTTCTCGACTCCACGCCATTACGCGTACGTCAAGGTGGCCGAAGGCTGCAACTACACCTGCGCCTTCTGCATCATTCCCACCCTGCGCGGCCGCTACCGGAGCCGCCCGGTCGACTCGATTGTGCGCGAGGTCGAATCGCTCGTCTCGCAGGGCGTCAAAGAAGTGCTGCTCGTCTCGCAGGACACGAGCTTTTACGGCGTCGATCGCGGCGAACGGGGCGGACTCGCACGCTTGTTGCGGGCCCTCAACGACGTCTCCGGACTCGAATGGATCCGGATGCTGTACCTCTACCCCACCACGATCGGCGACAACGTGCTCGACGCGATGGCGGAGAGCGGCAAGGTCTGCCGATACATCGACCTGCCGCTGCAACATGCGGCATCGGCGGTCCTCAGGCGCATGCGCCGGCCGGGGTCGAGGGCCACCTACGAGCGTCTCCTGGACCGGATTCGACGGCACCTCCCGGGCGTCACGCTCCGGACCACCTTCATCGTGGGCTTTCCTGGCGAGACGGAGGCAGACTTCGCGGAGCTGCAGAGCTTCGTTCGCGGTGTTGGGTTCGATCACGTCGGCGTCTTCACGTACTCACACGAGGACGGGACGCAGGCCTGGAAACTGCCGGACGACGTACCGGTTCGGACGAAGGAACGGCGACGGGATCGCCTCATGAGCCTACAGAGGGGGGTCGTCGCCCGAGCTCAGTGCGAACGAATCGGTCAGCGGGTGCGGCTGCTCGTGGATGGTCCGTCCCCCGAGCACGAGCTGGTCTGGCGTGGGCGGCTGGAAAGCCAGGCCCCGGACATCGATCCCCTGGTCTATCTGACCGATTGCGACCCGTCGGAGTTCCGGCCCGGACTCTTCGTCGACGCCGAGATCACCGGAAGCCAGGACTACGACCTCATCGCCCGTCCTGCCCACACGAGCGTCGCCAGCGTGATACACTCAAGGGTCACCTAGGCCGAGTAGGACTCCTAGTGGGCTCGTGCCCACTTTTTTTGTTTGGGGCGGCCGAGACGCGCCCGATCGTGCCCATGGGGTCCCGGCTCGGAACGGGCTCGAAAACCCCAATGCAGCCGCTGGAGCAGATACGAGCGATTGCGGAACGGGTGGCGGCGTCGTACGGCCTGGAGATCTGGGACGTTCAGAGCCGGCGTGAAGCGTCCGGGCATGTCGTTCGGGTGTTCATCGATCGGCCGGGGGCGGCGGCCACGCCCGAGGAGAGCGTCGGCATAGGAGACTGCGAACAGGTCAACCGCGAGATCAGCACGATTCTCGACGTCGAGGACCCGTTCCCGTTTGCCTATACCCTGGAGGTGTCGTCGCCCGGCCTGGATCGGCCGCTGCGTTCGGCAGAAGACTACCGGCGATTCTCGGGCCGCCTGGCGAAGGTGGTGATGTCCGAACCGGTGGACAACCAGAAGGCATTCGAAGGCCGGCTGCGCGGCGTGGAGGAAGAAGATGTACTCCTCGAGGGTCCACACGGACGCCTCCACCGGCTTCCGCTTCGTGCGATCGTGCGCGGTCGCCTCGAGGTGGAATTCTGATGCATGCCGAGTGAGGTAGGCCCGGACGATCGAAGCTATGCAGAACCAGTTGATGCAGACGATCGAGGCACTCGCCAAGGAAAAGGGGATCGATGCCGATACGATCGTGACCGCGATCGAGGATGCCGTGCTGACGGCCTCGCGGAAGTACTACAAGACGAACGAGAACCTCAAGACCCGGTTCAATCCAGAGACGGGCCAGGTGGATCTGTTCGCCATCAAACACATCGTACCCGAGGTGAGCAATCCCGCGACCGAGATCTCGCTGCAGGACGCCCAGGCGCTCTATGGGGACGAGGCGGAAGTCGATATGGAGATCGAGTTCCCGAAGCGCACGGACGTGCTCGGCCGCATCGCGGCACAGACTGCGAAGCAGGTCATCTTCCAGAAGGTGCGGGAGGCCGAGCGCGAGAATGTCTTCGCCGAGTACAACGAACGAATTGGCGAGGTCTTCAACGCCACGGTGAAGCGCTTCGAGAATGGCGACTTGATCGTCGAGATCGGCCGGGTCGAGGCCGTGCTGCCGCGTAAGGAACAATCGCGCGCCGAAAGCTACACGGCCGGTGAGCGCGTCCGCGCGGTGATCAAAGGCGTGAACCGCAGTGCCAAAGGCCCGCAGATCGTCCTGTCGAGAACGGATCCTGCGCTGCTCATCAAGCTGTTCGAACAGGAAGTACCGGAGATCTACGATGGCACCGTGATGATCCGCGGCGCCGTCCGCGAAGCCGGTGACAGGGCAAAGGTTGCCGTCTACTCGCGCGAGCGCGACGTGGATCCGGTGGGAGCCTGCGTCGGAATGAAGGGCACGCGCGTACAGGCCATCATTCGAGAGCTTCGCGGAGAGAAGATCGACATCGTTGAATGGTCCGAAGACCCGATCGTCTTCGTCACCAACGGACTCAGCCCGGCCAAAGTGCAACGCGTCTCGATCGTGGACGACAGGGACCGCATCATGGAGGTCGTTGTCGAAGACAAGCAGTTGTCGCTGGCCATCGGGAAGAAGGGACAGAACGTGCGTCTCGCTGCCAAGCTGACCGGCTGGCGCATCGACATCAAGAGCGAGGAAGAAAAGCGTAAGGAAGTCGAGGCGCAGTTTGGAGCGCTCGAGGTCACCGAGCACGTCGAAGACACAACCGGTCTCGAGACTGGCGAACCAGCCGACATGGACACAGCAACGGAGCAGGCGGTCTCCGCTTCAGCCGACGGAACGGACGAGACGGACAAGAATGTGTAACAGGGTTCTCCGCTGCGCCAGCGCGCCGGTTCGAACGCCGGAGCAGACGACAGCGGCGGCCCTGAGATGACGAAGGAATCGATTTGGCAACGGTTCGGATTTACAAGGTCGCGGAGATACTCGACACGACGAGCCAGGAAGTGCTGGCGCTGCTCAAGCGCGATCACGGCATCGAGCTGAAGAGCGCCTCGAGCACGATTGAAGAAGTCGTGGCCCGTTCGTTCATCGAGCGCATCGCTCGCCACAGGAATATCGCGCTGCCGACCGGCGACTGGTTTGCCGAGCATCCCACGCCGGGAAAGGGCGGCAAGAAGGCGACGACGGCCAAGAAGGCAGAGCCACCGCGACCGGCAGCCCCGGTGCTCGGCCCGCCGCGGCTCGTCAAGACGATTCGGCCCGCGGCTCCCGCCCCGCCGCCAGCCCCTGCGCCAGGTGAGGAAATCACTCCACCAGCGGCTGCTCCGGACGCGGTTGAGCCGTTGGTTCCGCACATCGAGCACCCACCGGTGATCGAGGAGCCGCTGGCGCCGGTTGTGCAAGAACCCCCGGCGCTCGCGGTGCCCGTCAGTCCCGAACCCGAGCCCGTCGAGGAACCAACGCCCTCACCGATTGCGGCGGATGCGCCAGAAATTGCCGCGGAGCCCGTTGAAGCATCGCCCGGGTTCGAAGAGCCACCCACCGCTCCGGCGCCCGTTCACGCGCAGGGCCGGTTCGTGCCGCCGACGATCCGACTCCGAATAGAAGAGCCCGGGCAGGCGCCACAGCCGACTCGACCGCTTGCACCGGCCAAGCGGCCCGCAGTCTCTCAACCCCGAATCGTACAAGGCCCTCCTCAACCGGCCGCACCAACCCGACCGGCGGTTCCTCAGGCGCGTCCCGCCACCCCGGGAGCGCCACGTCCGACGGCGCCCGCGCCGGG
>CAZDLW010000131.1:0-15084 GCA_964505975.1 uncultured Bifidobacteriaceae bacterium | reverse complement strand
AACCCCGATAACGTGGTCCAGAGCCACGTGTCCTACCGTTGAACGACCTCCCAGTCTCTACGCGCCGTCCGTTGGTGGCAGGAACTGTTTATTGTAGCGACTCGTCCCCACGTCAGCAAGAAGTCGGTAGAGTGGTGCGCCCGGCACGCACCCCGCCTCCGCGCGTCCGGCGTTGACCGGGGTTGTCGCGCAGCCCCATGAACAACAAAAGCGGCCCGTCCGGCCGGGCCGCTTGTATCGCCACGAAATATCAAGCGCTATCGTATGTGCTCGGGCTGCTCGCCCCCGCCGGTGTCATCCGGTGTACCAGGCGAACCGGTTGCCTGAGACTCGCCCGCCGACTGCTGCTCGACCAGCTCCTTGCGGCGACGATGGCTGGCCATCCCACCTTTGCGACCGGCTTCGCGCGCTTCCTCGCTGGTCCACTCGTGCGCAGTCCCTTTCGCGTGCGCCGCCTTGCCCCCCTTGCTGGCGATCTCGCGCTGCTTCGCGCGGTCCATCGAGGCGAATCCGCGATCCTCTTTTGCCACACTGACCTCCTGATCCTCCAGCCGCCACACGCGCGCGCAGCGCACCGGTCGCGGCACCCTCTTTTCCCGCAGCCCTCTGCCGGCCCGCAGGCTCCCTCCGGTTCGTCACCCCACGGCACCACGTCGGCGCGGGGCACGCCATCCCAGCGGGTCAGGTTGCAACGGATGTGCCACGGATCGACGCCTCAACCGTTGGTAAGTCTCAGCAGTACACCAACTTATCCGTATGCGCGCGCCCCCCGCGTGTCGAGGCGATCGGAAGGGACCGAGGCCATTGTCAATCGAGCGAAACACGAGTGTTCGGAGGGATGTTGGCTAGGCGCGAGCGGCAAGGAACGCCAGCAGCCGCTCGACACGCGCCACCGTGCGGTCGCGACCGAGCAGCACCAGCACCTCGAACAGTCCTGGACTCGTCGTGCGCCCCGTTACCGCAACGCGCGTGGCGTGTATCAATGTCCCTGCCTTCGTGCCCCGCTCCGCTGCCGTGCCACGGACAGCCGCTTCCACATGTGGCTCGTCGAAGGGAGTCGTGGCCCGTAAGGTACGGACCAACGCGTCCAGATGACGGGCGAGATCGGCGGCGGACAGGTGCTTTTCCACCGCAGCAGGGTCGTACTCCACGGGCTCCTCGAGAAGCGGTCGCGCCTGCTCGGCGAAATCGGTGAGCCGTCGGGCCCTCGGACGGATGAGCTCGAGGAGCCGATGGAACGTGGTGTCCTGCGCGATGAGGGGATGACGGTTCAACCCTGTGAGTTCCAGCCACGGCCGCACGGCAGCCGCGAGGTCAGCCACGGGCATGCGGGCAATGTACTGGCTGTTCACCCAGTCCAGCTTTTCGCCGTTGAAGACGGCGTTGCCGCCACTGATGCCTCCGAGGGTGAAACTCTCCACGAGCTCGTCAACCGACATGAGCTGGCGGTCATCGCCGGGCGACCACCCGAGCAACGCGAGGAAATTGACCATAGCCGCCGGGAGGTACCCGTTCCGGCGGTATTCCATGACCGACGTGGCACCGTGGCGCTTGCTGAGCCGCTTCCTGTCCGGCCCGAGGATGAGCGGCACGTGGGCGAATCGCGGGAGCGGCGCGCCCAGTGCCCTGAACAGCAGCACGTGCTTGGGCGTGTTGGAAATGTGATCGTCACCACGGATCACGTCCGTGATCGACATCTCCACGTCGTCGACGACAGCGGACAAATGGTAGGTGGGGTGGCCGTCCGATCGCAGCACGACGAAGTCTTCGATGTGGCTGCCCTCGAACACCACACGGCCGTGCACCGTGTCGTCGAACACCGTTTGCCCCTCGGGCACCCGCATGCGAATCACGCGAGGTGTCCCGGTAGCCTCGCGCGTGCGTACCTCCTGGGACGTTAGTGCCAGACACGAACGGTCGTACCGCCAGGCCTCACCACGCTGTTCGGCGCGTTCCCGCTCGTCGCGCAGTCGATCGGGTGAGCAATAGCAGTAGTAGGCATGCTCGTCACGGACAAGGCGCTCCGCGGCTGCCCGATAGCGATCGAGCCGCTCGGACTGAAAGTACGGACCCTTCGGGCCACCGACGCCGGGGCCTTCGTCCCAGGTGAGACCAAGCCACTCCAGACCCTCGAGGATACCGGTGACCATATCGGCAGACGAACGCTGCACATCCGTGTCCTCGATCCGCAGAACGAAGACGCCCCCGTGCCGGCGGGCGTAGAGCCAGTTGAACAGCGCCGTGCGGGCTCCGCCGATGTGCAAGTACCCGGTCGGCGACGGTGCGAATCGAACACGCGGAGTCACAGCGGCATTATTTCACTCTGCCGGTCGACCTGCCGGCGTGCCGACTCGCTTCATCGAAGCGGGCGGCAAAGAACCAGCCCTGCGCCGCGCCGTCTTGTCGGAAACTCCCGCCCCATCGCCAACATCTCAGGCGGCCACACACGGCTGGTGAATCGCAGTCGTCGTCAGACGTGGTTCCTGAGCATCAGCTCCTTGGGGTGAGGTTCGAGGTACACCTGACCCGCGAGATAGGACACGTCGTGGCGGCGGACGTGATGGCGAATCAGTGTGATGGGAACGATGAGCGGGACGAGGCCGCGGCGGTAGTCTTCGATAGTCGTTCCGAGCTCATCCTTGCTGGTGTCGTCGAGAACCTTCTTGAAGTAGCCGGCCATGTGCTGAAGGACATTCGTGTGCCGGCGAGGCGTGGCCATGACCTTGAGGGCGCTCATGAATCCTTCGGTGTACTCCTGCTCGACTGCTCGCCTCGTCACGTGCTTAGCGCGGGCGACGAGCTGCCCGAGCCCCTGATAGGCCTTTGGCGAGTGCGCCATCAGGGTGAGCTTGTGCGCCGTATGGAAGCGCACCAGGGCGCCGACGGTCCAACGGCCGCCGAACAGCTCCCGGAGCCGACGGTAGGCGAAGACGCGCTCGACGAAATTGTCCCTGATCTGCGGATCCGAAAGCCGCCCCTCCTCCTCGATCGGCAGGAACGGATACCGGACGCGAAGCGCAGCGGCGAACAGTCCACGGCCGGTACGCGCGGGCACCTTGTTCGCGTCGTAGACCTTCACCCGTTCCATGCCGCAGCTCGGGGAGTCCTTCTTGAGGACGTAGCCGGAGAGGTCCTCGCGGGCCAGTTGCTCCACGCGGCGACGGGCGTACTGCTCCATCGCATCCGTCAGATCCGCGTCGGTCTTCACCGTGATCAGACGAAGCCGCCCGTCGCGGTTGACGAGCCGCATGGCTTCCCGGGGCGTTCCGAAGCCGGCTTCGACCTCGGGGCACACTGGAACCCACTCGACGAACCGGCCGAATGTCTCCGTCAGAAAGCGGTCGCGCTTGTGGCCGCCGTCGAAACGAACCTCCTGCCCCAGAAGACACGCCGAAATGCCAATGCGAATCGGTGTCACTACTGCAACATCGCACGGAAGGTGAGCATTATCGTCACCACGACCCGCCGCCGCCGCCGCCACCACCACCGCCCGAGTAACCGCCGCCGCCCGATCCGCTCGACGATCGGGGCGCGGCCGCCATGTTCTGGCCGGCACGCGACATCGCGCTCGACAGGTTCTGCTCGAGCGAGCGCGTGGAAAAGCCGCCGCGCGCACCCGACTGCCCGACATACCAGTCGGGTTCCTTCTGTGCGTAGATCCCTTCGAACTTCCTCGCCCACTCGCCGGCAACGCCGAGCGCCATCGCATAGGGCAGGAGTGTTTCGAAGGCCTGACGTGGATCGGCCGCCGCACGCTCGAAGCGGTCGCTCTCTACGCGGCGTGCGAACTCCTGGAAGCCGAGCGCCCACTGCCGGGCGCGCACGCCCTTGTCCGTCCGGCGGGGCATCGCCGGCGAGAAGGCCCAGAACAGGACGCCCGTGAGCCCGCCCGTGGCCACCGGAACGATGATGTCGGCCGGCGGCACGATGCCGCGATAGGTCATCCACGCATAACCCACCAGACCGGTTGCCACGGCCGCGAAGATCCCCAGACGGATCCAGTGGTTTCGCGTGGCCTCGGGAGACGCATCGAAATAGCCACCCGCAACCAGCCGATCGTAGATGGCCTTCCGAATGCTGGGGAGGTGTGTGTAGAACTTGTTCTTGAGATCCGAAAGCGTCACTTCATCGCCGGTGGCGAACAGTCCAACAAGTACGCGCTGTTCGTACGGCGTCAGCCCTGCGGTCCCGGTTTCGGGCCCGCGGCTGAAAATCGTCTCCTCGCGCGTGAGGAGCCCGAGCAGACGGTCCCGCGTTTCGGTGCGAATCGTCAGGTGTCGCCGAATCGCGAGATCCACGACGGTCGCGGTAATGTCGGCGAGATCCACGCGCTCGTCGATGAGGGTCCCGACACTGCCCGGTGTGAGGTCGGCGGGCGGTTCGTAGACGACCATGACCGGTGCGCCTGCGTCCGGGTCGCGACCGTGCCGCCGGTATCGCCCCAGCAGGAACCCGGCCCAGGCGAGTGGCAGCAGCACAACCCAGTTGTCCGCGAGCAGCCGCGCCGCGCGGACACTCGCGGATGGAAATGACACGAGTCCCTGCGGAAACCCAACCGCGACGGTCAGACCTTCGAGCGGTCCGAGCGTGCCGGTGGCAACGAAGCGGACGACGCCCGGCGAAGGATGCGAGATCGCGACGTCACGATCGCGGCTGCCAAACGCGCCCGTGTAGCCCGCGGCCTGGAGCTCGGTCGCTGAAGGCGTTCCCGGAAGTCGCACGGTGGCGCTTGCACGGGCGATGGTCGCCTGCCACTCGTGACCCGTTGCATTCCAATAGATCTCGTCGTGTTCGGCGAACGCCACGAGTGCGTCGCGCACACGGTAGCGCAGGACGTAAACGACCGCGCCCTCGACCGTGCGATCGGGGTCGCCGATTCGGATCTTCACATACCGCCCCTCGTTCGTGACCTCCGTCGTCTGCCGCCGGCCGTTGCCGTCGGTGACGCCGAGCAGACGCAGACCGAGCGAGTACCCGTATCCCTTCGGATCGGCGTACCGGACGGGAATCGTGCGGAAGATCCCGTGGCGCGGTTCGCTGAAAAAGACGTCGATGCGTTCCTCGACGATGACGTCCGACGTGGCTTCCACTGTCAGCGTGGTGTCGAAGCTGCGGATCGTGTAGGCGCCTCGATCGGTCTGCGCCTCGGCGGTGGAGACCGTCAACAGGCCGGCGGAGAGAAGGGCGAGAAGAGCGGCGCACCGACCGATCATTGACGTGTGCAGGTTCAGAGCTGGACCTTCGGAACCTGCGCTTCGCCTGGATCGGACAGCTCGAAGAACTCGCGCTCCGTGAAGCCAAACGGCCCGGCAACGAGCATGTCCGGGACCGACTGGATCTTGGTGTTGTAGTCGCGCACGACGGCGTTGTAGTAGCGCCGTGCGTGCTGGATGTCTGTCTCGAGCGACTCGAGCGAGCGCTGGAGATCCCGGAAGTTCTGGCTGGCCTTCAGGTCCGGATAGGCTTCGGCCAGCGCGAACAGCGTGCGCAGCTGCGCGGTGAGCAGATTCTCTGCTTGCCCCGCCTGGCGCGGGCCGCCGTGCCCGGTTGCGTCTTCGGCGCGGTTGCGCGCCTGGATCACCTCCTCGAGCGTCCCCCGTTCGTGGGCGGCGTAGCCTTTCACCGCCTCCACGAGATTGCCGACGAGATCGTGGCGGCGCTTGAGCTGCACGGAAATATCCGACCAGGCAGCCGCGCCACGGTTGCGCAGGCCGACCAGGCCGTTATAGATGACGACGCCGAGGATCACCAGTGCGGCAAGGATCAGCAGCGCCAAAAGTGCCATATCAACGCGTCCTCATCGAGCTCGAGTGGCAGCAACGTGATGGGCCCGATCGGGTACCCAGCGGAAGCATAGGCGAAATACGAGGCAGGCGAAAGGGACGCGCGACGTGCCCGGCGCGGCCCTGTGAGCGGGACGGGCCGGCAGTCTCACCTCGACGGGATGATTCGATGCGGGTGAACGCCAGCAGCGTGCTGCGCCTGCCTCCCCACTTGACAGGAAAGCAGCTCCAGGCATATGGTTGTCAGTGACAACAATGATGAAGCCCAGTGCACCGGTCGCAGCAACGAGGGATGGCGTCGATCGCGACGCCGAGGCCCTGCACGCGGCAATCGCGGATCTCGTCCGCGTGTACCAGTTCCGGGACCGGGACCAGATCTGCTGCCATGACGTGTCCGTCACACAGTGCTACGCGCTCGAGACGCTCGTCGAGCACGGACCCATGCGTGTGAGCACACTGGCCGAGCGCCTCTTTCTGGACAAGAGCACCACCAGCCGAGTGGTGAGCACGTTGGTCAGGAAAGGGTATGTGGAGCAGCATCCGGATCCGTTGGACCGAAGGGCCGTAACGCTCAGAACCACGCGGCGCGGGCAACGCCTGCATAGCCGCATCACGGACGAACTGGTGGCGCAGCAGAAGGCTTTGCTGGAGGATCTGGATCCGCAGGTTCGGGCCGGCGTCGTGCAAGTGCTGCAGCGCCTTGCCGCGGCCGCGGACGCGCGGTTCCGGTCTGGCGGCGCACACGGAGCGTCGTGTTGCGCCCCGGCGACCGGCGCGGCAGGTGCCGGGTAAGGATCTTCACCAGGAAAGTGGACGGGCAATCACGTGAGTAGAGGAGTGGATCATGGCTGAATCGTCTGTGCAGGATGCCGTCCGAGCGAAGTATGGAGAGATCGCTCGCACGGGAGGCAGCGTCGGGTGCTGCGGACCAACGAGTTGTGGAGGTACTGACCCGATTACCACGAACCTCTACTCCGACACGGAGACGGCAGGACTCCCGGCCGAGGCAGTGGCCGTCTCGCTCGGCTGCGGCAATCCAACGGCGCTCATCGACCTGAAACCCGGAGAAACGGTCCTCGATCTCGGATCGGGCGGAGGCATCGACGTGCTGCTGGCGGCCAGGCGCGTCGGGCCGGCCGGCAAGGTCTACGGCCTCGACATGACGGACGACATGCTGGCGCTGGCACGGGAGAATCAGCGCCGCGCCGGAGCCACCAACGTCGAGTTCCTGAAGGGGACCATCGAAGCCATTCCGTTGCCCGACCAGTCCGTGGACGTGATCATCTCGAACTGTGTGATCAACCTATCCGTGGACAAGGACATCGTCCTGCGGGAGGCCTTCCGCGTGCTCAAACCCGGGGGCCGATTCGCGGTGTCCGACGTGGTGCTGCGCGGTGAGGTGCCCGCACCGATTCGGCGCAGCATGGAGCTCTGGGTCGGGTGCGTTGCTGGCGCGCTGCAGGAAGGAGAATACGTCTCGAAGTTGAAGGCGGCTGGGTTCGTCGACGTCGAGCTCGAGCCCTGGCGCGTGTACACCGTGGACGATGCCCGCGCCTTCCTCGCGGAGGCTGGCATCGACATCGGCCAGTTGGCTCCTCAGGTGGACGGGAAGGTGGCGAGCGCGTTCATCCGCGCCAGCCGTCCGGTGTCGGCCGCGTGCTGCGGGCCGGCCTGCTGCGCGTGACGCCGCACTGCGACGCCGGCTTTCGTTGCAGGGCGACTGAGCGCGACGGCTGAGCGCCATGGCGCGCTGCTCGAACGGTAAGGCGAACGGTTCGCCGGGCAGTAGTCCCGACACCACGCAGGCAACCTCAGCTGCGACGGCGGATAAGCCCCTGGAAGTGCCGATGACGATTCGTGACGAAGACGCTGACGACGGGCCCGCGATCCGGCACGTGCTCGAGGCGGCATTTCCAGGAACCGTGGAAGCCGACATCGTCGACCGGTTGAGGCACACATGCCCGGAACGGGTGTCCCTGGTCGCGCTCGGGAACGACCGCGTCGTCGGACACATCCTGTTCACGCCGGTGAGCATCGAAACGCGCGACGGTCCGAGTGTCGGCTTCGGACTGGCACCGATGGGCGTCCTCCCTGAACTTCAGCGCGCAGGGATTGGTTCGGCGCTGGTTCGAACCGGCGTCGAGCGACTGCGCGCGTCAGGGTGTCCGTTCGTCGTCGTCGTCGGCCACCCGGGGTACTACCCGCGATTCGGCTTCGTGCCGGCATCGAGACACGGCATCCGGTGTCAATGGGACTCGGTGCCGGACGAGGCGTTCTTGATACTTGTCCTTCAGCCGGCCGTGGCCTCGGGACTCTCCGGCGTGGCGGTGTACCGGCCCGAGTTCCGCGACGCTGAGTAACCGGCACAGGACCGATCGTCTCTCACTTTCGTACTGCGGTGCCGCGAGCCGAGTCCGAACCTGCGTCGGGGCAGCACGCACCTGGAATGTGCCTGCCTTCTCCGTCAGCCTGGCTGATTCGAGAGTGCCCCACGGTCCGTTCGCCCCTTGCGCAGAGCCGGTACACGCGCTCTTTCTGTGTGCATTGGCTGAGCTTCGACGGCGATAAGCCGTGTGACAATGCCCTTCCTCCCTCCGGGCGCCGCTCCTCGAGGTCCGATGAGCGACCAACGGAACCATACGGAACAACTCATCCGCCGCCTGCGCGACGAACAGGCGCAGACGAAGCTGGTAGGTCATGCACCGGCCTTCTTACGGGCCGTTGCCTCGTGTCCGGCGATCGCGCGAAGCGACGCGGCGGTGCTGATTGGCGGCGAAACCGGAACCGGCAAGGAACTCGTGGCCCGTGCCCTCCACTACATGAGCTCACGTGCGGCCTGCCCGTTTGTCGCCGTGAACTGCGGTGCGTTGCCCGACACATTGCTCGAAGACGAGCTGTTCGGCCATGAGCGTGGCGCCTTCACCGACGCCCACCTGCGGCGTCAGGGCCTCGTGGCCCAGGGCGAAACCGGCACATTGTTCCTGGACGAAGTCGATACGCTGACGTTTCGGGCCCAAATCGTGCTCCTCCGCGTGCTACAGGACAAGCGGTACCGCCCCGTTGGCGCCAGTAGAGAACAGCAGGCGGATGTCAGGATCATCGCTGCCAGCAACGCATCCCTCCACCAGCTGGTGCTCCAGGGGTCTTTTCGCGCGGACCTCTACTATCGCCTGAGTGTCTTCACCATCGAGCTTCCGCCGCTGCGGCAGCGGCCCGAAGACATTCCGCTGCTCGCGCGCCATTTCCTGACGGCGCACACGCCGCCCGATCTCGAAGGTCTCAGCCTCGCTCCCGGGGCGTGCGACGCGCTCATACGGCACGACTGGCCTGGCAACGTTCGCGAGCTGGAGAATGCCATCATTCGCGGTATTCACATCAGCGACGGCCGGAAGGAAATCACGGCCGACGATCTGGGCTTGAGCACCGGACACGATCGGGCGGCCGCTCCCGCCGACTCGAGGCCCCGCTCGTACAGAGCGCTCAAGCGCGAAGTCATCGAGTCGTTCGAGCGGAGATATCTGACACAACTGATGGCGGACCATCACGGCAACATCAGCAGCGCTGCGCGAACCGCCGGCAAGGAGCGCAGCGATCTCGGAAAGCTGCTCAAGAAATACGCAATCGATCCGGGCCCGTTTCGCCCTCGCGTGTCGGTGACCGCGGCACGGGGGCGAACATCCCCATCTGGTGAGTGAGTTTGTCCCCGACGCAGCTGCGCACGACTGCGTGCGTAAAATCCGGTGTCACGGTTGTCGCAGCCCCTGGCCCGGTGGGGGATCGATCACCCGGTGACAGTACGCCGAGTCCGCCCTCGCTGGCCGCAACCCACGTGCCGTCATGATCTTGCGTCCGCGCGCGCCGCTTCCGCCCGGCACGGCGCCAGGCTTGCTCCTATCGGCGGGCGCCGTGGCCAGAGACGACAATCCTGAGGCGCGCGCGGAAGAGCGCGAGCGGGACGTCACGAAGGCGATTCTCGAGTACCTCGCCGAGCACCCGAGAGCGATGGATTCGCTGGACGGCATCGCCGAATGGTGGCTGGCCCGAGCGCGCATCCGTCGCGACGTCTCGACCGTGGCCCGAGTGCTCACGGAGCTCACGAGGCAGGGCGTGCTCGAAGAGGTTGCCGCGGCCGGTGGGGTTCGATACCGCCTGAAGCGCGAGTAGCAAGGAGGTCCAGACGTGCCAGTTACCCCGACTTACCCGGGCGTCTACATCGAGGAGATTCCAAGCGGCGTCCGGACGATCGCAGGGGTCGCCACCTCGATCGCGGCATTCGTCGGCTGGGCGCCGCAGGGTCCCACCGATGCAGCGGGCCTCGTGCTGAGCTGGACCGACTACGAGCGGCAGTACGGTGGGTTACACCCCGATAGTCTCCTCGGCTACGCCGTGTATCACTTCTTCCTCAACGGCGGTCAGCAGGCGTACGTGGTGCGCCTTGCGCACGGCGACGCCGCGGCCGCGTCCGTCACGCTCGGCGACGGCGCCGGCAACGACGTGCTGGCGGTATCGGCGAGGAACGCCGGAGACTGGGCAAACCGCTATGCCGTCAGCATCAAACACCGCACCGACGCGACGGGCCGCTTCCGTCTGTCGATCGTGATTCCCGGTGCCTCGGGACGGCCTCCGCTGGCCCTCGAAACGTTCGAGAACCTGTCCATGTCGCCGGCCGATGCGCGATCGGTCGCCAGCCTGGTGAACGCGACATCCCAACTGGTGAACGTGTCCGTTGTCGACGAGGCCTCGGCGCCTCCCGCGGACGATTCCGCGACGGATCCACTTCCAATGCTCACGGGCGGCGCAAACGGCACGATCCTCAGCCCCGGTGAGTCGGACTTCATCAACGGCGTCAACGCAGCCAGAACCGCGCAACTCGCCCGCGTCGACTTGTTCACCATCCTCTGCGTCCCCGGAGAAGTACATCCGACGACGATTCAGGGACTGCAGCAGTTCTGTCGCGAGCGCCGTGCGTTCCTGATCGTGGACTCGGCGTCAACCGCCACGTTCGCGACACTCCAGAACGGGCCCGCGGGCGTGACCGGTGACGATGCGATCAACTCTGCGATGTACTTTCCATGGGTCATGGCGCCCGATCCGCTTCAGGAGAATCGCCCACGCGCGTTTCCGCCCTGCGGATTCGTTGCCGGGCTGTATGCCAGGACCGACACCGCACGCGGCGTCTTCAAGGCGCCTGCCGGGGTCGATGCCGGCCTCGTCGGAGCGGCCGCCCTTACGGCGGCGCTGACCGATCAGGAGAACGGCGTTCTCAACATCCAGGCGGTGAACTGCCTGCGGACCTTCCCCGTATACGGCACGGTGGTCTGGGGCTCGCGCACGCTCAGGGGCAACAACGAGATTGGATCGGAATGGAAGTACGTGCCGGTGCGGCGCCTCGCGCTGTTTCTCGAAGAGAGCCTGTACCGCGGAACGAAGTGGGTGGTCTTCGAACCGAACGACGAGCGGCTGTGGGGACAGATCCGGCTGAACATCGGCGCGTTCATGCAGGGGCTGTTCCGCCAGGGTGCTTTTCAGGGGACGTCGGCGCGTGAGGCGTACTTCGTCAAATGCGACGCGGAGACGACGACCCAGGCCGACATCAACCTCGGCATCGTCAACATCGTCGTCGGGTTCGCTCCGCTGAAGCCTGCGGAGTTCGTGATCATCAAGATCCAGCAGATGGCCGGACAGACGGGAGCGTAGGAGAAGGCAGTATGGCCCAGTTCAGTGTGAACACGCATCGCTTCGACCCGTACAAGAACTTCAAGTTCAGGGTGAAGTGGGACGGTCAGTACATCGCCGGCGTCAGCAAGGTCAGCGCGCTCAAGCGAACCACGGAAGTCGTGGAACATCGGGAGGGCGGGGATCCGAGCACGAGCCGGAAGTCGCCCGGCCGTACGAAATACGAGGCGATCACGCTCGAGCGCGGCGTGACGCACGACAAGAAGTTCGTGCAGTGGGCCAACCGCGTCTGGAACTATGGCGCCGGGCTGGGAGCCGAAGCGGCGTTGAGCTGCTTTCGCAAGGACATCATCCTCGAGGTGTACAACGAGGGCGGGCAGCTGGCGCTCGCCTACAAGATCTATCGCTGCTGGGTCTCGGAGTTCCAGCAGCTGTCCGATCTCGACGCGAACGGCGGCGGCATCGCCATCGAGACGATCAAGCTCGAGAACGAGGGCTGGCAACAGGACGAGGAGGTGAAGGAGCCGGCGGAGATCTGCTTCACCGAGCCGGCAGGATAGTCCGATGCGTTCGCTGTCGTCCGATCTGCTGCTGAGGGCGTGGGAGAAAGGCGCCCGACTGCACGCCGTGGACCGCGCGCTGCTGATCCTGAGCTGCGCCTGCCCGGAGCACGAGTACGAGACGCTCGCCAGCATGAGCCTTGGCCGGCGTGATGAGATCCTCATCGGCGTGCGCCGGCAATCGTTCGGGGATTGCATCGATGCGTGGACGGCGTGCCCTGGCTGCCAGGAGCGGCTCGAGCTCTCACTTTCGTGCGAGTCACTCCTCGACAAGCTCTCGTCGCAGCGTATCGAGGATCCCGGCGATTCGGAGGCTCGCGAGCATCTCGCACTCGTCTCCGGTTACGAGCTCAGATTGCGTCCTCCCGATAGCCGTGACGCAGCACTCGCAGCCCATTGCCCAACAGTCGACGCGGCAGCCGAGCTCCTGTTCGGCCGCTGCGTCAGGCTCGTTTCATCAGCCGGACCTGCTTCGGTGCTGCCGGCGGATGCCCGTCGCGACGCGGTGGAACGGCTGGCTGCGATCGATCCAGGCGCCGAGATTCGCCTCGACCTGTCGTGCCCCGGCTGCGGCCAGACGTGGAAGGAGCTCTTCGACATCGTGTGCATCATGTGGAGCGAAGTCTGCGCGCGAGCGCAGCGTCTGCTGCACGAAGTGCACGAGCTCGCGCGCGCGTATGGCTGGTCGGAGCAGGCGATCCTGAGCCTGAGTCCGGCGCGCCGCGCTCAGTATCTTCAGCTGGTTGCGCCATGAGCGATTTCCTGACGAGGCTTGCGGCGCGTCAGCTCGGTGTGATGCCGGCGGTGTCGGCGAGAGTACCCGCCCTGTACGAGCCTCTCGACACCGGCGATTCGAAGGCGGTATCGCCGGGCGCCGGCGAGATCGCAGAAGAGACGCCGCGAGCGACGGCAGAATCGACCGCCGTCGGCAGGAGGGCGAGCTCCGGACGCGAGGAGACGGACGACGTCGCCACTGGTGTCGAATCACGTTCGCCCCTTGCAGTCGGACCAGACCAGCGGCCGCTGCCGGTTCTGCAATCTCCCGTCCTCGCGTCGCCAGATGTCGAGATGCACGCGCATACGCAACAATCGGGCACCACGAGCCGCACGTCTCTCGAAAGAAGCGGCACTGTCTCCTCCCACCAGGCGCTTCTCGAGCACGTATCAGCAACGACGCCTCGTGCACGCCGAACGGAGCCGCGGCCGCAGGCCGGATTGCGCGAGACGAATCCAGAGCCTCCCGCAGCCGCGTTGCTTCCGGCAGAGGCGACAGTGGCGCACGCGCAACAACCTTCCACGCGGATTGCCGACCGCACACCCCAGATTCCACCGCTCGTCGAACCACTGGCGCCAGTCGAGGCGTTCGGGATCGTGCGCTTCGGTCCGCAGGTGTCGCCACGACCCGCTGCCCGCGCCAATCCCGACGGCAGAACTCGCAGCTCGCTCTCGGCAGACCCCGTGGTGCATGTCTCGATTGGTCGAATCGAGGTGACGGCTGTGACTGCCGTCGCGCCCGCGAAGCGTCCAGCTCGTGCGCCGAAGAGCTCCTCGCTCCTGGACGAGTATCTCGCGCGGTGCCAGAGGAAGCGATGAGCAACGCGCTCGCTCTTGCCGGGGTCACCGCGGTGCTCCGCGACATGCTGAACGAGGGGCTGATCGCCCACAACGTCAGCGGCGCGCTCGGCACGGCGGTGACCGTCAGCGTGCTGCCTCCCGACCGCGTCGTGCCGGCCGGCGGCGTTGGAAGCACACAGCTCAATCTGTTCTTGCACCGCGTGACTGCCAATGCCGGATGGCGCAACGAGCACCTGCCCTCGCGCGACGGCTCCGGCCGCAACCGGCTCTCCACGCCGCCACTCGCGCTCGACCTGCACTACCTGCTCAGTGCGCACGGCATCGAGGAACTGCAGGCCGAAATCCTCCTCGGCTACGCGATGCAGTTCCTTCATGAGACTCCGGTACTGGACAGGCGCGCCATTACCAACGCGCTGCACCCGCCGTCCGAAATCGGTGAAACGCTGCCGCCGGCCATGCGCGCGCTGTCGGACTGCGGGCTCGGCGAGCAGGTCGAACAGATCAGAATCACACCCGAGTCCCTCAACACCGAGGAGCTCTCGAAACTGTGGACGGCCGCGCAGACCAATTACCGGCCCACGGCCGCCTACCTGGCGTCTGTGGTCCTGATCGAGGCGGCGACCCCGTTGCGGGCCACGCTGCCCGTCCTGAGTCGCGGTCCGCTCGATCCCGCGACGGGCCGTGACCGCGGGGTGAGCGTCCAGGCGAGCCTCCTCGCGCCGTACCCGACGATTCAGAGCGTGACGCCGCGGGATCTGCAGCCCGCCGCAGCTGTTACACGCGTCGTCGATGTCAGGGGGCATCATCTGGCTGGCGCCGATCGCACGATCCTGCTTTCCAGCGCGCGCCTGCAGATCGAGGAGGAGGTCGCTGCCGCGCCTGGAGTGTCGGACACGCAGGTGGAGTTCGTCGTGCCGCCCTTGCCGGTCGGCACCTACCAGCTCGGCGTGCGCGTCCGGCGGGCCGCCGAGCCCGCGCCGCGCACCAGCAATCACCTGCCGCTCGCGATCGGGCCCACGATCACGAGCGAACTTCCGGCAACCGTAGCCAGAGACGAGAACGGCCGCGCGACCATTACGCTCACCTGCCGCCCCGATGTGAGGCGGGGACAACGAGCATCCCTGTTGCTCGGTACGCGCGAGGTCATCGCCGAGCCGATTACGACGGCAACCGGGACACTCACGTTCGTGTGCGAGGCGGTGTCTCCGGGGGATCACCTGGTACGCCTGCGCGTGGACGGCATCGAGAGCCCTATCGTGAACCGCGCGGCGACGCCGCCCGCATTCTTCGATTTCCGGATCACGATCACATGAGCGTCCTCGACCGCGCGCGTGACGGGATCGACGCGAACCAGCGGCGTCTGGTGGCCGAGATCGAGCGGCTGACGCGCAGGCTGGACCCCGGCGGAGGCGAGCCGCCTGACGACCGCGAACGGGCGCCCGGCGAGCCAGCCGCGATCGATGCGATCGCGGCCCTCTTCGGCCTGACGC
>CAZDLW010000130.1:0-15119 GCA_964505975.1 uncultured Bifidobacteriaceae bacterium | reverse complement strand
CTAGTACGCCTCATGGTAGAGCCCTCTGCAACGCTAGTGCCTATCGTGGATGCTCGGCGCTATGCGGTCGGGTGCAGCGAGCGAGTACGAAATTCGCATTTGGGCCCGCATACCGTCCAACCACACTCTACTCACCGATCGGGCACTGATGAGCAACGGCCCGTGTCGGTGGAACCCGTCTCGCATACGATTACTCGGGTGGCGATGCGTACCTCGTCGGCAGCGTTCGAGTCGGGCCGCGTGTCGCTGAAGGGTCAGGAGCCGGTTGGCGAGTTCAACGGTATTCAGCCAAGGTTGAGTGGAGATGCTTCAACGGATTCGCCGGTACGCGCTCATTCATGCGAGTGGTCATTGGTACCAACCGCGATCGTATGGCGACCCGCAAGTGGATGATACCTGGGACGGATGGCTCGTATTTTTCCCTGTGAACGGCGGGGAGGCCATCACGTCTGGTCGGGAGACAACTCAGGCCAGCTTTGAAGCACTGACAACCTGGGCGGCCGGCCTGACCCCTGTCTACTTGGACGGTGCACTGGCTCGCGCGTTGAGACTTTCGCACCGGCCGGATGTTCTGAGTCGGCTGGACGACGCCGAATACGAGACACTCGAGGATGCTGAACGGCTCGAGAGAGCGGCGGAGATCGAGCGCGTTGGCGCGGACGTCGACCACATGGCGGCTGCCCGGGCGCGCGCCGATGCTGAACAGCTCCGCCGCGAACGTCTCGCCACAGAGCGTGGGCTGGCGGCGATAGCAGAAGGTGAAGCCATCAGAGCTGCCGAGATACATGAGGAGGCAGCCCGGAGGGCACACGCCGTCGCTGTCGACCCCGCGCCACGGAGCCGGCACGCGCAGCAGGACACGGCTCGAGCAACCCGTCCGAAGAAGCGTCGCAGCGCCAGAAAGTAGTGACTGCGGGCAAGAGCAGGGAGGCACCGCCGTACTTTGCTTCGCCCTCGTGAAGGGGTTGGTTGGAATTCGGTCATCGATCTCGATCCGGGCGAGCGTGCCCGATCTAACGAGCTGTCCTCAGGTGTACCTGCTCAACTACCGGCCGCGGGCCCAGGTCGAGACGGACGGCAAAATCGCGGCGGTACCGGTGGCCGGAGGGAAGAGCCCATCGAGGCAGAAGGCAGGCTTCGTCCACGTTGTGCTCGGCGTGGTAGGGCCGCGTATTGAGAATGTATGACGTCATTATTGCGGGCGTCGGCAGCATGGGGAGCGCGGCCATCTATCACGTCGCCAAGCGTGGCCGGCGCGTCCTGGGGCTCGATCGCTTCGACGTCCCGAGCGCCATCGGCGCGTCCGTGGGTGTCAATCGCATCATTCGGCTGGCGTATGCAGAGCATCCGAACTACGTTCCGCTGCTTCGTCGAGCCTACGCGTTGTGGCGCGATCTCGAGGCCGTATCCGGCGAACGGCTGCTGCTGATCACAGGCGGCATTGACGCAGGTGCCGAGCGTAGTGAGACGGTCATGGGCTCACTTCGGTCCTGTGCGGAGCACAACCTGCCGCACGAACTCCTCGATTCCCAGGAGCTGCGTCGCCGATTCCCGGGCTACGCGCTACCGTCGTCGATGATCGCCGTGTACCAACCGGACGGCGGGTTCCTGATGTCGGAGCGGTGCGTCGTCGCCTACGTCAATGCTTCGCTTGCGCTTGGCGCGGAGATTCACGGCCGAGAAGGCGTCTTGACGTGGGAACCAATGCCGGACGGTGTCCGAGTGCAGACCCACGCGGGTGAGTATCGCGCCAGGGCGTTGATACTGGCCGCGGGACCGTGGACATCGACCGTCGCGCCTTCTGCGGCGCCCCTCGTGGCCCCCGAGCGCCAGGTGCTGTTGTGGACGCAGCCGCTCGAGCCGCAGCATTTTCGGATAGACACCTTCCCGGTCTTCAACATGGAGTCGCCCGAGGGGCGATACTACGGATTCCCCTCTCACCACGTCCCAGGATTCAAGATCGGGAAGTATCACCACCGTGAGGAGCAGGTCGATCCCGACACGGTGAATCGCGAGTGTGATCTACAGGACGAGACCGTGGTTCGCGCGGGCATCCGCCGTTACTTTCCCGATGCCGACGGTCCGACGCTGGCCATGAAGGTATGCCTGTTCGCGAATACGCCAGATAAGCACTTCCTCGTGGATGCCCATCCTGGAGTGCCGCAGGTGATCGTGGCTGCGGGCTTCTCCGGACATGGGTTCAAGTTCGCCAGCGTGATCGGCGAGATAGCTGCTGACCTTTCGCTCGATGGTGGCACTCGTCACGATGTGACGCTGTTCCGCCTCGGACGATTCGAGGGTCGAGGTGCGACGTAGACCGCACGACCGCGACGCTTGGTCACGCCTGATCCCGTGTTCGCAATTACGGTGACGCATGCTGCGGGCTCGGGCTGCCGGCTGCCCCACGGCAGCGAGCCGGGTTCGCAACTGATGCCGTCCGCCTGACCTGCTCCTCTCTCCATCCGCCCCACGACAGAATGAGAGCTTTCCGGTTCAGAGAAGGCCCGATGAAACGGCGCAACTTCACCGACGAGCCCATCCTGGCGATTGTTTACGAGGGCGAGGCGGGGGGGAGGAGGCTGGCTCGCGTTGTCGAAGACAGCCGCTCTGTGTGACACAATGCGCGGCACATGCATCTGTTCGTGTCCTACGCCCGGAAGGACGGAATGGACCTGGCCGACAAGCTCCATCGCGATCTGACCGAGCGCGGCTACGACACCTGGATCGATCGCCCTGAGATTCGCGGCGGCGAAGACTGGGCACTGACGATCGAGCAGGAGATCGATGCCAGCGATGGGCTCCTCGCCTTGCTGACCAGGAGCGCCTACGCCTCGCGCATCTGTCGCGGCGAACAGGCGCGCGCGCTCCGTAAGGGGAAGCTGGTCGTCCCGCTGCTCGTGCAGGAGGATGCCGACCGCCCCATCTACCTCGAAGGAGCCCACTACATCCTTTTCGCCCCGCCTCGAGAGTATGCGCAGGCCTTGGACGAACTGGTGTCCGACCTGCGGGCGCAGCGGGGCCTGCGCTGGGATGCCATCCCGGAGAGGACCCGTCAGCGTGTCGTGGACGAGGAACGGATCGGAATTCTCGACCCGCTGGCGTCATGGGCGAGCCTGCAAGCGGGCTCTGCGCGCCACACGCAGAAACTTCTCGACGACCTTGCGGGCACGGCGCAGAGTCCGGGTGCGTTCGACCCTCGGCTCTTCGTCGAACGTGTGACCGTCGAACAGACGTTTGGCCGATTCCTGTCGAGTGCCGACCTCGCCTTCGTCCTGATTGGAGACGCCGGCGTTGGCAAGACAAACGTACTCTGTCGATGGGCCAGCGACCGCCTGATGGCCGGCGACGCAGTCTTCCTGTACGCAGGCGGCGGCCTGATGGCAGCCGATCTCGGCCGGAGATTGTCGGAGGATCTGTCGTGGGACGGAGTGTTGCCCCTGCGACAGATGCTCCTACGGCTGGACACGCTGGCTGCAGAGGCAGGTAGGAAGTGCCTCCTCATCGTCGACGGGATCAACGACTACACCGGACGCGACGGCGCGGATCCCGCCCACCTATTGGGACATGTGAACGATCTCGTTCATCGGCTTCCCGGAAGCGCCGTCAGGGTAGTCCTGTCCTGCAGCGCGGCGACATGGCATCGTCTGGATCGCCAGGACGCACTGAAGCGGCTCCACTGGAGCCGCTTCCATCGCCCGGACGGCGAACGCCGGCCGCTGGCGCTGGGGTCGTTCACACCCGGCGAGCTCGAGACGGCGTATGCCCGGTATCGCGATCGATTCGCGCTCGGGGCCACGCTGGCGGAACTCCCTGTGCGTGTCCGAGAGGCGTTGCGGCAGCCCTTGCTGCTGCGGCTCCTCGCCGAGTCACATGCCGGAACGAGCGGACCGATCACGGAAGGTTCACTCGAGACCGGCGTCTACCGCCGGTACTGGGACCAGTGCATCCGCCGCACGCGGGATCATATCCTCGTCGAGCAGATCGCCGAGCAGATGTACATGCGGAGACGGGCCGCGCTGTCGCTACAGGATCTCGCCGGCCATCCAACGCTCGGTCCGGAGGTGCTCGCTGACGATCGCGACTCATCGTTCCAACAGCTCGTCGAGAGCGGTGTGCTGGCCGTCACCCGCGGCGACCTCTACACTGACGATGCAGTCCGATTCACTCACGCCACGATCGGCGCGTACGCGCTGGCGCGCCACCTCCGACGGCAGCCACAGCCGGTCCTCGACACCGTCACGGCGCTTCTGGGTGACGCCGACGTCTTTCCGCTGGCCTGGGAAACGGCTCAAGCCATCCTGCTCCTCGACGAAGATGTCGAGACGTTCGCGCAGCTCGCCGGCTCGCAGGACGGCGAGAAGCGCGAGCTTGCCGCGGAGGCGCTCTGCCGGCTGCACGCGATCAAGGCCGAAGTGACGCGGCGCATGCTGAGCCGCCTGGTGGACAGCGACTCGGACGAGGCGCGGCGCACGGCGCTGCGGACCGCCTACGGGATCGGGCCGGCCACTCGGGACCTCTTCATTCGTTCGGCCATGCGCGGGTCGCCGGAGCTGCGCCAGGCGGCGAAGGACACGTTGTACTTGATTTGGCGTCAGGCGGCCGCTCGGCGCAACGAGGAGGTGGTGGATACGCTGTACGCGATCTGGCGCCGGGACGCCAGATTCGTGTACGGCCTGCTGAACGATCTGCTCGAACGGGTCCGTCTCAGAGACCTCATCAGTCTGAGGAACACGCTAGAGTTCATCATCGATCTCTCGGTCACGATTTACATCAACCACTGCGAGCGACCCGACGTCATCGAGCAGACGGCGAGCCTGTATTACGACCTCGCGGTGAACCGACTGCGACTGCCGAAGGTCAGTCTCGGGGACGCGCTGGAGAGCGTGATCCTGCGGGTCCTTGCCACCGTGTTCTCCGGCCGCATCCTCCGTTGGATGCTGTTCACCGACGCGGAGACGCCCGAACGTCTGTTCCATCTTTCCAAGGAGGAGCGCGTGCCGCTGGCGCGGATCGGTCACCTGCTGGATCCCCAGACGGATCCGGCGTCGGGGCGAGAGGATCTCAAGGATCTGCTGCAGCACGAGATGGCCGTGATGAACGGCGCGGCCGCGCTCGTCCTCGCGGTCCATTCCACGGCCGACTTCCCGCGCGCCGAACGGCTGCATCGCGCGCTGTTTGCCGATCTCACGCCGCACGGCCGCGTCTGGCAGCTGTTCAGTTTCTCAGTGCTGTATCCCAATACGCCCGCGTCTTGGATTGAGCTGCTCGAGGAGTTCACCCGCGATCTCCTCGAGCAGACGCCCGAGTCGCTCGATAACGAAACCGCTCTAGATCTCTTCTCGGTACCGCTGGGCCTTGCGTATGCAAAGGACGACCGTCCGATGCGACTCTACGACGAATGGCTCCAGGACGGGCTGAACCGTGACGACCGCATGCAGATCCGAGCCGTGCTCTCAGGGCTCGGCGCAGTCGGCTTCTACTTCCCCGACGCCGTCTTTCAGATGATCAGACCGTTCATGAGCGAGATCGCGACCGGACCGTCCCAGCCCGACGTGCTGAGAATGCTCGCCACGATGCGCACGCTGCACATCGACGCCGTCGACGCATTCGTCTCGAATGCCGGCGTGCACGATTCGTTCCGACGGCAAGTCGTGGCGGCCGCCGACCCGAGGGTGGTGCATCGCTACGTCACCCTGCTCGGCTTCTACAATAACGCCGTGCACTTCTCGGTCTTCTATCCGAGAATGCGCCGTGTCCTGTCGGCCGGGGCGCTGACACTTCTGGCCGACGCCGACAGCGCCCCGGAGTTCATCGCGGCATACGCGAAGAGTGCGCTGCAGCTCTTCCGTGATGCCGATTTTCGCCTGATCGAGTGGACGCGCCCCGACGCCGGCTGACTGTACGGCAACCATGGTGACGCTGCGAGCAGTCTACCTGTTCATCCGCTTTCCGGCGCTCAGCTACACGGCGCTCTTGCCGCTGCTCGGCGCCGGCAGCGTGTCGCCGGCGTTTGGAGTCGGCCACCTTCTGCCGCTGCTCGCCGTCGCCGTGATGTTCCACACGTTCGCATACGTCATCAACGACCTCGTCGATCTGCCGCTCGACCGCACCGAGCGCTGGCGCGCCGATTACCCGCTGGTTCGGCGGTCGATTACCCCAGACGCGGCGCTCGCCGTCGCGCTCCTACAGGTGCCGGGGGCCTTCGTAACGACGTGGCTCATGGAGTGGGCCGCCGAAGCGCATGTGATGCTGCTGACGGCGCTGTCCATGATGACGGTCTACAACCTGTGGGGAAAACGTTGCACCGTACCACTGCTCACCGACGCCGTGCAGGGAGTTGCGTGGGCCGCCTTCGTACTCTACGGTGCCTGGACGGTAGGCGAGCCAGGAGTGGTGAGCTGGCTCCTGTCCGCGCACGCCTTCGTGTTCACGGTGATGATCAACGGAGTCCACGGCAGCCTGCGAGACCTGGCGAACGACTGGCGATGCCGCGCGCGCACCACGGCAATCTATCTCGGCGCCCGCCCCGCCGGCGAATCGGGAATCGTGCTGCCGCGTCGCTTCGTGGCCTATGTGCTGGTGCTCCAGGGCGCAGTCGTTGGAATTACCTTGATGCGGCTGCTGCATCCGTGGACCGGCGAACCGGATGGGCTCGGCGCCGTAGTGCCAGCAGTGGCGATGGCACTGACGGTGTTGTCTCTGGCACTGCCGCTGGCCGCGCTTCGTTCGCTCCACGACGGTCCGACGCTGGGAGTCATCGGAACGCTGCACCTGCTGCTCTCACAGGCTGTGCTGGCCCTTATGTACGGTGCGCCGCTGGGCGGCATGGTCGGGCTCACCGTACTCGTCGTCTTCACGGTGCCAATCCTGGCGATGTGGGCGCATAACGGGGCGACGTGGGGGTAGTCGATACGAGCACGACGGCACACGCCGCGCCGCTGAACGGGTGGCGCGCCTGGGCCGCGCTCGTCCGGTTCGATCGAACGATCTCGGCCACCTTGTACGTCTTCCTCGGTGCGTATCTCGCCGAGGACTTCCCCGCCCTCGCCGACGGTCGCGTCATCCGCGCGGCGCTCGTCGTCAGCCTCGTCGTGGCGTTCGGCTTCGCGATTAACGACTGCTGCGATGTGCCGGTCGACTCGATCGGTCGCCAAAACCGGCCGTTGCCGTCCGGACGCATATCGCGACGATCGGCCATGCGGCTGGCCTGGGCGCTTGCCTCCGGCGCCCTCGCCGTCGCCTCCACGCTCGGTGCACAGCTGGCGGCGTTTGCAGCGGCCACCGTGAGCCTGGCCGCGGCGTATTCGTTTTGGCTGAAGCGGACGCTGCTGGTCGGCAACGCGTGCATGGCACTGCTCGTCTCAGCCATTCCCATCTACGGCGCCCTCGGCACGGCGACGCTCCCACCGAACGTGCTTGCCGCGGCCGTGATGACGTTTTTCTATTTCTGTGCCCAGGAGATCTTGTATAACGTCGAGGACTTCAACGAGGATCGGCAGGCCGGCCTGCGCACGACTGCCGTACGCGTCGGCTTCCCCGGCGCACTGACGCTAGCGCGCCTGCTGTTGGTCGTGTACGCTATGGCCGCCACCGCACCGTGGGCGATCGGCATCGCGGGCAGTAGCTACCTTGTTGCGGTGTTGCTCTGCTCGGTGCTTCCGAGCCTCGCCGTCGCCGTGTGGCTCTGGTGTCGCGTGGACCTGACGACGGTCAGGCTCGCGGTGAAGACGACGCGGGCGATCTGGCTGTCGAGCGTGGTCCCGCTTCTTCTACTGAAATGAGATCGCGCGCGTCTCGACCGGTGCGGCCCATGACGGCGGCCCTTCTGATCGCCTGGGCGGTGTTCGCCTGGGACCCGCGGGGTCTTGCCGGTCAGGACGGCTGGGGGGAGGCACGCACCGTCAGCAAAGCCCAGCTTGTGCGCGCCATGCGCCAGGAGCAGGAGAAGAAGTACGATCTCACGGTCACCGCGAACGGCGTCCGGCTGCAGGTCGGGGTCGTGCTGGATCTGATCCGCGAGGCCGAGGGCTCGAATCCCGATCGACGTCCGCTTCGCATCAACCACGAAGACTACCGCGACGCCTTCATCGAGGTCGTCGGCCTGCAGCCCGAGGAGGCGCCGATATTCATCCAGGCTGCGCATCAGCATCGGGAGGATCAGATCGTGGACTACCGCGCCGATCGGGTGGTGGCACGGGTGACCGCGGGCAGGGAGCCGCGATACGCCATGAACGTGATGGCTGGCTGGCCGGCGCAACCAGGCGCTCCGTCGCGATATTCCTACGAAGACAAGCGTTCTGAACCACAACTCCGCGTGACACACGACCGGACCAATTTTTACCGCATCCTCGATTTCGGCGATCTCGTCCTGTACGACGACATCCGCGGGATTCGCGGCCGCGCCACATCGGGTGTGCTGGGATTGATGTTCAGGGTGATCGGCGACGGCCGGGCCGTGCAGTCGCGGCTGGCGTTCTCGCCCGACGGCGTGCAGGTTGCGCGCACCACCGCGAAGAAGCTGTTCACCGTCACACAGACGGTCACGGTGTTTCCGGACGGCCGCACCGAAAAGGGTGTACCGAGCGATCGGCCCGATTTGCAGGAGATCGCCGGACGGCTGGAGCAGCCTCTCGAGATCGAGTACCAGCCCGTCGTGTTGCCCGGCATGCCGGAACGCTGATCGCCTCCTTCCAGGGGCGCGCGTCACCGGGACCGTCGCCCTCGCGACGGCCCCGGCTGTGGACGCCAGATGTTACGGGATTTGGGTGAACGTGAAATCGAGCTGGGGATTGGTAGAGTCTTCACTAATCGTCACGGTCTGGATTTGCGTCCCGAGCTGCTCGTGCCACACCTCCACCGTGTAGGTCCCTGCCGGCAGGCCCGTAATCTCGTAACTGCCCTCCGGACCGCTGACTGCGAAGAACGGATGCGGCAGCACACCGGCATAGGCGTTCATCCACCCGTGAACGTCGCAGCGAAACGGGATCATCACCTCTGGAAGGTCGAACGTACGGATCGTCCGTTCGCCTTGTTTATGCTGACCGAAGTTGAACTCCCGGTTGATCTTGGGGCGCGCGTTCACGTTGTGGAAGGTCGGATCGCTGTTCACGATTTCCACGGGCTGCCCCGCCCGCACGCCAAACACGTGCGGCATGTATCGGCATCCCTCCTGGTCGAGCACCACCGGTGTCGTGGGAACCACGTAGGTCCAGTCCCCCAAACCGTCCTTGACATACACGAACGCGTTCTGCAGCCCGTTGTCGGGGCCGACGACCAGCACCTCCGAGTACACCGTCTGGCCTTCGCGCAGGCACAGTGGATCGGAATCCATGCGAATCACCCGCGGATCCGGGGCCGTGCCCATGAACGCGATGCGACCGGTCATCCCCCCGATACCGGGCGGCGCTGACGGAGCAGCCGCGCCCTCTGGCTGGGCTGGCGACCCGCACGACGCCACCAGCACGGTCAGCGCGCAGAGGGCGAGCCCTGTAACACCTTTCGACATTGATGAGTTCCTCCACGTGATGATCGACCCTGCCACGGTCGAACCGGTGCCTCGATCATATCGGACCGCGACAAGCGGTGCACCGATGACTCCCCGTGACGGCCGGAGCGCGCGTCTCGTACGGAGGCTCCGCCTGCGAGCGAAATTCCTCCCGTGGGGGCCACTTTTTCAGGTGGCCCGATCGTGCGGCCGCGTTGGTTTGCGTGAGGAAGGTCGCTCGGACGATAGAGCTTCCAGGCAGCCTCGAATCGAAACCGCGCGAGTCAGCCCGGGCGTTCCCGACTCGAATGCCTTGGCGCAACCCCGCGTCAAGCGACCCGGGCCGCTATCGGGGGCGGCCCAATCACTGGAACGTGCAAAGGTTGAAGACCGTGGCAGCGGCCTACGGCTCCTCGATTGGCGTTCCGTCGGGATTCAATGGAACCGGCACGCGATTCCGAATCGGCGGAATCGACTGCAGGTAGGCAAACATGGCTCTGAGGTCATCGTCGCTCAACTCCGCGAGCCACTCCCACGGCATGGGCGGAAGGATTGGCCGGGATGTTCCCATGTGTCTACCGGTCCTGAGCGCCCGGATGAACATGTCCTCGGTCCAGATTCCCAACCCGGTGTTCTCGTCCGGGGTCAGATTGGCGGCAAACGACACGCCCCAGGCGCCGCTCCAGGCCGTTAGCGTGTCATTCGTCCCGATTGTCCATGGACTGCCAGGCGCCGGCTGGTGCGGGGCCGGGATCTCGATATTTTCCGGATGCCCGGCCAGGATCTGGCTCATATCCGGCCTGGGCCCTTCGGGCGTCATGATCTTCGTCGTGTGACAGTCGTGGCACAGGCCGCCAATCACGAGCATTCTGCCGCGCTCCACGAGATCCGCTTGCGACGCCGGCGCCGCCGCACCGCCACCGGGCGACGAGCCGCATCCGGTGAGCACAAAGGCCAGTGCAAGACTGGCCGGCAGCAGGACGATGCGGTGCTGAAAGAAGCGCATGGGCTCCAACCTCCTGAACGTGACAAGGTCCGTTTCCAACCCGCTACCGGGCGCTCGCCTCGGACAGCCCCGGTGAGTCCGCGGCTGATTGCCGATCTTTCTGCCGGGACTCCGGCGGCGAGGACGGCGACGCGGTCGAAGTAACGGGTACAAAATTCACTGCTTGGGCCGCGCCAGTGGGCCCAGGCCATCGCAATATACACCAATCACGGAACACCGCACCCGCCCCAACGTCGGCACCGGACCCGTGGTCCGAGCGGGGCGCCTCTCCCAATCCGGCCGGCCGCGGGGCCGAGACTCGGAACCCAACTGGCGAAGTCCAGCGTGCGGCGTCAGCCGCAAGGTGCAGTAGGATGAGAGGCAATGAGTTACTGCGAACATTGCCAGGGCCAGCGATTCGATCGGGCCCGAGTCCTTCGCGCGCTGCGCCACATGCGGGAGGATCTGCGCGCCACGGGCGCCGGAAACGGCGTCGACGAGGCCCTCGCGCTGGCGTTGCGAACCGTGAAGGCCCTCGAAATCCCGCATCTGGAGCCCGAGGAAGACGAAGAAGATCAGGTCATCCACTGACCGAACGCTGGAGCGACGTGTAACGATGACGAATGCACTGGACCGCTATCGCGATCTTGGACTTCTCATCGCCCGCGTCGGCTTTGGCCTCGGGTTCGTGTGGTATCACGGCATGCCGAAGTTGACCGGGGGCGGCGAGCGCTTGGCGGCGACCGGCGCAGCCATGCAGAGCTTCGGGATGGGATTCGCCCCCGAGTGGTGGGGATTGGCAGCAGGACTGGCCGAGACACTGGGTGGCCTCTTCATCGCCCTGGGCCTCTTCTTCCGACCGGCAGCGCTGGCGATCATGGTCGTCATGATCGTCGCCACAACGAACCACATCGTCACCGGACAAGGGACGGCCGCACACTCGTTCAAGAACGCATGGCTGTTTGCGGGCCTGTTCTTCATTGGTCCCGGCCGGTACAGCCTGGATCATCTCCTGTTTCGCCGGCGCTCAACGTCTCGCTAGCAAGGCTCCGCCGCGCTAGGGACAGTATCTCCTGCCCGCACTCCGTGCGGGCGAGACGTTTCGTGCCTGCGCGGTCGGCGCGAGCCGACGTGGACACCTCAGTCACCGGAGAGCCGGTGGAGGAATGCCGCAGCGGCGGACTATTGCGGCGGCGGCGCGCCTCGGCCGCCAGCAGGAGGTGCGGCAGCGGGCGGAGGAGCGCCACAATCGATGCGGCATCGTTCCGGTGCCACGTACGTGTCTCTGATGACCTTCCTGTACTCCGGGTACATCGTTGCTGGCCCGCCCATCACCGCCTCGAGAGGGATGTTGCGGTTCTGGGTGAGCTCGTTCACCCATGGGTTCCGGCCAGGCAGGTAGTGAGGAACGAGGCCCGGGTTCTCGTGCAGGTGCGGCAACTCTTCGATGGGTTCGCAGGCCGTGAGCGGCAGTGGGTTGCCGCCGGGCTCCAGCCTGAACACGTTGGTCAGCACGTACGGTTCCGCCAGGTACACCGGATCCTCGAGGATCCCCGTGACCGTCAGCAGGTCGCCACGCCGGGTGAAGCGGTACGTGAGTGTGGCGCGATCGCTGCTGAAGCTGGTGTGCCGCTTGATGTCGCCAAGCTTGAAGTGCGTCGTGTATGCCGTCAGCGTGTCGCCTTCCCACCAGCCGGTGGTGAAGCCCCCATGTGAATGAGGGGCATACTGCGACGGGTGCGGGCGCCCGTCCATCCAGATCGTCGTCGGATCGCGATCGATCCACCCGGCGATCTTCCACGCGACGAGCCGCTGCGTGATGGGATCCTGCTCGCTCGAAATCTGGAGGCCGAATGGACCCGTGAACGCATAGACCGGCGTGTACATCTGGCACTGGCGTTCCGTCGCCGAGAGCGCCGCGAGGTCGTAGCTCAACGCCTTCGTACGGCCATCGTCGTTGACCGGAATGCCCAGGAGGTCGACCGGCTCGCGGGAGTAACTGTTGTCCGACTGAGAGATCCTCGTCCACCATCCGGACAAATCGACCTGCGCAGCCGCGGGAGTCGGCCACAAGACGCCCGCCACCAGGAGTACAGCAGCAGCACCGGGAACGAGACTTGTACGCATCATGACCACGTCGTTCCTCCTCCGGCCCCTACCATCGCGCCGAGCACGGTACGGGATCCCACTTCGCGCCGTCGGGTTCCTTCTTGAACGGGATGGCGATGAGGCGCGGCTCCCGCAGATACTGCGGATCCTCGATATGGGTCGTGATCGTCAGCCACTCTTCCCCACTGGGCCGCTTGAACACTTCCCAGTGTTCGGTGAGCACGGCGTTCGCGCTGTACGGAATGCCGTTCTTCCGCAGATACCCCGGACGAAGGTTCGTCGTTACCACCTTCAGCGATCCGCTTCTGGTGATCGGTGGCGGGTCTTCACCACCGGGCCGTACTGCCGGTCGCAGGACGAGCGGGACATTGGCGCGGGAAACCTGCCATTCTGCGACGGAATCACCCTGCCAACTCGGCTCGCCGCGGCGCGCCTGTTGGGCTCCGAACCGCAACAGGCGCGTCTGCATGCCGGCATCCGTATCCACTCTCAATGTCATGTCGTCCTGCCACGTGATCCGCACGCGGCCAGGCACGCTCATGATCGCCGCAGCGCCATACGATCGGCACTCCTCTCCGGCGGCCTCGTCGCTTGCCGGATCCCAGGCCTCCGCAACCGCCCGTGCCTCGGCGGTGATGGGTATGCCACGGTAGTCCCCCCGCGCGGGCGTGACCATACGCCAGCGCCAGTCCTGCGTGACGACGGAGACCCAGTAGCCCGTCAGATCGATGGGTGCTGCCGCTTGCGGCGAGGCGTTGGCTCCGGCGGGCGGCCCGCCGCCCCGTTGAGCTTCCAGCCCCCCCGTCCATCCACTCACCAACGCGGTGAGAATCGCCGCCCGAATCAGCCACGGGCAACTCGCGTTTCGGGCCACCGAGCGGTCCACACGACCGTGGCGATTGTCCCGTGCGCACGTCATGGTTTCGTCTCCCCCGTCGGATTCACGGCGTCCTTCCACCCTTCTTCGCCATGAGCTCGTTGTACGCCACCTCGACGAACATGTCCGTCGTCCAGGGCCCGGAGTCGGCTCCGTACTGGCTGCGGTAGCCCAGTGTGGGGTTTGCCGCCTTTACCTGCTGGAGCGTGTATCCCTGGTCGATGAGGTCCTGGACCCTGTCGCGAATCACGGTGACGACATCGCGATATTCCAGCAGATCGAGCTTGTCGTACACGCGTCCGTGCCCGGGAACGAGAAGCGTGCGGTCCGGGTACCACTGCAGGGGAAGATTGTGGATGCTCAGATCCATCAGGCGATTGAGGGCGTCGATGAGCCCCTGCAGACTCCCTCCCCGCTGCACGTCAATCACGGGGAAGCGCGTCGTATCGATGAGGTCGCCCGTGGCGATCACGTCGTTGCGCCGGAAGAACACGATCGTGTCGCCATCGGTGTGCGCGGCCGGCTGGTGGATGACCTGAATGCCTTCGCCGTTCAAGTACATCGAATACATCCGGTACGCGAAGGTCTTGGTCGGCCACAGCGGAAATGGAGCCGGCGGCTGCTCACCGGTGGGTGCTGACATCCTCGTGAGCACGTTCTCGTGCGCCAGCACGCTGGCCCCGCCCGCGTTGCTGAGCAGGTCGTCTCCCAACCCTGCGCCCGCCGCGACGGCCCCTGGCAGAATGCTCAGACCCGCTCGAGCCAGCTTCTCGTTGCCGCCCACGTGATCGGCATTCATGCTGGTGTTGATGATGTAGCGAATGGGAAGGGGTGTGATGCGCCGCAGCGCTGCCAGCACCGCGTCTGCCATCTCGGTGGAACCGGAGTCCACGAGGATGACACCCTCCGGTCCGACCTGCGCGACGATGTTCCCGCCCGCCCCGGCAATCAGATAGACACTCGGGCGGAGCTGCACGACCTCGACCCCGTCCCCGGCCGGTGCCTGAGCGTCCACGCGCGGCGCCCAGACGCCCAGCATCAGCAGCATTCCCACGACGACCGGCACAGCCACCGTCACAATCCGGTATCCCGTGATCGGACCGCCACGCGGTCTGAAACGCGAACTTCGTCCTCGTTGCATCGAACCCATAGCGATCCTCAACGCCGTACGAATGGGGCAACCAGCCACGGGGCTCCGCGCGGATATCAAGGGACGGTGCCCCGGCGCACTCTCTTCCAGTGGAGCTCGACGAGGAGTATACGGCATGCGGCAACACGGGGCATCGGCCCTTCGAAGCATGGTCAGTCTCCGAGCCGCCAACGGTCGAGATACGGATTGGAACGCTGCAACGAACGACTGCGCTATCCGCGGGCGCAACGGCCGTCGCCTGGCGCAGCGGTGTCGGCCGCGGCTCAGGCCAAGCCGACCCCGTAGCGCGCCGCCACGGCGTATACTGTATACATCATGCCCAGGCCGATGAGCGGTGGCTCGACCGTACTGACCATCCGTGTGCCCAGGGACCTCGACCGCAGGCTGGCCAGGGAAGCCAGACGGCTGCGTCGGACGCGCAGCGAAACCGCGCGCGCGCTCCTCGAGTCGGCTCTGGAGGGCAGTCCCGACGAGGACCCCGCCGGCGAGGCGCGCCGCCAGTCGCGCCTGGCCA
>CAZDLW010000129.1:8392-15155 GCA_964505975.1 uncultured Bifidobacteriaceae bacterium | reverse complement strand
TCGGCATGATTGCCTGCGAGCTGGCGCTCGTGACGGCCGTGGCGCTCTTCTGCTCCACGTTCTCGTCGAGCGCGCTGCTGTCCGCCGGTTTGACGGCAGGCCTCTACGTGGCGGGCCAGTTCAGTGCCGATCTGAAGAACCTCGACCAAGTGGTGGAATCGCCCGCGGCAGCGGCCGTCGGTCGCGCGCTCTACTACGTGCTGCCGGATTTCTCGGCGTTCGACGTCAAGGCGCAGGTCGTGCACGGCATGCCGCTCGAGGCGCCCCGGCTGCTCCTGACCCTCCTGTATGGGCTCACCTATATCGCGCTGCTCCTCGTGGCGGCCGTGATGGTGTTTTCGCGCCGTGACCTCAAGTAATCCCGTCATTCCGCGTGTGTCGGATCGCGTGAATGCCGTTCCCATCCTTGCCGGGGCGGTGCTGCTGTTTCTCCTTGGTGCTTCGGTGGTGCGGCTGCAAATGGAGCGCGAACGGCGTTTCCCTGCGCAGGAGCGCGTCCAGAACGTGCTGTACGTGACGTCGCCGGCGGTGCTCACGCGTCTGGTGCTGTCCTACGATGCGCTGGCGGCAGACGTCTACTGGATCCGCACGCTGCAGTACTACGGCAGCACCAGGTTGGCGGGGAGCGGCGATCGCGGCTACGACCTGCTGTATCCGCTGCTCGACCTCACGACCTCGCTGGACCCTGCCTTTTCGATTGCGTACCGGTTCGGCGCGCTCTTCCTCTCCGAGGATCCGCCAGGCGGAGCTGGACGGCCGGATCTGGCCGTGCGCCTGCTCGAGAAGGGGATGGCGGCCAACCCGACGCGCTGGGAGTATCCCTACGACATTGGATTCGTCCACTATCGGCTTGGCGATTATCCCCGCGCCGCAGACTGGTTTCGCCGCGCGGCGGACGTGCCGGGTGCCGCCAGCTGGCTTGCGCCGCTGGCCGCCGTGACGCTGGCTGCGGGCGGCGATGTCGAATCGGCGCGCTTCATGTGGCAGAAGATGCTGGAGTCCACGGACGAGTCGTGGATTCGCGGTGTGGCCCAGCACCGGC
Source organism: uncultured Bifidobacteriaceae bacterium (assembly GCA_964505975.1). Classification (GTDB taxonomy): domain Bacteria; phylum Acidobacteriota; class Vicinamibacteria; order Vicinamibacterales; family UBA2999; genus Gp6-AA40. Next base: position 14,113 of record CAZDLW010000129.1, on the reverse strand, counting down.
TGCAGCAGCTCGATGCCATCGAGGTCATCCGGCAGCTCGACGCGCTGACCGCGGCCTACGAACGGCGCTTCGGCAATCCGCCCGCGAGCTGGGAGGATCTCGTGCGGGAAGGCATGCTGCGCGGCATTCCGCACGACCCGGCCGGCTATCCCTACCTTCTCAATCCATGGTGGGGGATGGTGACGGTGAGCGAGGAATCGCCGATGTGGCCGCTGCCGGGCTGAGCCACGAATGTCCATTTCGTTTGGGCTTCCCGTCGTGCTCGCGATGCTGGGCCTGTTGGTTGGCAGCTTTCTCAACGTCTGCATCTACCGGCTGCCGCGGCGGGAGTCGCTCGCCTGGCCGGGCTCGCATTGCACCAGCTGCGCGCGGCCGCTGGCCTGGTACGAGAACGTACCGGTCGCGAGCTGGCTCGTGCTGCGCGGCCGGTGCCGCACGTGCGGCGCGTCGATCAGCGTCATGTATCCGTTCGTGGAGATGACCACCGCGGTCCTGTTCGTGGGAGGGTACTTCGTGTACGGCGCGACGCCGCTGCTCGCGGTGCGCCTGCTGTTTGCCTGCGCGATGGTCGTTCTCTTCGTCATCGACCTGCGCCACCACATTCTGCCGAATGTCATCACGCTGCCGGGCATTGTGGTCGGCTTGGTGTTCAGCCTCTTGTTCGCTCCGGGATGGGTGTCGTCGCTCATTGGCGTGGTGGCCGGCGGAGGCGTGCTGTTCCTGATTGCCGAGGCGTACTACAGGGTGCGGGGCATCGAAGGGCTCGGGATGGGCGACGTGAAGATGCTGGCCATGATTGGCGCGTTCCTGGGCTGGCCGCTGATGATCGTCACGCTGGTGTTCGCGTCGTTTGCCGGATCGCTCGTCGGAGCCGGTCTTCTCGTGAGTGGCCGCGGCGGCATGCAGGCAGCGCTGCCCTTCGGGACGTTTCTGGCGACCGGTGCGCTCGTCGCGGCCGTTGCCGGCGAGGCGCTGCTGGGGTGGTACCTGTCTTTCTACTAGTGACTAGTCCCGGAGCTCACTCGAGTTGCGACTAGCGGGCTCCCGACGACATCGCGCGGTAAAACGCATCCTCCACCCGCGGCTGGCGACCCGAGCTGAGTCCCGCAACCCAGCTCGGTCCTCACGCTCCGGATGCGTTTTGCCCGTCTCTGTGTTGCGCGAGTCGTAGATCGCCGCTAGTCGCAACTCGAGTGAGCTCCGGGACTCAGTCGGACTTATTGCGAGTGCTGCACGGTCGAGGAGACGTGTACATTCCTCGACCATTGAGGATAGTCGAGAAGGCCCTGGGACCCCGCGAGGTTGATGGATCCGCTTCATGACTACGTTCGGCTACACGCTTCTCGGCTTGACCGTCATCGTTGCGGCGCTCGTTGCCGTGCTCACGTATGCCGTGCTGCGCTTTGCGTCCACGGCGCGCGACGCGGCGCGCCGGCTGCGCGATACCGGATCCGAAACCGCCATCCTCTCCGCGGCGCTGCAGGACGCCGTGACCAGGCTCAAGGCGCAGGAGCAGGAGACGAGCGCCAGGGCGGACGCCTCCGAGCAACTGAGCAGTCAGATTGTGGAGAGCCTGACGGCCGGACTGCTGCTGGTCGATCGCTCGGGACGCGTGGAGACGCTGAATCCCGCGGGCCGTGCCATGCTGGACGTCCCGGGTGAGGTGGAGGGCGCCGCTTATCGCGAACTGCTGTCAGGGGCGCCACCACTCGTGGACGCCATTGCCGAGTGTCTCGACACCGGCAGACCAATTGTCCGGCGGGCGCTGCAGATGCCGGAGACCGTACGTCCTTCCCATCTCGGCGTGACCGTGTCGCCGATCGCCGGTGGCGGCGCCCCGCGAGGCGCCATCTGTCTCTTCTCCGATCTGACCGCGGTGGTCGATCTCGAGAGTCAGCTTCGCCTCAAGGACACACTTGCCCGTCTCGGCGAGCTCACCGCCGGCATGGCGCACGAGTTCCGAAACGGGCTCGCAACGATCCACGGATACAGCCGGCTGATCGATCTCGACGCACAGCCGGAGCGCTACCGCCCGTACGTCGAAGGGATCCGGCAGGAAGCCGACGCGCTCGGCAAGGTCGTCACGAACTTTCTCAACTTCGCTCGTCCCGAACAGATCTCCTTCACCTCCGTGTCGCTGGAGGCCGTCGTGCGTCGCGCCGTGGACGACCTCCGGCACGAATTACCGGCTGGTGCAACCGTGGAGGTCCGCGGCACCTTCGGCGAGATCGAAGGCGACGAGGTGCTGCTGCGGCAGGTGTTCGGGAATCTCGTGCGCAACGCCGCCGAAGCGTGCGACGCGGCAGGTGTGGCGCCGTCCATGGCCCTTGAAGGCCGCATCGACGCCGTCCATCGAACGTGCTGGGTCTCCGTGGACGATAACGGCCCCGGCATTCCGGAGACCCTGCGCGCGCGCGTGTTCCAGCCGTTCTACACCACACGGTCGCGGGGCACCGGTCTCGGCCTGGCCATCGTGCAGAAGATCGTCCTCCTGCACAACGGCCGCGTGGCAGTGTCCGCGTCGCCTCGCGGCGGGGCCAGCGTGCAGGTAGGGCTCACGCTGAAGGGGGAAGGGGAGGGGGGAGGGGAGGAAGGGCTGTGTTAGGTTAGGGGGAAGGCTCTGTTAGGGGACTGTTAGGGGAGAGTCTGTCAGGGGGAAGTGTTCACGCCGTGGATTCCCCGAGTGGCACAATCTGCCATGAGCGGCGAGAATCACGATTGCACCATTTGCTTCATGTCGTGATGTTGAACGACCGCCGAACCGTGCCGAATCGCGGGCGACGGGTCCTGCGACGATCCTGGGCGATACTCCCCTGAGTTCCCTTGAACTCCCAGATTCATTCTTTCTGAGTCGTGCACCTGCCTTTGTCCGAAGGAAGACCTCTGCTTGCTGTATCACCTGACGGCGCCCGGCACGGACCGTGCCTGCCGCGTCTCGGCATGTCCGACATTACTTCGTTCCGCGATCTGATCGTCTGGCAGAAGAGCATGGCGCTGGCCGAGCGGTGCTACCGGATATCGAAACGACTGCGCCGGGACGATCAGTTCGTACTGGGGTCGGAGCTTCGACGAACCTGCGTGTCGGTACCATCCAACATCGCCGAAGGCTTCGGCCGCCACTTTACGTCCGCGTATATCAATCACCTCTGGATTGCGAAGGGCTCCAACAACGAGCTGCAGACTCAGCTGGAGCTCGCCGGACGCGTCACTGCGATTGGCCCTTCTGACGTCGAGGTGCTGATCGCGGATGCTGAAGAAGTTGGTCGCATGATCAGAGGGCTCATCGCATCACTCGAGCGCGCGTCCCCGCGAAGACACTGACTCCTGCCGACCCCTCCCTAACCCGACCCCTCCCTGACCAAGACCCCCTCCCTACCAGACTCCTCCCTCTAACACAGCCCTTCCTCCCCTCCCCTTCCCCCCTGCCCCCTTCGTATTCCCCCTCTTCCTTCAGGGGTCAGGTACTCCGAGTGTTTCCTGCGTCTGCACCTGAAAGCGCCGGAAGCGGCCGTAGGTGGCCACGCCGATGAACCGATCGTCCATCCGGGCGCCGCCCCGCGGGAACGGCCGCGTCACCGTGGTCTGGCCCGGGCGCCATTCCCGCATCTCCAGGGGCACGTCGATGCCGAGCGCCTGGTCGAAACCAAACACCGTTCTGACCATACTTGCGCCCGCCCCGTTTCCGATGCGGAGCTCCGTCTTGACCACGCGTCCGGTGTCCTCGTCCACCCAGGCCGTACCGCGCAGCGGCACCGGGGCCGCGCGAGTGACGGGCGTGGGACGCAGCCGCTCTTCGAGCTCCAGGACCCTGATGGCCGGGCCGAGCCCGGTGTCGAGCTCGCCGACCGTGAACAGGTAATCGGGTTGGTAATGCGCCTGAAGGAACGCCAGCACCAGCAATGGATTACTCGTGCCTCCCAGTTCCACCATGCTGTGCCTGGACCCGGCTCGTGTGATCTCCTCGGCCCGGCGGCGTGCATCCTCGAAGGGCTGGAGGAACAGGTCCGTGAGACGTTCCTGCTGATCGCGAACGCGACGGCCGTTCACTTCGTACACGTCGCGAAACGACAGCCACTCACGCTCGGCCCCGGGATACTGCACTAGCAGGAAATCCGACTTCAGGCGGCGGCGCTCCGTTCCGAATTGCCACTCCTGCCGGTAGTCCTCCTCGGCGACGACGTTCGAGAAATCGGTGACGAACCGCTGCACGTACGCGGCCACCCGCGACAGGATCTTTTCACGCTGACTTTGCGCCGCACTCTCCACGGACGCCACGAGCATGAGGGTCACGGCGATCGGTCCGAACGCCATCTGCACCGGACGCATGGCGAGCATTGTATAGAAACCAGGGGGAAGGGGACGGGGGGAGAGGAGGGAGGGCTGTGTTAGGGAGGAGGCGCGAGGCAGGAAGGGGAAAGGTGGGGGCTGGGCAAGGGAGAAGGCAGGAAGGGGGAAGGGGAGGCTGCAGTCTGTCCGCGTTCCAGCCGAAACGTCATGGGACGGTTGCGAGACCGGCTCTCCCTCGGGTCCTGTTCAGCAGAGTGACGCTCATGATGCGATTCGTCCTGGCCGCTGGTGCGCTGGCGCTGCTTCTGCTCGTGTCTGCCTATGTTGGCGCGCAGTCGCTCGGTGACGTGGCGCGCCAGGAAGAGGAGCGGCGCAAAACCATCGCAACGCCGGGAAAGCTCTACACGAACCAGGACCTGCACCGCGTCTCATCGTCCGAACCTTCCGACTCTTCGTCTCCGGTGCCCTCCTCGTCCGCCGGAGGCGCTGGATCGTCGCAGACCTCCGATCCCGACGCGGCCGCGGCACCGGCGGAGCCGGCACGCGACCAGGCCTACTGGCGCGAGCGGATCCATAGCGAGCGGAATGCCCTCAGCCGCGCGGAGCTCTTTGCCGAGGCGCTGCAGAGCCGCATCAACGGACTGACAGCGGACTTCACCGCCCGCGACGACCCGGCCCAGCGCGCCATGATTGCCGCGGACCGGGACAAGGCGCTCGTCGAACTGGACCGCGTGAAGAAGGAGATCGCACAGCGCATGAAGGCCGTGGCAGACATCCAGGAGGAAGCGCGCCGGGCCGGCGTGCCCCCCGGGTGGCTGCGGTGAATGCCATCGCACGGGCAAGCTCCTCCCACTCGTCAACCGCACAGATGTCGTCGTTCCCTGTCCTTCTGGTCGAAGACAAGGATTCTCTCCGTACCATGCTCCGGCACGCGCTCGAGGCGCAGGGGCACGCGGTTGTCGAGGCGCCGGACGAATCGGAGGCGGTGCAGCAGTTGCGGCAGGCGCGGCCGGCCCTGGTGCTGACGGACCTGAAGCTCCCGACTGGTGACGGCCTTGGCGTGATGCGCGCTGCGCACGAGTACGACCCGGAACTTCCGGTGGTCGTGATGACGGCCTACGGAAGCATCCAGGACGCGGTGACCGCGATGAAGGAAGGCGCTACCGACTTCCTGGCCAAGCCCATCGACCCCGATCACCTGCTGCTCATCATCGAGCGTGCCCTGGCCCGGCGCCGCATGCTGCGCGAGTACGTGCTCTTGAAGGAAGAGCTGGCAGAACGTCGCGGCGCGCCGCGGATCATCGGCGAGGACCCGCAGCTCCGGCAGGTGTCGCAACAGCTCCATCGCGCCGCGGCTACCGACGCCACGGTCCTGATAGGCGGCGAGAGCGGCACGGGCAAGGAGCTGTTCGCGCGGGCGCTGCATTACAACGG
>CAZDLW010000129.1:0-8382 GCA_964505975.1 uncultured Bifidobacteriaceae bacterium | reverse complement strand
AGCTGTTCGCCCGCGCACTGCACGCGCTCAGCCCACGGTCCGAGGGCCCGTTCGTGGCCATCAACTGCGCGGCCATCCCGGAAACGCTTCTCGAAACGGAGCTCTTCGGCCACGAGAAGGGCGCCTTCACCGGAGCCTCGGCGCGCAAGCCGGGCCGGTTCGAGCTGGCGCATCGGGGCACGCTGTTCCTGGACGAGATCGGAGATCTCCCGCTGGCGCTGCAGGCCAAGATCCTCCGAGCCCTCGAAGAGAAGCGGTTCGAGCGCGTGGGAGGCACGCAGTCGCTCCATGTGGACGTTCGCGTCGTTGCCGCCACGAACAGGAACCTCAGACAACGCGTCGCGGAGCGGCAGTTCCGCGAGGATCTGTACTTCCGGCTCTCGGTATTTCCCATCCACGTGCCGCCGCTCCGCGAGCGATCGGAGGACGTGCTGATCCTGGCGCGGCACTTCGTGGAGAAGTTCTGCCGCGACCTCAACAAGAAGCCGCTGGCCGTCGCCCCGGCCGCGCTCGACGATCTGCGTGCGTACCCCTGGCCGGGCAACGTCCGCGAGCTGCAGAACTGCATCGAGCGCGCGGTCATCCTGTGCGACGGCGACACCATCCACGCGCGGCACCTGAACCTGGCATTTCGCCAGCCCGCCATGCCTTCGTCCACGGATCCATGGGAGCGCATCGACCTGTCGGGAACGCTGCCGGATGTCCTCCGGCGCGTCACGGCCGACGTGGAGCGACGAAAGATCGAACAGGTGCTCACCGGCGCCGGCGGCAACAGACAGCGGGCGGCGGACGCACTCCACGTTCCCTACAAAGTGCTGCTGCAGAAGATCAAGGACTACGGGATCGCCGCCGACTAGAACGCGCGTGGCTGAAAGCCGGGAGTATTGAGGATACGAAGCAGCCCCGTGCCGAGTCCGAACATGAGCAGCCCCTGGCGCTCGCCTGCGGCCACGAGACTGGGATCGACGGAGAACCCCGCCAGCCCGCCAACCAGTCGCCGGCCCTCCGCCTCCGGCAAATACTCGCGTGCCTCGTCGAGAAGCGCCACGAACGCGGATATGTCGTCCGGCCTGATCGTGCTCTTGGTCTCGTTCACCAGCAGTACGTCGCCGGCGCCGCACACGTAGTCGAACTCTCTTTGCCGCCCGGGGTCAGTGCGGTGCGTGCGACGCACGCGCTGCGCAAAGAAATCCAGACGGCGCACCCGAAACACGCGCCGGAACACGGTAGGGATGCCCGGGGCCACGATGTCCTCGACGAGCGTCCCCATCTTGTTCGCCAGCTCGCCCCATTTGCGCTGGGACCTTGCCCACCCCAGTTGAATCGCACGAATCTCCCCCTGCGCCTCCCGTCGATACGCGATTCTGTCCTCGCGAATCGCACGGTTCTCCTCCTGTGCTCGAAGATTCTCCTCGTGCATCCGACGGTATAGGTCCACCAGCTGACGGTGCATCTCCTGCATCTGACGGTTCGTCTCCTGCATCTGGCGGTCCGTCTCCCGCATCGCGTGGTCTGTCTCCCGCATGGCGCGGTCTATCTCCCGCATCGCCGCCCCGTGCGCGGCCATCGTCGCGAGCAGTGCCTCCACGCCAGACAATCGATCTTCCATCGTGCTCATTCACCTGTCTCCCAGACACCCCACACGGCGCGTCCGGGGAACGCACATCACATGCCGGCTCGAAACGAGGCCGGATTCCAGCAACTTGTATGCGTCAACTGCAGAAAACGCCAGGCACTCGCAGGACAGTCGTGGCAGCTTCTGCCAACTCACGGTCCCGCGGGCAGTAGGGCCTGGCCGCCCACCGCCACCAAAAGACGACGATGCCATCGTCGAGGGAGGAAATCAAATCGAGTGCGCCTCGTCGAGTGCGCCTCGTTGTGTGCCTGGGCGGTGTGCCTTGGCCCTCGCCGGGCCGTACGCAGAACTCGCCCTCATTGCTCATCGTGCTCCCGGCACAATCTGCCACCTGCACGCACTGGTCGTCGTGTCGTGAGCTCCGCATCAGACCGCAACGCTCTGATTCTAAAGAGGATGAGGTGCAGGTGGTTGGTCGAGGCGGGTCAGGCAGGCGTGTTGCTCTCTGATCGGCATGCCCATCGTTCGATCCCGTCATGCTTCACGCCCGCATCAGGGAGACCGGGGGTTCTCCCTGATTGAAGTGCTCGTCGCGACGACAGTTTTCATCACCGGTGTCGTGTCGCTCGTGCAGATCCTCGCGGCGGTCACGCTGTCCAATATGTCGGCTCGGCACGTCACTCAGGCAACCGTGCTGGCAGCCCAGAAGCTCGAGGAGCTTCGCTCGCAGGCCCGTACGTTCGATGAGGCGGGCCTCTCTGCCTCTCCGTTGAACTCGCTGCAGGAGAACACCGCGGGCTATGTGGACTATGTCGATCGGTTTGGGCGCAGTCTGGGAGGCGGCGCGGCTCCGCCCGAAGGCACGCTATACATTCGCCGGTGGTCCATCGTGCCCGTTCCCGAGCACCCGGACGAGGCCGTCGTCATTCATGTGTTCGTCACACGGAACGACGGGAACGAACGTTCGACGAACGTTGGAGCCGCGACCGGGGACGTAAGGCTTCTCACCGTCAGCGCGCGGAAGGCACGATGATGTGTGGTGCTGGGGCGGCCGCAACCGACCTCGTTTCGGATACGAGCGTCACGGTGCACCGGTCCCAGGGCGCCAACGGCGGAACGCGACCGACGAGCTATGCGGCTGATGGCTTCACGGTGGTCGAGTTGCTCGTGGCAATGGCGATCATGATGACGGTCATGGGTGCGGTGTTCGCAGCCGTGAACCCTGCGCACGGCACGTTTCAGGCACAGCTCGAAGTGGCCGACATGCACCAGCGCCTGCGAGTATCCGTCAGCGAGCTGGCCCGCGACATCCGGATGGCTGGTGCGGGGCTGGAGGCTGTCGGTGGCGGTCCGCTCTCGATGTACCTTGCTCCCATCCTGCCCCATCGCATTGGCACCCGCGGAGGCGAGACGGGAGCATTCCGGGCGGACACAATCGCGCTGCTGTACGTGCCTCATACCGCGGCGCAGGCCACGATTCGTGCTGCCGACGGCGGAGATACGCTCCAGCGGAATGCGTCCGATCTGATGGTAAGCGCCCGGCCGTACTGCCTTCCCGCTCGTCCGCTCTGTGGATTTGCCTTGGGCATGCGTGCGCTGCTGTTCGACCGGCACGGGGCGTGGGATCTCGTCACAATCACGGAGCTGGTGGGAGACATGCTGCAGATCGGCTACGACGGCACGCTATCCACCAGTTACGCCAACGGGTCGTTCATCGCAGAGGTCGCGGCGCACACGTACTATCTGCAGACAGACACGAGAACGAGCACGTATCAGTTGCGTCGCTACGACGGCTTCGCCAGCGATCTACCGGTGGTTGATGATGTGGTGGGATTGGAGATCGAATACTTTGGGGACGCGAGCCCGCCGCGGCGCGTGTCTGGCAGGCCATTGAGCGACCCTCGCGGGCCGTGGACCACCTATGGACCGCCGCCACCGGAACTGGACAAAGACAATCCGGCCGACACCTGGGGTGCCGGCGAGAACTGCGTGTTCGCGGTGGCCGGCGGGGATCATGTCCCCAGGCTCGAAGTATTGGGATCGGGCGCGACCCTGGATCGCACAGTGCTCACGGATGGGCCGTGGTGCCCCGATGCGTCGTTTGCCAATCGATACGACGCGGACCTTCTTCGCATCCGCCGCGTCCGTGTCGTCCTGCGGCTGCAGGTCACAGCTTCGGCGTTGCGCGGGCCGGCCGGCGTGCTGTTCGCCCGAGGCGGCACGTCAACCTCGGCGCAGCGGTTCGTGCCTGACATCGAGGTGCGGTTCGACGTGACACCGCGCAACATGTAGCGGTTGACGCGTTTTTCCGCGCGACGTCGTCGGAGCCCGCCCCCGAGGGACGCGCCCGTCGCGACCGCGACTGGCTCCCGAGGCAAGCGGAGAAGCAGGAGACTGATTGAACGGACGGAATTCATGCACGAGTCACGGAATCCTGCCTCGGGTCCATCGAACGAGAGTGACGGTGTGTCATTCAAGGGCAAGCGCCCTTGGCTGGTGTGGCGAAGCGCGAACGATCGAGGTGTGGCTCTAATCGTTGTCCTGCTGTCCATGACGTTGCTGCTCGCCCTTGGCGGTACTCTCGTGCTCACGGCGACGTTGGAGACGCGCATTCCCGCGAACTACCGCGACGGTGCGGAGGCGTTCTATGCAGCCGATGCCGCCATCGATCGTGCCATTCAGGATCTGGCGTTCCAGCCGGACTGGAACGGGATTCTTGCCGGCACTACGAGGTCTACCTTCGTGGACGGGCCACCGGGCGGCACGCGCACCGTTGCGGGCACGACGCTCGACCTCGGCGAAAGGACCAGCCTCGTGCGTTGCGGCAAACGCGGCCCGTGCACGGACGACGAGATGAATGCGTCCACGGAGGATCGCCCATGGGGACGCAACAACCCGCGATGGCAGCTCTATGCCTATGGGCCCGTGAAAACTCTGCCTTCACAACCCCCGACCGAGTCGCCCGTCTACGTCGTGGTCTGGGTGGCCGACGATCCCTCCGAAACGGACGGCGACTGGCTGACGGACGGCGGGCCGCCGGCTGGAGATCCGGACGGCGACAACCCCGGCCGCGGCGTGTTGTCCGTGCTCGCGCACGCCTACGGCTCGGGCGGTATCCGCCGCATCGTGCGGGTCACCGTCTCGCGTACCGATGCCGGCAACGAGGACGATGCTGCACCGCAGCCCGTGCGGATCGTGGCGTGGCGAGAGCAGTGAACAGAAGGGGGGAGAGGGAAGGGGAGGGGAGGGAGGGCTGTGTTAAGTATCAGGGAGGAGGCCACGGAGGGGGAGGGCTACACTTGGCCTGACGCCGAATCGATTTCTTCGACTGGTGGCGACGGCGTGTCTCGCTAGACGGCTTGAACGGCCCGAATTCATGCACATGAGCCAAGTTTTCCAGCGGCCGTTCAAGACCTCTCGCCCGCACGGAGTGCGGGCAGAAGATACTGCCACTAGCACTAGCAATAACCGAGGGCTCTGCCCTTGAAATCGAAGCGCCTCGTTGGTGGGTCGTCCGTGGTCCGCGGGATTTCAAGGGCAGAGCCCTTGGTTATCACTAGTTACGCGCGGGCGTTGCGTGCGAACCGGTGCCAGCTCCGGTCGCCGGTCAGGAACCCGACGAGCCCCTTGAACTGCGCGTAGATGATGACCGGCCGGTAGAGGAACAGATCGAGCGGCGCGATGAGCAGCATGTACGGCAGGTCGCGGGCCTGAAACGTGCGCAGGTTGCGATCCTGCATGAAGATGGCGGCCGCCGTGAATGCGCCGCACGCGAGGGCAACGGTCAGGATGATGCGGACGAAGTCTCCCCAGGCGAGCAGCCCACCGATGGCCGCCAGAGGAACGAGGAGCAGCGCCAGCACCTGGAAGATGGGGGCGAGCACTTCGCCGAGCACGTAGTACGGCATGCCCAGCCAGCCGACGGTCCCATAGCGTGGATTGAACAGCATGCGGCGGTAGTGCCACACCGTTTCCATGATGACCCGCTGCCAGCGCTCGCGCTGGGACACGAGGCGTCCCCCGCTCGTCGGTCCTTCCGTCACGCCCACGGATTCAGCCAGCGACACCACCTGGTACCGCTCGTTCCTGGACCGGAAGTGCTCGTGCACGCGGAAGGTCAGCTCGATGTCTTCGCACGTGAACTGTTTCGAGAAGCCGCCCAGCTCGAGGACGATGTCGCGGCGCCAGATGCTGAAGGCGCCGACCGAGCACAGCATGTAGTTCCAGCGGCTCCAGGCGAGACGGGTGCCGACGAACGCGCGGATGTAGTCGAAGACCTGGAACGTGACGAGCGGTGCGCGGTCCAGCCGGATGCGGCCGTCGGGTCCGACGGCGCGTTCGGGTTGGCCGCTCACGTCCACCTGGCTCGTGACGCCGACAATCGTGGCGGGGTCCTGCATGGCCAGCCGCATGCCCCTGAGCAGCGCGTCGCGGTAGTACACCGTGTCGCCGTCCACGCAGCACACGTAGCGGTAGCGCGCGAGGTTCAGGCCGCAGTTGAGCGCGTCGGCCTTGCCGCCGTTCACCTTGTCGATCACCGTGAGGCGCTGGTCGTGCCGGCTGCGGTAGATCTGCCGGATGTCGGCAGAGGGTAGTGTGTGCCGGTAGAACGTGCCGGCCGGCTCGAGATCGAATTCCTGCGTCAGTGCTTCCAGCGTGCGGTCCGTCGATCCGTCGTTGACGACGATGACCTCGAGCTCCGGGTAGTCGAGTCCGAGCAACGAGTGGACCGACTGCGTCACGCAGACCTCTTCGTTGAACGCTGGTGCGATGATACTTACTGGAATCGTGAACGGCGACGAGCGCAGCGTGTCGAAGTCCTCGACGTGCGCTTCCCGGGCACGCCGCCGATTCTCCCGCGCCGCCACGGCCATCGTCACCGCAAAGAGCCCTGCCAGAACGAGCAGGTAGGTGAGGCACACGACGAATCCCCACCACGCAATCTGTGCCAGCATTGTCATCCTCGACTTCTTGTTCCCAGCCTCACAGTGGCCATGACCCGCGATCACCCCGCAGCGTGCAAGTGCCTATGGCCGTGCGTCAGTTCCGCCTTCCCCCTACCGCCTCCCCCCTCGGGCCTGACACAGCCCTTCCTCCCCTCCCCTGCCCCCTTCCACCTTCGTGATCCAGTTGTGCTTCCAGCCTCGCGGCCTCGTGCGGCGCGAGCTGCGAGAGCACGGCGTTCTGCAGGTGCGGGCCGGCTACGTCCCAGAAGCGGAGGAAGGCGGCCGTGGCGTCGGGGTCGTGCCCGGGGTTGGTGATGACGCGTCGTGCGAGATCGGCGGCCACGCCCGTTCCGTGCAGAGCTTCCGCGGCCGTGTTGGTGGCGAAGCGATCCTGGTGCCACAGAGCACGGAGCAGCACCGGCCGTCCCGTGCCGTCGAGCCGCTGGAGCGCGTCCCTGGCGGCCGCACGGACGATCCACTCGCGATCGACGAGCAGCTCGCCCAGAGCATTGGCCGTGAACGGATCGCCGCACGACACCGCGGCGCGCGCGGCGTGTGCGCGCACCATGGGCGAAGGGTCGCTGAAGCACTGGCGGAGCAGAGCGCGGTCCGACGCGTCGCCAAGTCGTCCGAGCGCTTCCACAGCCGTCCGTCTCACGACGGCATCGTCATCGGACACCAGCGTGCGGAGCTCGGACGCGTACGTCCTGGCGTTCAGCACGCCGGCAAGGCGTGCGCCCCAGGCGCGGACGGTGGAGTCCTGATGACGAAGGAGTGGCGCAAGTGCGGCCGAGCGGTCGACCGTCATGCGTTCGAGCGCCGAGGCCAGTCTCGAACGTGAGAAGACGCCGTCGGCCAGCGCCGTGGCCAGGAGTCCCGCGGCCCGCTCGTCGTTCAACTGGTGAAGCAGGCGCGTGGCCGTGGCCGCTACCACCGGGTGGCCCGACCGCAGGCCTGCATCCAGTGCGCGGTAGACGCCGGCACCCCGGCCTGCGGCAAGGACGTGCAGGGCGTTGATGCGGTCCCAGATGCTTCCGGCCTCCGTGCCTTCGGCCACGCCGCGCAGATGTTCCGCACCTTCCCGGGTCCCCAGTTCGCGCGCGACGGCGGCCTGCACGTCGCGGGGCAGTCCGTGGGCCACCAGGTCCTGGAAGTCCGCGGGCGACAGCTGGCGGACCGCCTCGCGGAGCCGTTCCGGCTGCGTCGTGTCAGTGTTGTTGCCAGCGAGACGACGCCGGAGGCGATCGGTGTGATCGGTGCGGCGGTCGTGGCGTGCGCGGCCGATGAGAGTGGCGAGGCTCACGCCGGCCCAGAGGACCGCGAAGACGATCAGGGTGATGTTGAGAATGGATGTGGGAATCATCGGAGCGTCCACCTCACGCCCAGCGAGAGCGTGCGCTGCGAGAACAGCGGATCCTCGTGCGCGCTGCCGGCGCCCACCGTGAGCCGCCACTGTGGCGCCACCCGCACGCTGGCCGATGCAAACGTCACCCACGCCTGGGCGCGCGTGTCCTGCAGTGCGGCGGCGTCGAAGATGCGCGTACCTGCGGCGGCGCCGCCGCTCACGCGCAGCCATGGCGTCAGGTCCACGCCGGCGCGCAGGAGCAGCGTGTTGCTGCGGCGGTTGGCGGTGGTGTTGTTGACGAGGTATCCGCGCGCCTGCACGTCGCCGCGGCTGAAGTAGTAGGAGACCGCCGGCTGAATCAGGTGGACCTCGGCGGCGGGGAAGTCGAGATGGCGATAGCCGCCGTGAAGCACTAGGCCGCCCGCGACGCGCCGGGCAACTTCGCCTTCGAGCGACAGGCGGTACAGGAACTCCGGACGGTCCGAGTAGCCCGCCGACGCCGCGAACGTCCAGTC
>CAZDLW010000128.1:0-15179 GCA_964505975.1 uncultured Bifidobacteriaceae bacterium | reverse complement strand
TGCGCAGCGCGTCGCGCAGCTGCGCCGCTTCTTCGAAGCGCTCGGCACCAGCGGCCGCGGTCATGCGCCGGCGCAACGTGTCGACGAGCTCGTCCGTTCGCCCTTCGAGAAGGAGCTTCGTGTTCGCCACGGCCACCCCATACTGTTCTGCCGTGCACAGTTCAGCCACGCAGGGCGCGATGCACCGCTTGATATCGTACTCGAGGCATGGCCGGCCCCGCCGGCCGGTGATGACCTCGTTACAGGATCGGATTCCAAAGAGCCGGTGCGTCAAGGCCATCGTCCGGCGCGCCAGCTTCGTCGGCAGGAACGGGCCGGCATAGAAATCCCCGGTCCGCTCGACGCTGCGTGCCAGGAGCACCCGAGGGAACGGCTCGCTCGTCGTCAGTTGCAGGTACGGATAGTTCTTGTCGTCGCGCAACAGGATGTTGTACTTGGGCCGGCGCTGCTTGATCAGATGGTTCTCGAGGGCCAGGGCCTCCATCACCGAATCGGTGACGACGATCTCGAGACGCGCCGTCTCGTCGAGCAGCGCATCGTGACGGGGGCTCAGCCCGCGTGCACCCACATAGCTCCGAACGCGGTCGCGCAGCGACCGCGCCTTGCCCACGTAGATCGTCTCCCCGGCGGCATTGCCCCAGAGGTAGACACCGGGCTGCTCGGGCACACGCGCAATCTGATCCTTGAGGTCCTGAATGGGCATGCGCTAGTATGTCGAGTCCAGTCCTGGCAGCAGGACGCGCCGCTTCGAGCCGCCCAGCAGTCCAGGCCCCGCGGCATGTCCGGAAATCCTTGATTTTAGCAAACCATGACCTTTACAGGGTTCGTAGGAACCGTGTGCATGTTCCCATTGCATGCGATTATCGCCGCCAGCGTGGCGCTGCGGATCCACCCGAACGTCTTGACGCTCACCGGCGTGCTGATCAACGTCGTCGCCGCTTGGGCGCTCGCCACCGATCGCTTCACCACGGCCGGCGTCATCATGATCGTGGCCAACATCTTCGATTTCATCGATGGAAAGGTCGCCCACCTCACCAATACCGTGTCCCGCTTCGGCGCGTTCTGGGACTCGACCCTGGACCGCTTCTCCGATATTGCCCTCTTCCTCGGGCTGATCTATCTCTATGCCAGCCTGCGACGGACCGACTACGTCATGGTTGCGGCGCTGGCGATGATGTTCGCCATCATGACGAGCTACGCCCGGGCCCGCGCCGAATCCCTGATCGACAAGTGCAAGGTCGGCTTCATGGAGCGTCCCGAACGCATCGTGCTCCTCATGATTGGGGCCTTCACCAACCGGATGGCGGCCGTGTTGTGGGTGATCCTGATCCTGTCGATCACCACGTTCGTGAACCGGATTCATTACACCTACCTCGTGCTCAACGGGAAGCCGATCCCGACCGGGTCGAACCTGCTGACGGCCACCTTCTGGCGCGCCTTTTTCTGGCGCGACGATCGCACGACGGTGCGTTACGATCTCTGGGTGATCGCAATCCTGCTGTTCGTCTGGCTCACACCCCCCGACTGGCTCCGGGACCCGACCGCGGCCGGCGTGGGTTTGTGGGCGCTTCTTGGCTTCTAGTGAGCGCCCGCCTACGCGGCGCGGATGCGGGCCGGACGCCCGCGGAAGCGGCAGCGGCCTCCAGCGACTCCGCCGAGATCGAGCGCGCCCTGGATCGGCTGCGCGACTTCGGTCCCGTGCTCGCCATCAAGCTGTACCGAATCGCATACCAGCCGCACCCGGCGGTCCCTGTGCTCCCGTGTCTCGATCACGAAGCCATGCTGCATGCGCACGTGCCGCCGCACGCGGCGGCCTACGTGCAGGACGCGCAGTCCAGGGACCTCCACGAACTCGTCTTCATTCCCGCACGGCGCCGTATCGACGTTGACACCGTGTCCACCTGGGGCGAATCCTCCCCTGAGTCCCACGCTCGACTGTTATCGGCTCTCGCCTCGCGCTATCCGGAGTACCGCGCGCGGGTACACCGGCCTTCGAAGTGGCGCGGTGAGCGCAGGGTTGCAGAGGCCTGTCATGCACAGGTGTCGCTGCGTGATGTGCTCCTCGACGACGATATGAGCGCCGTGAGAGCCGGCATCGAGCGCCTGCAGGTGATCGGCGCACTGATGGAGAAGCAGTCGCGGGTGGCGTCCTGGGGCGTCCGCACGGTGACCGGCCCGCTGCTCGCGGCGGCCGGCGTCCTCACGTTCCTCGGTCTGGCGACGCTGAGCGGCCTACTGGGCGACGCGGGTGTCACGGCGCTCCGCTACGCGCTCGTCGGTCTGCTTGGAGCGTCGTTCCTGTACTACGGGCTCAAAGCCGTCCAGCTCACGGATATGGCGAATCGGGTCTGGAAACGGGCGGCGGAATACGGGCTCGTCCTTGCCGAGCGGCGACGGATCCGCGACGCCGCGCCGACGGCGACTATCCCATCGGCGTCGACGGGTCCCGTCCGCCAGCCGACAGCCACGGGTAGCGAGCGGTATCGAGCCCCGCATAGTCCGGGTCCAGATAAATGAAGCAACGCTGAATCAGGAAGTCCCGCACTTCGAACACGTCGCACCAGCGGCCCGCGTGCATCGTGCCGGCCCGCCACGATCCGTCCACGTGCTCACCGGCGCTCGTGCCCTCGCACGCGAAAACGTCGGTGCCGGTCATGACCCAGTTGAACGTGGCGTAGTCGTGCCGGATGCTCTTCAGCAGCCCCCCGAAATCCGTGAACAGACGGCCGATCTGCGCCTTGCCGGTCGCGAGTCCCCACTTTGGGAAGAACACCTGCGCATCCTCGGCGAACAGATCGAGGATGCTCCCGCCCGTAGAGGTCACACCCTTGTTGTCGAACGCTTTCAGATATTCGAGCGCCACGGACTTGCGCTGTTCGTCGGTCATCGTTCCCTGGGTAATCGCCATGGATGTCACCCGCTGCTACCCCGCGTCTCACGTCCACCGGTCTTCACGTACAGTGCCTTCCCAGGCAGCCGGGTCCTCGGACCCCGGCACGCTGGTCCTCGGAATGGTATCCTGGTGACGTTATCGCCGCACCGCGCGGCGTTCAGACAAGGCTTGAAGCGACCATGGCCCGTTCTTCGGACCGCTCGTCACGAATCGGTCGCGGCCGGGAGGTACGACTATGACACATACCCCTGGGAGTCGTCGCTGACGCTCCCACGCAGAACCACGACGGCCGGTCTTCGGGCCGGCCGTCGTCGCTTGCCGCGGCCATGCGGGGTCAACCGGCTGCGCGGCGACGCGGCCGCGCAGCTCCCGCAGATGCGGCCTTGGCCTTCGCGGCCGGTTTGGCCAGCGCCGCACGAATGGGCTTCTTCTTTTCCGTGCTGACCGCGTCGAGGCTGCGGCGAAGCGCCTCCATCAGATCCACCACCTTGGGCGGCTCCTGGACCTCGGGCGCAACAACTTCCTGGCCCTGGATCTTGGCGTCGATGATCGCCCGCAGCCCCTCCTTGTACTCGTCCTTGTAATCCTTCAGGTTCAGATCGGCACTGAACATCGCGATGACCTGCTTCGCGAGCTTCATCTCCTCCGGCTTGACCGTGGCGGGAACGGAGCTCAGCTCTTCGATCTGATCGATGCTGCGGATTTCCGCATCGTGATGCAGCGTGTACATCACGAGACCTTTCCTCTGCGGCCTGATGGCGACGAGGTATTCACGCCCGTACAGCGCCACTTTCCCGATCCCCGCCTTTCCCGCCATCCCTTCCCGCATGACGGCAAATGCGTCGGCCGCCATCGGTCCGTCCGGCGCCAGGTAGTACGCGCGATCGACGTAGATGGGATCGATGGCTGTATCGTCCGTGAACTGGGCCAGATCGATCACGCGCGTCGACTCGACCCGCACCTTCTGCAGGTCCTCATCGGTGACGACGACGTAGCGCCCTTTCTCGAACTCGTAGCCCTTGATGATTTCCGCGTTCGTGACCTCGCGCTCGCAGTGAGGGCACCAGCGCTTCTGTTGGATGCGCGTCTGACATTCGCTGTGGAGCTGGTTGAAGGCCAGTGCTGCCGCGGACTCGGTGGCAGGAAACACCTTCACCGGGATCGTGACGAGACTGACTTTGAGGTACCCCTTCCAGGTTGGTCGTGGGGGCATACAGCACCTGTATCGGCGGAATCGCCTCGACAACGACACGAAATCATACTGCGTTCCGGCTCAGACGGCGTCCGTGTCCTCACGCGTCCCCAGACGCAGGCCCGTCCCGCCAATCTGGATGTCGTGCGCCTTGACGCGGTCGCGGAGGAGCCGCCTCGCCTGACCGTAGAGAGGACCGGGCACCGCGAGCTGCCGCGCGATGTTCCTGAAGCTCGAGATCAGGACCAACGTCACTGCCTCCTGGTTCTCCTTCCAGGACAGCGCCGAGATCTGCGCCCAGGGCACGAAGCCGCGATCCGCCCAGACCCCGTCCTGGTAGAAACCGCGCAGGATTCGCGTGCTTAGGGGGAAGGCATAGCCGTAGTACACGAACATCATGGCTTCGCCGAAGAGCTGCGTGGGCGGGCGATGCTGGACGACGATCTTGAACGCCAGGAGCAATCCCAGGATCACCCCGAGCGCCAGACTGAAGCCATAGAAACGCGGCTTCGGGGTCTCCCAGATGAGCAGCGCCGACCGTCGACGCGCCCGGTACCGGAGCAGGTCCACGACGAGCTTGATGTTGGCGACCAGGAAGCCGACGCCGAACAGGAACAGCACGCGTGGGAGGATCTGCTCCGTGGCCATCAGTGCCCGTGCGGTTCAAGGGTGGTGCCAGCGTCGGCACTCGACGCAGTTTCAGGCGTCCACATCGATCTCGCAAGCCGTGGCCGGCACGCGGGGCCGCGTCCGACTCGCAGTCCGCCAGCGCGTACGGGTCGCGGGCGAGCGAGGAGAGCACCCGGACCATACGATCCCCGGCTACGCCCGAGACAGGTACTCCCCCGTTTCCGTATTGACTCGAATGACATCGCCGTTGTTGACGAAGGGCGGAACCTGGACCACGAGCCCGGTCTCGAGCGTTGCGGGCTTGACCTGGGCGCTCGCCGTGGCTCCCTTGATCCCCGGGGCGGTGTCCGTCACGGCGAGATCAACGGCCTGCGGCAGTTCAATACCAACCGGCTCGCTGCCGTAGAACTCCACCTGAATCGTCATCTCCGGCTTCAGGTAGCTCACCGAGTCGCCGAGCGCTTCGCTGGAGATGTGGATCTGATCGAACGACGCCGTGTCCATGAAGCAGTAGCTGTCGCCGTCCTGATAGAGAAACTGCATCTCGCGCTCGTCGAGCGTGGCACGTTCGACCGAGTCTTCCGAGCGCAGCTTCTGATCCAGGAGCGTTCCGCTCCGGATGTTCCGCAGCTTGACGCGCACGAAGCCGCGGAGGTTGCCGGGTGTGACGTGCTGCAGGTCGAGGACCCGGAACAGGTCCTGATCCATCTTGACCAGCATGCCCTTCTTGAGACGTGTCGCTTGTATTGAAGCCATGTGTCAACAGGGAGAACCTGTCGATCGTAACACAGGCGCACCAGGACCCCGGGGAGGACGCCGTCACTATGCTACGATGGCGGGGTGGCGTTCGCGCGCTGGGATCCAATCCGCGATCTGCTCGCCATCCACCAGCATCTGGACCAGCTGACGACCGGTCCGGCCGGGTGGCTGCCGCCGGTCGATCTGTTCGAGACTCCGGATGCCTTCGTCGTGACGGCGGAAGTGCCAGGTGTGCAGCGCGAGGATCTCGACATCCACCTCCACGAGGGTCGGCTCACGCTCTCGGGAGTCCGGCAGCTCCCGCCGGGCGGCTGCGAGCAGTATCACCGGGTGGAACGTGGACACGGCAGTTTCAGCCGCACGTTCCAGCTCCCTGGTTCAGTCGAGGCGGATCGGATCACGGCGGACCTCGGCGAGGGCGTACTCACGGTAACCTGCCCGAAGGCGTCCGGCCCCGAATCCAGGCGCGTCCGCGTCACGTGAACCAGCAACGGTCGAGAGCTCGCTTGTGCCACGGAGCGGTCCAATGACTGGTCGTCACCTGGCTGCCCTGATACTGCTCGTCGCGGGGATGTCGGCCGCGGGACTGGTGTTGACCAGCCCCACCACCGATACGTCCTCGCCAGCCCCCGTAGACCGTGCCGAGGAGAGCACGCGTCCTGCGGCGGCCACTCCGGCACCCGCCCCGGCGCAGGGCCCGGCACCAACCGTCACCCTGCCGGATTTCAGCGTCATCGCGGAACGCACGGTACCCGCGGTGGTGAACATCTCGTCGCAGCAGGTCGTTCGACGGTCCGATTCGCCTTTTGCGAACGACCCCTTCTTTCGACAGTTCTTCAGCGACGATATCTTCGGATCGCGCGACCACGTGCAGAGCAGTCTCGGCTCCGGTGTGATTGTCAGTTCCGACGGCTACATCCTCACGAATAATCACGTCGTGGCGGGCAACACTCCGGGGCTGGCGCTCCGCCAGCTGCCAGCCGTCAAGGTGGTCCTTTCAGACGGCCGCGAGATGCAAGCGGAGATTGTCGGCGTCGATCCGCCGACGGATCTCGCGCTCTTGAAGATAGACGCCACCAACCTCCCCACGATTCCGTGGGGCGATTCGTTCCGGCTGAGGGTGGCCGAATGGGTGCTTGCCATCGGCAACCCGTACCAGCTCGATCAGACCGTCACACTCGGCATCGTCTCGGCGGTGGGACGCACCAACGTCGGCATCTCGGACTATGTGGACTTCATTCAGACCGACGCCGCCATCAACCCGGGCAACTCAGGCGGTGCGCTCGTCAACGTCCGCGGCGAGCTCGTCGGCATCAATACCGCCATCTTCAGCCAGAGCGGCGGATACCAGGGGATTGGCTTTGCCGTACCGAGCGACATGGCTCGGCGGATCGCTGCCGAGCTCCAGGAGCCGCCGCACCAGGTTCGCCGTGGCTCCATCGGCTACGTCCTCATCGCGCCGCTCACGACACGCCTTGCCCAGCAGCTGGGTGCGCCGGATACCGACGGTCTGCTCGTACGGGAGCTGGCCCGCGCGTCCCCGGCCTACCGGGGAGGTCTCCGACCTGGCGACATCATCGTGCGCTTCAACGGCACGCCGGTGGCGACCGTGGGGCAGATCTCGCGCCTCATCGCGGAGGCTCCGGTCGACAGCACGGCGACCGTTGACGTGATTCGCGAGGGACAACGTGTGCAGCTGCGCATCCCGGTCGAGCGGCCCGGGCGATGATCTGACGCACTCTCATCAATGCAGAATTCAGGATTGAGAATCATTGAGAATGCAGAACCGCTTGCATTCTGCATTTTGCATTCTGCATTCGGGCGTCAGCCCGTTCAGACCCCGTGCCCGTACCCTGATTCGTGAATGACGTGCGGCGCGGCGGTGGGGGTGTCGAAGGGGTCGACCGCCTCCGCAAGGGCAAGGGACTCATCCGATCGGACGGCGCTCACCACGGCTCGGATGTCATTGTCCGTCAGTATCTTGCGCTCGTCCGCAATCGCCATGAGCGACCGGTACACCTCGACGAGCTCGTCTCCCTCCAGCGTGAACCCGAGATCCGCGCAGCGGCGCTGCACGGCATGCCGGCCGGAATGCTTTCCGAGCACCAGCGGGTTCCACGGGGCGCCCACATCCTCTGCACGCATGATCTCGTACGTCCGCCGATCCTTCAGCATGCCGTCCTGGTGAATGCCGGCTTCGTGCGCGAATGCGTTGCGACCCACGACCGCCTTGTTGACCTGCACGCCCTGCCCGGTCAGGCTGGTCAGCAATTCGCTCGACGGGTAGAGCTGCGACGTGACGATGCCCGTCGTGTACGGCAGTCGATCGCGCCGCACGCGAAACGCCATCACGATCTCCTCGAGCGCCGCGTTGCCGGCGCGTTCGCCGATTCCGTTGATCGTGCACTCGATCTGCCGCGCGCCGCCGTTGACAGCGGCAAGCGTGTTGGCCACCCCCAGCCCGAGGTCGTCGTGGCAATGGGCGCTGAACACGACACAGTCGGCATTGGGCACGCGTTCCCGGAGACGCTGGAAGAACTCGCGCAACTCGTCCGGCGTGGAATAGCCGACGGTATCGGGAAGGTTGATCGTCGTGGCGCCGGCATCGATGACCGCTTCGACGACGCGGCACAGGAAGTCCAGATCGCTGCGAGTGGCGTCCTCCGCGGAGAACTGGACGTCGGCCGTGTGGCGCCGCGCGAATCGCACCGCGTCCACGGCCGCCTCGAGGCACTGCTCGCGCGTCATGCGCAGTTTGGCCTGCAGGTGCAGATCGGATGTGGCAATGAACGTATGAATCCGGCCCTGGCGTGCCGGTTCGATCGCCCACGCGGCCTTCTCGAGGTCCGCACGGTGACAGCGAGCCAGACAGGCGATGACCGGCCGGCGCACTTCCACGGCAATGCGCCGAACCGCGTCGGCGTCGGCGGGCGAGGTGATGGGGAACCCGGCTTCGATGATGTCGACACCAAGCTCGTCGAGCTTGCGCGCCAACTGCAGCTTCTCGGCCGGGCGGAGTGAGAACCCTGGCGCCTGCTCGCCGTCACGCAGCGTGGTGTCGAAAATCCGTACCCGTTCGTCTCCCATCGGACTCCTCCTTCCGGCCCCTCCTCCAGAGCCGGTGGAGCCAGGGGCAGGCTGGCCCATGTCGCCCAGTACACGTGAGCTGCACCAATAAAGTCAAACTGATAATTATTCTGCTTGCATTATGATTGCTTATCGTCCGTGGACCTGACCGAACTCCGCGTCTTCCTCACCGTGGCGGCCGAGCACAGCTTTTCCCGTGCCGCCCTGAAGCTGCACCGCACGCAGCCGGCCATAAGCCAGGCGATCCGCCGGCTCGAAGAGAGTGTCGGCGAACGGCTCTTCGACCGGGCCACGAAGGACGCCACGCTCACCGACGCCGGCCGCCTGCTGCGCGACTACGCCGAACGCCTGTTACGTCTTTCGGAAGAAGCGGAGAACGCCGTCAAAGATCTGCGCGATCTCCGCCGGGGCCGCGTGCTCATCGGGGCCAACGAGGCGTCGGTGCACGCGGTACTCCCGCTCGTGGCGCGGTTCCACAAGATCCACCCGCTCGTGCACGTCGATGTCCGGCGCATTCCAGCGCGGCAGATTGGCGGCGAAGTGGCCCAGGGCAGTCTCGACTTCGGCGTCCTGACGTTTCAACCGGCCGAGCCGCGACTCGGGACCATCGTGCTCGGGCAGGACGAGCTGGTCATGCTCGTCCACCCCTCGCACCCGCTCGCCCACAGCCGCGAGGTCACGCTGTCGGAGTGCGCGCGTCAGACGGTCATTGCACACAACGACCCGTCCCACGTTCGCGACCGCGTTCTCCGGCTGTTCGAACGGCACCGCATACCTGCCAACATTCTCCTGTCGCTTCCCAGCCTCGAAGGAATCAAACGCGCCGTGGCCATGCGGCTCGGCGTTGCGCTGCTCCCGCGGCGATGCGCCGAATCGGAAATCGAACGCGGCGAGCTCGTGGCGCTCGCCATGCCGGAAATTCGCCTGCGCCGGCACGTACGCCTCGTCTATCGCAAGATTGGCGAACGTTCCCACGCGTCGGCGGCCTTTCTCGCCGTTGTGGAGGGCGCCCGCGACGAGCGGAAACCGCGTAGCGTGTAGTGCGGTCGGCCGGACGAATCCGGATGATTGAACACGTCAGGCCAAGGGCGCGTGGAGCCCCTGCGACCCGGGCACGAGGGATCGCGCGCTCGTAACCAGCCAACGGCTCCGCCTGGCTCCGCCCTTGATATCCCCGACAGAGCCCTCGGCTGGTTGGCCAGCCTCTCTGGCCGCGCTCCGCGCGGCTAGGCCGTTATGCGGACTCACAAAGAGCTACGAAGTTCAACGCTCCGGGCCGCATAACGGGCGCAAGGGCGTTTCTCAACGCCGGCCGGTGGTGGCGTCCGCGGGGTCCGGACCGGCGGCGAATCCGTTGATATACGGCAGTCGCGCCGCCGCAGCCTCGACGTCCTCGACGCGCTCCAGCAGCAGGCCAGTCGTGTCCCACGCACCGCTCGCGAACGCATCCCGAACACCGGCCGGCATGGCGGCAGCACAGCGGACGCCCTCGATGCTGCACGTTCCCGCCGTGAGATCGAGCTCCACCGTCGCCTCGGGATGCTGCTCGATGCGCTCCATCAGCTCACGGGCATCGGCCTCCGACACCGTGACACACGGCAACCCAATCATGGTCGAGTTGCCCGCGAAGATTTCGGCGAACGACTCGCCAACGATTCCCCGGATGCCCCACCGCTGGATGGCCTGCGGCGCGTGTTCGCGTGACGAACCGCAGCCGAAGTTCCGGTTGACGACGAGCACCGATGCGCCCCGGTACCGCGGGTTGTCGAACGGGTGCCCTCCCGCTTTCCGGTCGTCCTCGAACACGTGGTGCTCCAGGCCGTCGAACGTGACGGTCCGCAGGAACCGCCCCGGAATGATTCGATCGGTGTCGATGTCGTTGCCGCGCAGTGGTATGGCGCGCCCCGCGATCCGGGTGATCCTCTGCGTCACACGAGCCTCCGTACGTCCGTGACCTCCCCGGCCACGGCTGCTGCGGCCACCATCGCGGGACTCATGAGGAGCGTACGACCAGTCGGGCTCCCCTGTCGTCCCTTGAAGTTGCGGTTCGAGGATGCGGCACAGACCTGATTCCCTTCCAGGCGATCCGGGTTCATCCCGAGGCACATGGAGCACCCAGCCCCTCGCCACTCGAACCCGGCCTCGCGAAACGCGTCGGCAAGCCCTTCGGCTTCCGCCCTCCGCCCGACTGCCGCCGACCCCGGCACGACCAGTGCCGTGACGTGTGGGGCAACACGCCGGCCGCGCAGGATCCGCGCGGCCTCGCGAAGGTCCGACAGCCGGGCGTTCGTACAGGACCCGATGAAGGCCACGTCCACCTTCATGCCAGCGATCGGCTGGCCCGCGATGAGCCCCATGTAGTCGAGCGCATCCCTGACGAGGGTTGCATCCGCGCCGGCTCCGTTGGCGGAGGGCACACGGCCATCCACCGCAATCGACTGTCCAGGGTTGACCCCCCACGTCACCACGGGCGCCAGTCCATCGGCAGCCACGTCCACGTCATCGTCATAGGGTGCATCCGGATCCGATGCGGCGGAGCGCCACCAGGCCATCGCACGGTCGAATGCCGCCCCCGACGGGGCGAACGGCCTCCCGCGCAGATACTCGAACGTCGTGTCGTCGGGGTTGACGTAGCCCACACGAGCGCCCCCTTCGATGGACATGTTGCACACTGTCATCCGCTCGTCCATCGACATCCGCTCGATGGTGTCGCCCGCGTATTCGTAGGCGTACCCGGCCCCAGCGCCAACGCCCAGGCGGTGGATGATCGTGAGGATGACGTCTTTCGCGTAGACGCCCTTCGGCAGCGTCCCGGTAACCCGGATGCGACGCACTTTCAATGGATCCATCGCCAGGCACTGCGATGCGAGCACGTCGCGAACCTGCGAGGTGCCGATCCCCAGCGCGACCGCACCGAACGCCCCATGCGTGGAGGTGTGACTGTCTCCGCACGCAATGGTCATCCCGGGCTGCGTCAAACCCAGCTCCGGGCCGATTACGTGTACGATGCCCTGTCGGTCATCGTCCAGGCCTGCCAACTGGATCCCGAACTCGCGGCAGTTGCGCTCGAGCGAGGCCATCATGTCCTCGGCGAGTACGTCGAGGAACGGGCGCTGCCGATCGCGAGTCGGGACGATATGATCGGCTGTCGCGAACGTGCGGTCGGGACGAGCCACGCGCCATCCGCGCGCGCGGAGCGTGTCGAACGCTTGCGGGCTCGTGACCTCGTGGACCAGATGCAGGCCGATGAACAGCTGGGTCTGGCCCGTTGGCAGAGAACGAACCGTATGGAGATCCCACACTTTGCGCAGGAGTGTCTGTCCCATAATCTGTACGCGTTGAAACATCCGATCGTAACACCACCAGCTTCACGGCGCCCAGTTCACTACCCTCCCTGGACGGCTTGAACGGTCGGAATCCATGCACACGAGTCAAGTTTTCCAACGGCCGTTCAAGGCGTCTCGCCCGCACGGAGTGCGGGCAGGAGATACTGCTCGCCTGGCGAGGCGGAATTGCCGCCGACATCCTCGCGTGTCTGAGGCGCAGCCTCGCCAGACGGCTTGAACGGCTGGAATGCTTGCGAATGAGTCGAGTTTCCGGACTGACCGTTCAAGGCGTCTCGCCCGCACGGAGTGCGGGCAGGAGATACTGCTCGCCTGGCGAGGCGGAATTGCCGCCGACATCCTCGCGTGTCTGAGGCGCAGCCTCGCCAGACGGCTTGAACGGCTGGAATGCTTGCGAATGAGTCGAGTTTCCGGACTGACCGTTCAAGGCGTCTCGCCCGCACGGAGTGCGGGCAGGAGATACTGCTCGCCTGGCGAGGCGGAATTGCCGCCGACATCCTCGCGTGTCTGAGGCGCAGCCTCGCCAGGCCATTGACCGACAATGATGGATATGATGCAGACGCAGCAGACACTGCGGGCACGGGCACGATCCGCGCGTGGCCACCTGTTGACGGGCGCATGCCTCCTGGCCCTCGTGTACGGCAGTCCCGGCGTCGCGCGCGCCCAGACACAGCCCGCGCAAGGTTCGCCGCAGACGGTTCAGGACGTCCTCCGCTTCCTGGTCACCAATCAGGGTGTCCAGACCGGCGATTTCGACAAGGATCAGGAAGCCGCCGAAGCCACGCGGGACACGCTGACTCGGGGACTCCTGTCGTCAATCGCCACGCTCCCGGTGAGCACCTCGTCCGGCGGGTTCACCTATCGCCTGAATCCCTCGCTTGGAACGGTCGAGCGTGCCAGCGAGACGTTCGGGCCGTTCTTCATCGAACGTGCCCTGACCGCCGGATCCGGACAGGCCTCGTTCGGGTTCGCGTTTCGCTACGCGTCGTTCGAGTCGCTCGACGGCAACGACCTGCGCAGTGGCGAGCTCGTCACGATTGCCAATCAGTTCGAGGACGAGGCTGCGCCCTTCGACGTCGAGACCCTGACCATGAACATCACCGCACAGACGGCCACGGTGTTCGGGAACGTGGGTCTGTCGGACCGCATCGACGTCGGCGTCGCAGTGCCGCTGGTGCGTCTCGTGATCGACGGCACCCGACTCAACAACTACCGCGGTCAGACGCTACTGCAGGCACGGGCACGCGCGGAGACGCTGGGGCTCGGCGATATCGCCGTCCGATCGAAAGTCCGTCTCACGAGCGAAGGACCGGGTGCACTCGCGGCCGGGGTCGAAGCCCGCCTTCCCACGGGACGCGATGAGGATCTCCTCGGCACGAGCGAGTTCGCGGTGCGCGCGCTGGGACTCGGCTCCTACGAGGCCGGCGTGACGAGCGTCTACGGAAACGTGGGCATCGGCTTCGGGGGGCTGGGCCGGGAAATCAGCTACGGCGGCGCTGTCGCCGTCGCCGCCTCTCCGCGCGTCACTCTGGTCGGGGAGGGCTTCGCACGCCGCATCGCAGGCGTGCGGCCCATCACCACGACAGTGGCGCCGCATCCTCGCTTCTCCGGCGTCCAGACCACGAGACTCATGCCGGCGGGCGGCGATCAGACGGCCGCGTTCGTCGTCGGTGGCTTCAAGTGGAACCTCACCGGCACCTGGTTGCTGCAGGGGCACGTGCTGATGCCGCTCCTCGACAGCGGCCTCACGTCGCGGTTCACTCCCGTGGTCGCGCTGGATTATTCGTTCACGCGGTAACCCGATCTGCACTGTGGGTGCGGTTGTCCGATGCGACTGGCCGCCGCGTCAGCTCCCGGCGTGGAGGTGCCGCGCCTCGGCCTGAAGGATGTGCCACGAGTCGCCGTTCCGTAGCGTTGCGCGCACGTATCGCCGATCGTGCGGCAACTGTCGCAGCCCCACGGCTTGCGTCGGAGGTGCCGGCGCCGCACACCTGCAACGTGGCCGAGAGCGATTTCTTCACACGCTCTGAAGGCGGCCCCTACGACGGGCGCGACACCGGCCGAGTGCGGCACCAAAGGACGACTGCAAGCGCTAGGCCCGGCGGCGCATGCCGGACACCGAGGCATGGTGGGAAATCCAGCACCGCCAGGGACGGTCCGCGGCCACGCGAATCCCAATTCGTGGTCCCCACGACACTCCGCCGCGCGACAGCCCGCGGTCCTCGATGCAAAGACGGCTCGATGTGAGATCCGCTCGATTCTCGGCAAGGGTGATCCCGAGGGCCTTGGTGAGGTTGCCAGGGCCGCGGCACAGCTCCGCGTGAGGAACCGCCCGGCCTCCCGATCGTCGCCATGACATCAGAGTGATCCCGTCGAGAGGCTCGAGTGCGCGGATGAGCACTGCCGCCGGGCGGCCCTGCGCTTCCGTGACGGCGTTGACGAGGTAGTGCAGACCGTAGTTGAGGTACACGTAGGCGAGCCCGGGCGGTCCGTACAACGGCGCGTTGCGTGGCGTGGGTCCGGACGCCGCATGGCACGCGGGATCGCCCTCGCCGATGTAGGCTTCCGTCTCGACGATCATCCCCGCGGCCACACCCATCGCCGAGCGGTGCACGAGCACCTTGCCCAGCAGTTCCTCGGCCACCATCAACGTCGGGCGGTTGTAGAAATCGTAGGGCAGCACGACCTCAGCGTGTCGCGAACACCCGACTGCGCGCGCAGGCCAGGACGTCGCGCAGTGCCCGGCCCGTATGCGAGGCCTCCACCTGCGCCACCTGCTCGGGCGTACCGGTGGCAATCACTTCCCCACCGGCCGCTCCGCCCTCAGGACCGAGGTCGATGATCGCGTCGGCCGTCTTGATCACGTCCAGGTTGTGCCCGATCACGAGCAGGGTGTGGCCGGCCTCGACCAGCTTCCGGAACGCCGCCAGCAACTTGGCGATGTCGTCGAAGTGCAGGCCGGTC
Organism: uncultured Bifidobacteriaceae bacterium; assembly: GCA_964505975.1. Lineage (GTDB taxonomy): Bacteria > Acidobacteriota > Vicinamibacteria > Vicinamibacterales > UBA2999 > Gp6-AA40. The sequence goes on along the minus strand of CAZDLW010000128.1, from coordinate 310 downwards.
GTGGGCTCGTCGAGAATGTACAGCAGCCGTTCGCCGCCGTACGAAGACAGGTGGGCCGCGATCTTGATGCGCTGGGCTTCGCCGCCAGAGAGGGTGGTTGCCGGCTGGCCGAGCCGGAGGTAGCCGAGCCCGATCTCGTCGAGCACCTGCAGGCGCCGCAGCACCTTCGGGGAGGCGCTGAAGAAGGCGAGCGCCTCCCGCACCGTCATGTCGAGCACCTGGTGGATGCTGCGGCCGCGATACTTTACGTCGAGCACGAGGGGCCGGAAGCGCTTGCCCTCGCACTGGTCGCAGGGCACGAACACGTCCG
>CAZDLW010000127.1:0-15243 GCA_964505975.1 uncultured Bifidobacteriaceae bacterium | reverse complement strand
AACACCTACGGGCCGCGGATGCGTCTGCGCGACGGGCGCGCCGTGCTGGCCTTCATGTCGCAGGCGCTGCGCAACGAAGACGTCACGGTGTTCGGCGACGGGACGCAGACCCGCAGTTTCTGCTATGTCAGCGACCTCGTCGATGGCATCCTCCGGTTGATGACTGCGGACACCAACGACCCGGTGAACATCGGCAATCCTCATGAGGTCACCATCGAAGAGATTGCCAGAACGATCGTCAGGCTCGTCGGATCGACCAGCAGCATCGTCTACCGTCCGCTTCCGGTCGACGATCCCAAGCAGCGCCGACCCGACATCACCCGGGCGCGTACGCTCCTCGGCTGGGAGCCGAACGTCGGACTCGAAGAAGGACTCCTTCGAACCGTGTCCTATTTCCGGAGCCGGGTCGACGGCACCCGCGCGGAAGCACGCAAGTAGCCCGGCGGGTGTGGCTCACGCCTCGGGTGCGTTGATGATCCGCCGCAGGCGGAAGAAGTAATGCCCGCCGGAGATGACCGTCAGCGCGAGCGACGTCCAGATGGCCACATCGATGAGCACCGACTGCTCGCGCCGGTAGTTGAAGAACATCACGATGACCACGGTGAGGATATATGCCGCCGTAGCCATCTTGCCCCAGATCGACGGTTGAAACGTCCGCGGACCGACAGCAAGATTCACGATGGCCACCACTCCCACGATCACTACGTCGCGGCTGATCACCAGCACCGTCAACCACAGCGGCAGGTAGTTGGTCAGCGGAATCGCAGGCAGAGTCAGCACGATGAAGGTGGTGACCAGGAGGAGTTTGTCGGCCATCGGATCCAGCCAGGCCCCCAGCGTCGTGTGCTGGCCCGTCCTCCGCGCAATCAGGCCGTCCAGGGCATCGGTCAGCCCGGCGAACACGAACACGAGCAGCGCGACCCCCAGGTAGTTGTAGACCAGCAGGAGCACGAAGAGCGGAACCAGCATGATCCGCAGGATCGTGAGCTGGTTGGCGAGCGTCAGGTTCAGCACTGCGTATCCGGGGCGGGTCGGGATCCCGCGACGTCACCGTGCGGCGGCCAGCATTCGAATCCGATCGATGGCTTCCGCCGCTTCGGCGCCCGTGACAGCCCGCGTGACGTCGAACAACTGGCCCTCGAACAGCGGCATCACGCCGGATGCGACGGCCACCGCGATCTCCGGATAGCTCAGATGCGTGACGGTCACGTCCGCGATGCTCGGGCGCTCGGCAAGGGCGACCTGGAGCTTCTGATCTCGTGCAGCGAGCAACGTCACGAGACGACTGACGGCGGCGGCCAGATCCACACGGCGGACCTGCGAGCGCGGCTCGAACGTATGGTTCGGCAACGGCTCGATGACGCCCGCCCGAGCCACGGCCGCAATCCAATCGGCCGCCCAGTGATCGCGTGTGTCCGTGAGCACGATCTGGCGCTCCGGCGCGGCACGAACGACTGGAGCCAGCCGGACGCCGATGAGTGCGGCCAGATCCCCACGCGTGATTTGTCGCGCCTGCAGGATTGCCCCGAACTCCGCCGGCAGCGTGGCTTCTCGCGTCCGTTCGACGATCCGCGCGATCCGCGCGTTCAGCTCGGCGCTCGGCTCGATCTCGGCTGCTCGACGATAGGCGGCTTCGGCGCCGGCGAAATCCCCGCGTCCCTCCAGAATCTCGCCCACGGCGGCGAGCGAGTCGTCGTCGAACGGGTCGAGATCCGACGCGCGATGCAGGTGCGTGAGTGCCGCATCGAGATCGCCGAGACGACGCTCCACGAGTGCGAGCTCCCGGTGGAGGAACGGGCTGTCGGGTGAGGCATCGAGCGCCTGGAGATATCCCGTACGCGCCTCCTGGAGACGTCCTGTCTGCGCGGCGCGGCGCGCCGCGTCGATCACGTCCTGCAGCCCCCGGAACCTGAGCACCTCCACGCGCCGTTCCACATCGCTCAACGACGGGTCTGCGGCCAGCGCGGCTTCGAACGCCGCCAGTGCGTCGCTGTCGCGGCGGAGCGCCAGGAGCGTCTGCCCACGCCCCACCAGCGCAGGAACGTAGCCCGCCTCGTGAGTCAGCGCCTCGTCGAAGGCCTCGAGGGCGTCACGGTAATCGCGCCGTGCAAGGGCCAGGTACCCATCGCCGGTCCGGGCCGGGTAGAACGCGGGGTTGGTCCTGAGCACAGTGGAGAACTCCCGGCTGGCGCTGCGCAGATCGTCGCTCTGGAGGTAGAGCCAGCCCCGCTCCACACGCTCCGCGGCCCGTGTCCCCCGCAGCGTCTGGGGAATCGCCGGAAACATGAACTCTGGATGCGCCGGCGCCGTGGGCACGACCGGCGGCGCCGTCGCCGGCGCGCATGCCGCGAGCGTCATGACCATCAGCAGTGGGGCCAGGTGTGCGCAACGCCGCCAGCGCCAGCCACGCCAGGGGCGCGGCAGTGTGAAGCCGGCGCCTCGCCCTGTGTCTGCCCGATCGAAAGGTTCGGCCCAGGCAGGCCCGTACGCGGCGCCGGATCTGGATGCCGTCACGAATCGTTCTCTCGTCTCACTGTGCATCGGCCCGTTCCTCCGCGGACGGGGTAGTCAGCCGCTCGATGAACCGTCGGGGAACTTCCGCTTCGATCACCACACGGCCGTTGGTGGCCACGTGGCTGACCACGCGCGCCATGCGATAGAGACGCGCGATCTGCTGCCGGTCGAAATCCTTGTCCGCATCGAACGTAATGGTAATCCGCCGCGTGTCCAGTGCCAGGCGCGAGGCCGTCATCTGCAGCAACTCATCCAGGCCTTCTCCGGTCAGAGCCGAGATCAACGCCGCCGATGGATCCATCTGACGCAACCGGCGCCGCTCGTCCGGATCCAGTGCGTCGATCTTGTTGTAGACGTCGATGCGAGGCACCTCGGCCGCGCCGACGTCCTCGAGGACACGCTGCACGGCGATCATGTGGCGCTCGCGCTCCGGGTTCGCAGCGTCGATGACGTGCAGGACCAGGTCCGCTGATGCCACTTCCTCCAACGTCGCGCGGAACGCCGCCACGAGTGCGTGCGGAAGCCGATCGATGAAGCCCACCGTGTCGGAGATGAGCAACTCGCGCTGATCGGGCAGACGCACACGACGGACCAACGGGTCGAGCGTCACGAACAAGGCGTCCGATGTTACGGCCTGCTCATGGGTCAGTCGATTGAACAGGGTGGTCTTCCCGGCGTTCGTGTATCCGACCAGCGCAACCGTTGGCACCGACTGCTTCTGGCGACGTTCGCGCAACTGCGAACGCCGGCGGCGGACCTGGTCGATCTCACGGCGAATCGCCTGGATACGGGACCGGATCCGGCGGCGATCGGTCTCGAGCTTCGTCTCGCCCGGACCGCGCGTCCCGATGCCTCCACCCAGACGCGACAGCATGGTGCCTGCCCCGACCAGCCTCGGCAAGAGATATTCGAGCTGAGCAAGCTCGACCTGCCACTTCCCCTCCCGCGTCCGCGCCCGGCGGGCGAAGATGTCGAGGATCAGCTGAGTGCGATCCAGCACCTTCCGATCGATCGTGTCCTCGAGCTGGCGCAGTTGTCCAGGGCTCAGTTCGTTGTCGAACACGACGAGGTGGACGTCGGCTTCGGCACACGATGCGGCCAGCACCGCGGCTTTCCCGCGACCGATGAACGTGGCCGGATCCGGCCTGGGCCGCTCCTGCAACACGCGCAGCACGACAGTCCCGCCGGCCGCCTCGGCCAGACCGGCAAGCTCCTCCAGAGACGACTCCGCATCGACCCGGCGCGTTGCGCCAGTGACGAGGCCGACGAGTGCCACACGTTCGACGTTCGGTGTTCCAGGACTCACGCGTCAGCAGGTGGTCGCGACATCCCTCTTGTGCAATTTCCACGCCGGCCAATGACGCCGTCACGCCGGAAAGAGAAGAAACGTGCGGGGCTGGTCCCGACGCCGGAATCGGGCCGGTCTCTTCCGTCGGCGCGGTTCCCGCTGCCCCACAGCGGATCCACCTCTGACGACCGCCCCCTTCCCGTCGCGCGGTGCGTCAGAAGCGGATTCGCAGCGGCGCACCATCCGACCGGGGCTTCACATGGATGCTGTCGATGAACCGAATCCGGTGCGGATGCCTTTGCATCACCAGCGACGTCGTTCGGACGCCATCGCCGAAGAACCGCACCCCCTTCATCAGCGTGCCGTCCGTGACACCCGTTGCGGCGAAGATGACGTGCTCGCCGGATGCCAGGTCCTCCGCGCGATAGACCTTCTTGAAATCGACGATGCCCATCGCGCGGCAGCGTTCTTCATGCTCCGGCTTGGTGACCATCAGCCTGGCATGGATCTCCCCGCCAAGGCACCGCATGGCCGCGGCCGTGAGCACCCCCTCGGGCGCGCCGCCAATACCCATGACGGCATGGACGCCGCTGCCCACGATTGCCGCAGCGATGCCTGCAGACAGGTCGCCGTCGCCGATGAGTCTGATACGGGCGCCTGTTTCCCGAATCTCCGCAATCAGCTTCTCGTGTCTCGGCCGATCGAGCACGATGACCACCAGATCTCCGACACGGCGTCCGAGGGCCTGCGCGATCGCCCGGAGGTTGAACCGCACAGGCGCATCGAGGTCCACCACGTGCTTGGAGCTCGGCCCGACAACCAGCTTCTCCATGTACAGATCCGGCGCGTGCAGCAGGCCACCGTGCTCCGACGCGGCCAGCACAGCCAGGGCATTCGGCGCCCCGGTGGCACACAGGCTCGTGCCCTCGAGCGGATCGACGGCAATGTCGACCTGCGGATAGCCGGACCCGTTCGAGTGCTTGGCGCCGCTGCCAACCTTCTCGCCGATGAACAACATGGGCGCCTCGTCGCGCTCGCCCTCCCCAATCACGATCGTGCCGTCGATGGGAACGGAATCGAGCTCGCCGCGCATCGCCTCAACCGCGGCCTGATCCGACTTGTGACTGTCGCCCTGCCCCATCGTGTACGCGCACGCGATGGCGGCTCGCTCCACGACGCGCAGGAAGTCCAGGGAGAGATCCGAATCGATCGTCGGCTGAATTGCCATCCCCGTGCGGGTCGCCTCTGGTGTCGTCGCGGTCCTGTTCATATGCTCGCTCCCTGGGACTCGCAGTGAAGCTCCACCTCGAAACCGCCGAGACTCAGGAGGCTGGAATGGCTCCGCTTCACTGCTGACAGTATTAGCCTTGCCCCACGTGTCCCTCCACGAGTGCCGGGCACGCCGACACTCGCGTCCCTCAGCTCCGCATCGCCGGCAACTCGCACCGAGTCGCCTTGTCCGTGCGATACCCGAGCACGTAGTCGGCCTGCATGACCGTATGGATCTCCCGAGTCCCTTCATAAATGACGGCGCCCTTGCAGTTGCGGTAGAACCGGCCGACGGGATACTCATCCGAATACCCGTTGGCACCGTGAATCTGGACGGCGTCGCCTGCGGCCCGTTCGGACGCCACGGTCGAGAACCACTTGGCCAGGCCCGTCTCCCGGGTGTTGCGGCGCCCTACGTTCTTCAGCCAACCCGCCCGCAGCCACAGGAGCCGCGACGCCTGGTAGTCCGCTTCCATGTGCGCGATCATCGCCTTGACGAGCTGGTACGAGCCGATCTCTGCGCCGAACGCCGTTCGTTCCCGGGCGTAGGCGGCGCTCGCGTCGCGACACGCCCGAATCAGACCCGTCGCCCCCGCGGCCACGGTATAGCGCCCCTGATCCAGCGCGAACATCGCGATCTTGAAGCCTTCGCCTTCGTGGCCAACCCGGTTTTCCTCCGGAACTTCAACCTCGTCCATCGCGAACGAGCCGGTATTCCCAGCCAGGATGCCCCACTTCTGTTCGAGGGTGCTGCTCGAGAAGCCCTTGAACGCCCGCTCGACAATGAAGGCGCTCATCCCCGACGGGTCGCGGCGCTTCTTCTTTTCGAGATCCGTCCAGGCGAACACGAGGTAGTGATCGGCCACGTCTGCGAGCGAGATCCACATCTTCTCGCCGGTCAACACATAGCGATCCCCGCGTTTGATCGCCACGGACTGGATGCCACGCGCGTCACTCCCGGCGCCCGGCTCCGTGAGCCCGTAGGTGGCGATCTTTGTCCCCTGCGCCTGAGGCGTCAGGTACCGCCGCTTCTGGTCCTCGGTCCCCCAGGCCAGCAGCGTCAGGCTGTTCAACGCAACGTGCACCGACAGGACCACGCGCAGTGACGTGTCGACGTACTCGAGCTCCTCGCTCGCCAGCCCGAGGCAGATGTAGTCCATGCCTGCGCCGCCATACTCGGGCGGCACGCAGATGCCGAGCAACCCGAGCCGCGCCATGTGTGGAAGGAGCGCGCGATCGAACCGGTGAGCCCGATCGAGATCGCCTATGCGCGGCGCGACCTCGCGATGGGCCCATTCGTGAACCGTCTGTTGAAGCAGCAGCTGTTCGTCCGAGAGGTCGAGTGTCACCATGGGCCGGCGGACCGCATGCTAGCACGAAAGAACGCGCGAAACCGGCAGCGCTGCTAGCCCGTCGGCAGAGTGTCCTCGGAGTCCTCGGCGGTCTTCGGCTTCCTGAAGAGCAACTCGCGCATATTCGTCTTGAGGAGGAACTGGTCGGCGATTCGCAACGGCTCGAACAGCCGCTGGATGTCGCGATTCTGGAGCGGACGCTGTCGGGCACACAAGGCCGGATACGGCCGGTACTCGAGGCTCGTGCGATCGACGACGACGTGCTTCGTGTACGTCGGTCGCGCCCCCGCCTGAGGCTGGGCAGTCGCAAAGAACGCCAGGAGCACGCCATCCGGACGCAGAATGCGGACCAGCTGCCGCACCAGTGCCTGCGTCGCCTGGCGCGGGAGGTAGTCGAACAGATCCCAGCACAGAATCCCGTCCACGCTCTCCGACGGCTGTGGGAACCGCTGCGTCAGAAACAGCGGCAGCTCGTCGAGCGTCCCGTCGCGTGCGTGCCGATCGATATCCTTCGAGAAATCCTCGACGAAGATCTTGCACCCGAGCTCTTCGCCGAAGAACGTGACGTTCGGCCCGACCACCGGCCCGAGGTCGATGAGCATGGCTTGCGGCCGCGCGCCAAGGCCGGTCAGAAAGCGCGGGAGGGCCCTCGTGGGTTGAATCGAGCCGCCAGGCACAGCGACCGTGTGCTCGAAACCCGGATTGCGGCGACGGAAGAAGCGATCTGCGATACCAAACTCGGCGATACGCACTCTGTGCTCGATCTGGGACACCAGGACGATGAGTGGTGTTCCGTCCGGAGTGGCCCGCGGATCACCATCAACCCACGCAGTACGAGCGACCGATCCGCGACGATTAGCGTGCGGCCGGCTGGGCCACCTGCGGTGCGGGAACCGGCGGCGCCACGGCCGACTTGTGCGCGGGAGTGACTTTCTCGATCGACGGTGCGGCCTTGCGCTGCATGTCCACACTGCCGCGGAAGTGCGCCCCTTCGGCAATGGCCACGCGCGGCGACACGATATCGCCGTCCACCGACCCACCATCGCGGATGTCTACTTTCTCCGTCGCGGTGACGTTGCCATGGACCTCGCCGAGCACGATGACCGACTTGGCAAAGACCTGCGCCTTGATCTTGCCGTTCGGGCCAATCGTCAAGGCATGATCCTTCAGCTCGATCTTGCCCTCGACGTGCCCTTCTACGGTGAGATCTTCGCTCCCGTTCAATTCGCCCTTGATGACAACCGACTTGCCGATGTTCACGACATCCCTCTCGATCCGCCGGGCGTCCGACTGCGGCCCCGCTGACACGCCAACCTGGTGGGTAGCTGCGACCGAAGCCGTCGCCGGCACCGCCGGCTGGCTGGTCGGTTTCACCGCCTCGTCACGCTTCCACATGTCGTGTCCTCCGCCTCGCTGCAGCTCCGGCCTGTGCCATGGCTCAGACTCGGTCGCGATTCAAGAATCTGAAGTGTCTGGGGCTGCCTTGGCGGGAGCCCACTGAGTATATCGGCGCCTGAAAAATGTTGTCTAGCCTCGGAGGGCGCTTAATCGAACCTTTCGAGGCACTTGGCCCACCATCGTCGGCCGCGCCACCCGTTCACGGGCGAAATGCTACGATCGTTTCAATGGACCGCATCTACCTCGATCACAATGCGACGACGCCAATCGAGCCGATGGTGGCCGACTGCATAGCCGTGGCGCTTCGGGAGGTCTTCGGGAACCCCTCGAGCGTCCACCACTTCGGCCAGCGCGCCAAGGCCGCGCTCGACGAGGCACGTACCGAGGTCGCAGCGCTGATAGGCGGCGATCCGTCGGAGGTGGCTTTCACGAGCGGCGGCACCGAAAGCGACAATATGGCCCTGCGCGGGGTTGCCGAGGCGCTCGAGTCCTCCGGCCGAAAGCAGGTGATTGCCAGTGGCATCGAGCACGAAGCCGTTCTGAACACCTTGAAGGCCCTCGCACGCCGGGGGTGGAAGACGACGTTGCTTCCGGTGGACCAGAGCGGCATCGTCGCGCCATCGGCGCTCGAGGCTGCCCTCAGCGACGAGACCGCCATCGTGTCGGTGATGCACGCGAACAACGAGATCGGCACGGTGCAGCCAATTGTCGAGCTGGCGGGACTGGCCCGATCGCGCGGAGCCTTGTTCCATACCGACGCCGTCCAGTCGGCCGGGAAGATCGCGATCGTCGTCAAAGACCTCGGCGTCGACCTGCTGTCGCTCTCGGCGCACAAGTTCAACGGTCCCAAGGGAGTCGGTGCCATCTGGATTCGCCGCGGCCTGCGTCTGCAACCGCTCACCACCGGAGGCCGTCAGGAGCGCAACCGCCGGGCAGGCACGGAGAACGTCCCTGGAATTATCGGCATGGGAGTGGCGGCACGACAGGCGCGGGCGAAGCTGCCCGAGGAAGCTCTGCGGCTAGCGACCCTTCGCGACCAACTCGAGGAGGGCATTCTGCGTGCGGTACCCGGTACGGCGGTGAACGGCGCCCGGGCCCCACGCGTGCCGAATACCACGAACATCAGCTTCGATCGGACCGAAGCGGAATCCCTGCTGATCGCACTGGACCTCGAGGGTATCGCTGTCTCGACCGGCTCTGCCTGTTCGTCGGGTACGCTCGAACCGTCGCACGTGCTGAAGGCCATGGGCTTTCCGCCCCATCGGACGCAGAACTCGATACGATTCAGTCTGGGCGCCACCAACACCGAGGCCCATGTCGAGCGCGTCATCGCGGTGCTGCCGCGAATCGTGGAGAAGCTGCGGAGCCTGACGCGGGTGCCGGTGAGACTGTAAGCCCGCGCGGCGTCATCATCGCGCCTCCAGGCGCGCGAAGCGCGCCAAGCCGGGGCCCCCACGGCGCACGCGTGCGCCGTGGGGTGGAAGTACATACTGGCAACCAGCCAAGGGGCCGTGCCTCATCGGGATGTCAAAGGGCAGAGCCTGTTGGCTCGTATCAAGTTTCGAACAATGCGCATCGTGGTTGCAATGTCCGGCGGCGTCGATTCGTCCGTAACGGCGGCCCTGCTCGCCGAGCAGGGCTACGACGTCATCGGTCTGTCGATGCAGCTGTACGATCAGCGTGGCGGCCAGAGCTTCGGCAGTTGCTGCACGCTCGACGATCTGCACGATGCCCGCCGCGTGGCGTCGTCACTGGGATTCCCCCATTACGTCGTCAATTTCGAGAAGCGGTTTCAAGAGACGGTCGTGGCGAACTTCGTGCGTGAGTACGCGTCGGGCCGGACCCCGCTGCCCTGCACACACTGCAACACCGACCTCAAGTTCTCGACGCTGCTGGACCGCGCGCGCGGTCTCGGTGCCGAACACGTGGCGACAGGCCACTACGCGCAGCTGGAGCAGAGGGCGGACGGCCGATGGCTGCTCAAGCGAAGTGCCGACGCACAAAAGGACCAGTCGTACTTTCTCTTCGGTCTGACACAGGATCAGCTTGCGAGGGCGGTGTTCCCGGTGGGCCGTTTGAACAAGACTCAGGTGCGCGCGCATGCGCGGCGCCTGCGTCTCACGGTGGCCGAGAAGCCGGACAGTCAGGAGCTGTGCTTCGTACCCGACGGGGACTATGCGTCGTTCGTGGAGCGCCACACGCCGGCGGTACCCCGAGCCGGCAGCATCGTGCACGTGGACGGTGCAACCCTCGGCTCCCATGCAGGGGTCCATCGTTACACCGTCGGTCAGCGCAAGGGGCTCGGGATCGCGGCGCCGGCTCCCCTGTATGTGCTTCGCATAGACGCGGCCTCGGGCACCGTGACGGTTGGTCCCCGCGAGGCACTCGAGCAAACCACCCTCACGGCCACTGGAGTGAATTGGGTGGCCATCGAGCCGCCGACCAACTGGCTCTCGATCCGGGCCCAGATCCGTCATCGGCACGGTCCGGCGGCCGGGCACGTGCGGGCCGTTCCGAACGGCCGGGCGGAAGTCTTCTTCGACGATCCACAGCCGGGCATCACCCCCGGGCAGGCTGTCGTGTTCTATGACGACGACGTGGTCGTCGGAGGCGGCTGGATCGAATCGGCCGGCGGCTTGTCCAGGACCGGCGCCTCGTTGTAAGCGGCCGACTTCCCCGGCGGAATACTGAGATATTGCCAGTCACGCCCACGCATCGACTTTGCCAGATAGACGATCTGGCCGACGTGATAGGAGGTGTGCGCCAGGGATCGATGCAGCGCTTCATCGATGCGCAACGGTTGCCGTCGAATAGTCACCGACACAGACAGGTCCGAGTCCGAGAGGGCGCTCAACGCCGACAAGAGCGCACGCCACCCCGCCTCCCACTTGTCGAGCAGCACATCGCGACTCACCGTGCGCGGCGCGAACTCGTCGTCACGATGGCGCCACGGCTTCTCGCCGTCCGTCGTGCGGAAGTCCGTGAATCGGGATTCGAGATTGCCTGCAACGTGCCACATCACCGTGGCGATTGAATTGCCGCCGCCCTCGCCAGGTCGGCAGAGCGCCTCGTCGTCGAGCTGCGCAAGGGCCGATTCGGCGAGTACCTTGTAGCGGCGGTACTCGGCCTCGATAGAACGAATGGTTGCGTCGGACATTCCGGGCCCCAGTAGGGAATGCAAAATTCAGAATGCAGAATGAAGAATGAAGAATCCACCCATCTGCATTCTTCATTTTGCATTCTGCATTCAGCTTGTCGGCTGACCGCTCCCAGCTACTACCGGGTGCCCGCTCCCGTACCGGCCGACGCAACCGCCTCGGCGGAACGAGGCGCGCTCTCCTCATCGTGACCGGGAATTCCCTCCAGGAACCGTTCTGCATCAATGGCCGCCATGCACCCGGAACCCGCGGCTGTGATGGCCTGGCGATAGATGTGATCCTGCACGTCGCCGGCCGCGAACACGCCGGGCACACTCGTCCGCGTCCCCAAGCGCGTCACGATGTACCCGTTTGCGTCCAGCTCGAGCTGACCGCGGAAGAGCTCCGTGTTCGGAACATGGCCGATTGCGATGAACAAGCCGTCGACCGGACGCTCGTGCTCCTCGCCCGTGTTCACGTCTCGCACGACGATGCCGGTCACGGCTCCCTGCTCGACGTCTCTGACGTCCACCACCTCGGCGTTCCAGACGAATTCGATCTTGTCGTTCCGGAACGCCTTGTCCTGCATGATCTTCGACGCCCTCAAGGTGTCTCGTCGATGAATGACGGTGACTTTCGACGCGAACTTGGTGAGGTAGTTGGCCTCCTCCATGGCCGAGTCTCCTCCACCGACAACGGCGATCGGCTTGTTGCGGAAGAAATAGCCGTCACACGTCGCACACGTCGAGACGCCGTGACCGGACAGCCTTCGATCGGCGCCGATATCGAGCCACCGCGCGGAAGCTCCCGTCGCGACGATGAGCGCCTCGGCCGACATGTCGCGTCCATCCGCCAGCCGCAGGGTGAACGGCCGCTGCGACAGGTCGACGTGCGTGAGGTCCCCCTGAACCACCTCCGTGCCAAAGCGCTCGGCCTGTGCCTGCATTTCCCGCATCAGGTCCGGTCCCATGATGCCGTCCCGGTACCCGGGCCAGTTCTCCACCATGGTCGTGAGCATCAACTGTCCACCGGCGCCAAGCCCCTCGATGAGCAGCGGGCTCAAGTTGCCGCGCGACGCGTAGAGCGCCGCCGTGAGTCCTGCGGGCCCGGAACCGATAACGACGACCCGGCGCGTGCCGCTGCCCATCAGAGGTGCCTTTCGATCATCTCGGCAATCGTGTCCTTGGCAACCAACCCAACGATAGTGTCTGCCAACTGCCCGTCCTTGAACAGCAACAAGGCAGGAATGCCGCGGACCGCGTATTTCCCCGGCACCTGGGGGTTCTCGTCAACGTTCAGCTTTGCCACGGTCGCGCGCCCGTCGAAATCCTGAGCCAAGGCATCGACCGTCGGCGCCAGCCGGCGGCAGGGACCGCACCATTCCGCCCAGAAGTCCACCAGGACCACACCCTGTTTGGTCTCTTCCTCGAAGTTGCTATCGGTGAATGTCTTCACTTTGTCGGATGCCATCGCGCTCTCTCCGTGGGACCCCATGTCCCGCTTCTGCTACCGCCCGTTCACGACGCTCGTTGTCGCAACCGCCAACCCGCCTGTGCCGGCGGAGCGTGCCCCCTGCTACACGATGCGACGCTCTTGCCGGGGACGCACCGGACCCACCGCGCACCCAGAGGGCGTTCTCCACCCGTCTCGACCCAGGCCTCGTACGGAATGCAGGATTCAGAATGCAGAATGCAAAACCTCGGAAATGCGCTAGAACCCACAGTTCTGCATTCTGCATTCTGCATTCAGGTGGCCGGCCTTTCAGCAACCTGCTAGACCCACACCCGCGGCATGGCCGCCCGTTCGTACACTTGGACGTACTGCCGGGCCGACGCGTCCCAGGAATAGTCTCGAGTCATTCCGGCACGCTGAATCCGGCGCCACCGCTCGCGGTCCCGGTAGGCGACGAGCGCCCGGCGCAGCGTTCGCAGCAGTGCATCCGCCGAGTATTTCTCGAACGTGAACCCAGTACCTTCCCCTGTGTCCGACTCGACGTTGCGCACCGTGTCGTACAAGCCGCCCGTGGCGCGGACCAGCGGTACCGTTCCATATCGCAGGCTGTACATCTGGTTCAAACCACACGGCTCGAACTGCGACGGCATCAGGAAGAGATCGGCTCCTCCTTCAATCAAATGCGCGAGCCCCTCGTCGAAACCAATTCTGGCGCCAATGCGATCGGGGTATCGCGCGGCCAGCGTCCTCCACTGGTCCTCGTACCGTGGCTCGCCCGAACCGAGGAGCACGACGGTCGCATCGAGCCGCACGAGCTCATCGGTAATACCAGCCAGCAGGTCGAACCCCTTCTGGTCGACCATGCGCGACACCATCCCGATGAGCATGCGCCGGAGGTATACGTCGGTGGTCGGAAAGCCGAATCCCTCGAGCACGGCCTGTTTCGCTGCCGCCTTCCCCTCGAGCCGCAGCGCCGTGTAGGGCTCTGGCAGGTACGGGTCGCGCTCCGGATCCCAGTGATCGTAATCGATTCCGTTCAGAATCCCGATCAGGTCGGATGATCGCCTGCGAAGAATGCCATCGAAACCAAATCCCAGCTCCGGCGTCTGGATCTCCTGGGCATAACGGGGGCTCACCGTCGTCACCAGACGGCTGAACACGATACCCCCCTTCAGGAAGCTGATCCGGCCCCAGTACTCCAGGGCGTCAACGCTCATCAGGTGCCACCCCAAGCCGAGCACCGGAAGCCAGCTCGCGTCGAACGTCCCCTGATACGCCAGGTTGTGAATCGTGAAGACGGTCGGAAGGCGCTTCGACGAAACCTGCGCGCGGAACATGCCGGAGAGCAGGACAGGCACGAGCCCGGTCTGCCAGTCGTGGGCGTGGACGACGTCGTACTCGCCGCCCATTGTGAGGGCCCACGTGACCGCCGTCTGACTCAGAAAGGCAAATCGCTCTGGATTGTCTGGATAGTCATGGCCGATGGCCCCATAGAGATATTCCCGATCGTAGTAACGGGGATGGTCGACGAACAACGTCCGGACACCGTCCCGAACGACGGAATAGAGATCCACGTTCGTGGACGTTCCACCAAGCGCCACCGACACCCGCGCGGTCCGTTCCCCGGTCTCGATGCCCCGGTATCGGGGCATCATCACGTCGCATTCGTGCCCGTTCCGCACGAGCGCCCGGGGTAAGGCGCCCACGACATCTCCAAGCCCGCCGGTCTTTGCAAAGGGCACAGCTTCGGACGCTACCGTGAGAATCCGCATGCGAGGCTTGACGTTATCACTGCCGGGCTGGTTTCGTGAGGCATCGTTACAGGCGCGATGGTCTCACGCGCCCATCACCAGGCTGCCAAGGCTGGGCCTCGTTCAGTTGTGTATGATCCGGGAATGGCTGACCCTGTCGCCCGTCCCAGAAGTGCCAGGACCGAGCCTCGAGAGGTCGCCGAACTGCGCGCCCTGCGGACACGTCACCCAGAACTGGGCGACGCCATCGACATGCACCTGGAGTTGCTGGATCTCCAGCGTCGCGTGCAGGGCCGGATCTCACTCCCGTGGCTGGAGCTGAACAGCGACATCCTGGTTCGTCACCAGGCGACCGGAGAGCCCCTGCTCGGGTTCGACCTCATCCCCCTCGACTTGACGGATCTCCGGCTGGTGGTCCGTCAGACCGCTGACGTACTTCGACGCTTCGGGGCCCTGGAGGACCCGGACTACCAGCGCGCCCAGGCGCTCGGGCGGGACATGAAATTGATGGCCGTCATCAGTCAGTGGTACCGCAGCCCCATGGCGCAGCGAGCCCTGGCGGTCGTCGGCCTCGGATCCACGCTCCCACCAGCCCCTTCGAGTGATGACGGTGAGGTCGTCGCCCAGGTCCTGACGCTCGCGATGCGGCCGTTTCTCGAGCGTTGTGCGGAGGTCGTCCAGCAGCGGTCGGAACTGGCAATCTGGACGCACTCGTACTGTGCGCTCTGCGGCGGTGACCCGGACTTCGCGGTGATCACGCCCTCGGCTGAACGCCACCTGATTTGCGGCCGCTGCGCGCTGCGATGGAAGTTTGCTCCCCTCGCCTGTCCCTACTGCCATAACGACCAACGGGACCGCGTCACATCGTTCGCCACGTCGGACGGCCGGTACCGCGTGTACGCGTGCGACGTGTGTCGTCGCTACCTCAAGGCCTACGACAGCCGGCGCGCCGCGCGTCCGGTCATGCCGGTCGTCGACAACGTCGCCACGCTGGCACTGGATGCCGCGGCCATGCAGCGGGGATACAGCTAGTGGTGTGTCCACGAAATGGCTGGTGCACCGAGGGCGCCGATGCGCCCGGC
>CAZDLW010000126.1:0-15411 GCA_964505975.1 uncultured Bifidobacteriaceae bacterium | reverse complement strand
TCGCGCACTTGCGGTGCTTCGTATCGGCGGTCAGGTTCTGCTGCCACATCGTGTACAGGATGCGTCGCTGAACGGGCTTAAGGCCATCGCGCACGTCCGGCAACGCGCGAGCGGTAATCACCGACAGCGCGTAGTTGAGATACCGTGTCTGCGCTTCCTCGTGCAGCGCGACGCCCGTCGTCGACCCTCCGGTGGGCGGCGGTGCGGCGGCTGGATCGGTGTCGGAAGAGTCGGGCAGGTCGAACAGCGATGGACTGGACGTACCGGACTTGCGCTTCGCCAACTCGTGCTCCGTGTCTGCTGGTCGGAATGCGTGACAATCTTACCAGCAGCCCGCGACAAGCCCGCGTTGACGACCCGCGCGATCGCGACGGTCACCTCGGACCGCGTGGTGACCGTCGCGAGTCCTGTGTCACGGCTCGTGCAGCCCAATCAGTTGGCTGCAAAGCAATAGAACAAGCCGTCCCCACCCGTGCCCCGGAGATTCTCCTGGCTGCATCCCTTCGACCCGTGCGACGAGTTCCACGACGTGGCCGCAGGCCCGAGACCCTCGCGGTCGTGATGACCGACCAGCGCGCTGCCGGTCCCACTGCTCGTCCAGTTCCCGCAGGTGGTATCGTCCGAGCCCTCAACCGCTCGGCCGTCGGGCCCGGACCCGGTGAGAATGTCGTGACGATTCGGCGTCTCGCCGCGCCCCTGGACGACCTCGCCGGTTTCGGTGATCGCCGTCTCCTTCGTGAGATTGTTGTGATCGGAATGAAGATGGTCCACGTCCTTCGCAATCATGACCCCGTTCGCGTTGTACCAGGGGCCGGTGCCGATCCGGTTCCTTGCGTGGACCGCTGGCAGCTGGGGCTGGGGCGTCGTACTGAGATACGCCCGCCACGTCCGTCCCGGACTCGAGCCGGCCTGCGCGGCGAGAAGACTGCAGTGGCGGTCGGCTCCGAGCAGGCCTCCGAGATTGCCGCCATCGCCAAGTCCGCGACTGGTAACGAAGAAGCTCATTTCCTGCGATGACGGCTCCTGTGCGATCGCGAAGTACGAGCCAATCAGGAGCGACAGCGTGAGCGAAGTGACAGCACGTGGCAGCTTTCTCATACCGGTTCTCCTCTCGTGATCGTAGGCAACGTCCAATTCGATCGGGACTCGTGAGAACTGTCAATACGACGGCCAGACACGCCAGCGTTGCACCACTGCTGTGAGTCACAATGGGGGCCGTGCGATCCGTGCCACTCGACGAGTACCGGGCGCGACTGCGCCATCGCCGTGCGACCCACGAACGGTTCAGCTGGCTCGACGCCCGACTGAGCCTGGCGCGTCTTGCCACCTTCGCCGTCGCAGGTGTCGCGGCCGTGGCGGTATGGAACGGATGGCTGACAGCCTGGCTGCTCCTCCTCCCCGCCCTGGTCTTCCTCGTGCTGGTCGTGCAGCACGACCGCGTGATCCGGTCTCGCGACGCCGCGTCCAGGGCCATCACGTTCTACGAGCGCGGTCTCGCCAGACTGGAGGACCGCTGGGCCGGCACCGGCGAACCAGGAGACCGCTTTCGCGACGAGCATCACCTGTATGCGAACGACCTGGATGTGTTTGGTCCAGGGTCGCTCTTCGAGCTGCTCTCGCTGGCCAGGACTCGACCAGGCGAAGAGACGCTGGCAGCCTGGCTGAAGACGCCAGCCGCGCCAGAGACCGTCTACGCACGTCAGGCCGCGGTGCAGGAACTGGCACCTGCGCTGGATCTGCGGGAAGCCCTCTCGTTGGCGGGAGCGGACGTCCGAGCCGGCCTGCAGGGCGAAGCGCTCGTACGGTGGGCGGCACAACCACCTCTGCTGTCGCGGCGATGGGTGCGGATCGCCGCGTTCCTCGTCACGGCCGTCACCGTGTCCACCGGTGTCGTGTGGGCGACCACCGGTGACCCGACGCCGTTTCTCGCAGCACTGCTGTTTCAGATGTTGTTCGCCGCGCCGCAGCGACGCCGCGTCGAGCAGGCGCTGCACGCTGCCGACGGTCCCGCGCGCGACCTGGACATCCTGTCGCACATTCTGACGCATCTGGAGCAGACGGAATTCGCCTCTCCCTACCTGACGGCCATTCGACGTCGGCTCGACACACATGGCATTCCGGCGTCTCGCGCCATTCACATCCTGCATCGCCTCGTGGAGATGCACGATTGGCAGCACAACTTCGTCTTCGCGTTCGTCGGCGCCGTGCTGCTCTGGGGGACACATCTCGCCTGGGCCATCGAAGCCTGGCGGGAGAGGCACGGGCGGCAGATTCGCCACTGGCTCGCCGCCGTGGGCGAGTTCGAGGCCTTCTCCTCGCTCTCCGCATACCGGTTCGAACATCCGGACGACCCTTTCCCCGAGCTCGTGCTGCCTTCGTCGCACTCCGACGCGGCCGGGCTCTTCGATGGGACCGAACTCGGGCATCCGCTGCTGCCGGCGTCCCGCATGGTTCGCAACGACGTCCGGCTGTCCGGCCCCACGCGTCTCTTCGTCGTCAGCGGCTCGAACATGTCGGGCAAGAGCACGCTGCTGCGCACGGTCGGCATCAACGCTGTCCTGGCGCTCGCCGGAGCGCCCGTACGCGCCGCATCGCTTCGCGTGTCACCGTTGACCATTGGCGCGACGCTGCGAATTCAGGATTCGCTCCAGGAAGGGCGCAGCCGGTTCTACGCGGAGATCACGCGCATTCGCGAGCTCGCGCGGCACGCCGAAGGTCCGGTGCCGCTGCTGTTCCTGCTCGACGAGCTCTTCCACGGCACGAACTCGCACGACCGGCTCGTGGGTGCATCCGGCGTCCTTCGAGGCCTGCTCGACAAGGGCGCCATCGGCCTGATCACGACGCACGATCTCGCGCTGACCGCCGTGGCCGACACCCTGGCGCCCGAGGCGTCGAACGTCCACCTCGAGGACTGGTTCGAAGACGGGGAGATGCGATTCGATTACCGCGTGAAGCCAGGTCCTGTCACGCGCAGCAATGCGATTGCCTTGATGAGGGCCGTCGGACTCGATGTGGACGATGTGCCGGCGACATGACGCCGCCGGAGGGCCCGGTCTCCGGTCGCACGACTGACCATCCCATCGCCACCAGAACTGGCGAGGCGGCGCCTCAGACCAGCGAGCCATGTGGGCAGCGGCGCCGCTGCGCCCGTGGCAGTATTTTCTGCCCGCACTCCGTGCGGGCGGCGTCGAGATGTCGGGTATACGTCATGAACGATTCCCCCAACGCGGCCGTCACGTACGGGAGCTATCTCAAACTGGACGAGCTTCTCGCATTGCAGCAGCCCCGCTCCTCCAGCCCCGAGCACGACGAGATGCTCTTCATCGTGATCCACCAGGTCTACGAGCTCTGGTTCAAGGAACTGCTGCACGAGCTCGACCGCGCATCGCTCCTGCTGACCAACGACGACACGCATCGTGCCCAGCACACGCTCAAGCGAATCCTGACGATTCTGAAGGTCCTGGTCGCCCAGCTGGACATCCTCGAGACCATGACCCCTTTGGAGTTCCTGTCGTTTCGCGCGCGACTCGAAGCGGCGAGCGGATTTCAGTCCGATCAGTTCCGCCAGATCGAATTCGTGCTCGGTAGGAAAAGCGCTCAGACGATGACGCGGTTTCCAGAAGGCAGTCGGGCACGCGAGGCACTCCAGCGCCGCTACGCGCAGCCAACTCTCTGGGACGCCTTCCTGCAGTACCTCGCACGCGAGCGCTATCCGGTCCCCCGGGCGCAGCTCGCGCGGGACTTGACGGCGCCCATTACCTCCGACGGCGAGGTCCAGCGGATCCTGATCGACGTCTACCGGCACGATCCGAAGAACGCCGAATTGTGCGAGCGGCTCGTCGATCTCGACGAGGGCGTACAGGAGTGGCGGTATCGACACGTCAGGATGGTGGAGCGCACGATTGGAGTGAAGGCGGGCACCGGCGGATCCAGTGGCGCCGCGTATCTGCGCACGACGCTCGGCGACAACATGTTTCCCGACCTGTGGGAGATACGGTCGCAGCTCTGACGCGGGCGACCTGGACGCCTTGAGCGGCTGGAATCCTTACGAATGAGTCAAGTTTTCGGACCGGCCGTCAAGGCGTCTCGCCCGCACGGAATGCGGCAGGAGATACTGCCACTCTAGCGAGGCGGAGCCGCTGCCAACATGCTCGACGGTCTGAGGCAGGGCCTCGTTAGTCGTGATCCCTGACCCGGATGATTCATGATGACGGCAGGCGACTCGTCCCGGGGGCAATCACACCGTCGAAGCAGGCCGAACGGCGAGATGCGAAAACCCGTCCAGAGGGCGCTTCGATGAATGCTCTCGCGTCCCACTACTCCCGGTTCCGGGTGGCCGAACGCCACCTGCTCACGGGGCATTCCCATCAGGCATGGCCCGATGTGGCGTTCGAGGCCCAGCAACGCGCGTGGCTCGACGCGGCGGAGCTGGTGGACGACAAGTGGGACGAAGCTGCCCGACAGGCCATGGCCGTGCGCGAAGGGTTCGCGCGCCTGCTCGGCGACGTGCCCGATCGGATCGCGCTAGGCCAGAACACGCACGAACTGGTCACCCGATGGCTGTCAGCGCTCCCGCTTCGCGCCCGCCCGCGGATCGTGACGACCGACGGCGAGTTCCACTCGGTGCGCAGGCAGCTCGATCGCCTCTCGGAAGAGGGCCTGGACATCGTCACCGTTCCCGCACATCCAACAGACGCCCTCGCCGAGCGACTCGCGATGGCCGTGAACGACCGCACGGCCTGTGCGCTCGTCTCGTCCGTGCTGTACGAGACGGCGGAAGTCGTCCCCGGCCTTGGCGACATCGCCCGGGCGTGCACTCGACATGGCGCGTGGCTCCTGGTGGATGCGTACCACCACCTGAACGTCGTGCCGTTCGATATCGACACGATGGGCCTGCGGGATGCCTTCGTCACCGGCGGAGGATACAAGTACTGCCAGCTGGGTGAAGGCTGTGCGTTCCTGCGGGTGCCGCCCGGCTGCAGCATGAGGCCGGTGCTGACGGGATGGTTCGCCGAGTTCGCCGAGATCGACACCTCGATCCAAGCGAGACTCGGAGGCCGGACCGCTGCTGCGTACGGTCCCGGCGCCGCGGCGTTTGCGGGCGCCACGTACGATCCGGTGTCGCACTACCGGGCCGCGACGGTGTTCGCCTTCCACCGCGAGCAGGGACTGACTCCGGACCGGCTGCGCGCGATCAGCCGACATCAGGTGGGACGACTGGAGACCAGGGTGCGGTCGCTCGATCTCGATCCGCGGCTCCTGCACGTCGAGCAACTGCCCGACGAGCGGCGCGGCGGCTTTCTCGCGATCCGGACCAGCGGCGCGCGAGACCTCGTGCGCGCCCTTCGAACGCGTGGCGTCTTCGTAGATGCGCGCGGTGACATCCTGCGTCTCGGTCCCGCGCCCTATCTGCGCGACGATCAACTCGAAGATGCCGTCGCCGCGCTCGGGGCGCTTCTGACAGACACACATCGATGACGCCCGTCGATCTCCGGGCGAGCGCAGGCGCACAACGGCTGGTCTTCGCTGGGGCGTCAGCGTCGGCCTCGGCCCCAGCTCTTCAGCTTCATATCGCCGTACGTCGCTCACCCCGCGCTTCGTCCACGCTCCAGATACCGGCCCCCCGAGTCGCGATGTACAGAAACGCAAAGCAGAACAGCGCCGCGTTCACGCCGTTGTTGTAATGGGGCAGCAGGCCCCACGGCAGACCGGCGCCTTCGGCCCCCATGGCGACCACCGACACGTGGATGTACCAGTACGCCACGGCCATCTCGCCGCTGGCGATGAAGGCGGCCAGGCGCGTCAGCAGGCCAATCATGATGAGCAGGCCGCCAACGGTCTCGATAATACCGGCAGCACCCTGCATGCTCAGCACGGCCGGTCCCCCGCCCGTGAACCAGGGGAGCGTCTTCTGTAACCCGAAAATCAGGAACACGAACCCGAACACGATGCGGAACAGTGCGTACGTCATCGGAGCGTAGCGTTCTGGAATCATGTGCCTCCTCTGTGGCGGCGATTCTACCCGTCTTTGGCAACGAAATCGCTACAATCTCCCAATGGCCTCAACGACCCTCCTCTTCGGCATCCTGCTCACGGTTCTCGGACTGGCCGGATACGCGCTGACTGGCGGGGTCAGCTTCACCGCGCTCATTCCCGCACTATTCGGCCTCGTGCTCATCGGGCTGGGGCTCGTGGCCCGCAAGGACCACCTGCGGAAGCACGCCATGCACGCCGCCGCGGCCGTCGCCCTGCTCGGGTTCGCCGGGGCCGCGATTCCCTTCCTGCGTGGCATCATGGCGGGACGCACCGACGTCGCCGTGCTGTCCCAGGGGGCGATGGCCGCGCTCACGGGCGTGTTCGTCGCCCTGTGCGTGAAGTCGTTCATCGATGCACGCCGATCGCGCGTGGTCTGACCCCCGACGCTCGCCAGCGGCGTGGGCTTCTGTCGTGACGCTCACACGTTCCTCATCAGCCCTGGCAGCGCCGGGATCAGAGCGGTGGCGTGCTCGTCTTCCTGGGCGGGTTGAAGAAGGGCGTCCGGACAACCGTCGCGCCGACATGATGGCGTACAGCGTCGATCGTCAGCTCGAATCGCACTCTCGTACCCGCGGCCGTGTGAGGGGCATCGACGGTCGCCAGCGCAATCAGCCGCTTCAGCGTCGGTGACCATGCGGTCGTGGTGGCGCGCCCGACCTGCCGTGTCCCTCGCAGGACCGGCACCGCCGCACGAGAAGCGGTCACCGGTGCCACCGGCGGCAGCCCGGCCCGTTCGTACAGGACTTCGACGTCCGTCCAGTCGATCTCGAGTCCCACGATCATCCGGCGCGGCCCGTGCTCGTGTTCTCGGAGCAATGCCGAACGCCCGACGAACGGTCCCTTCTCGAGGCTCACGAGTCGCCCGAGCCCCAGTTCGAAGGGCGTGTACTTCTGTCGGGGGACAAGGGCCTTCCGGCTCCCGTGGAAGTCGACATCAATCAGCAGCAACCCCGCCTCCACCCGGGCGACGTCCAATGCCAACAGACCGACCGGCTTGATGTTGAACGCCCGACCGACACGCATCAGTTCGTCCCAGACGACGAGCGCCGCATCGCTCGGCAACCAGATCTCATAACCCAAATCTCCGGTATACCCGGAGCGGGTGATATCGACTGGCACTCCGGCAATCCGGCCGCCCGTCGCGCGAAAGTATCCGAGCGAGTCGATGTCGGCGTCGGCAGCCGCCCGCAGGATGCGCGCGGACGTCGGACCCTGCAGCGCCAGTGCGGCCACCTGCTCCGATACGTCCTCGATCGTCACCTGCGTCCCTTCGGCGTTGCGCCGCAGCCAGCGGAGGCTTGGATTCGCGGCCGTCCATCGGAACTGCTGCGCTCCGAGCCTGGTCACCGTGCCATCGTCAATGACCATGCCCTCCTCGTCGCACCAGGGCGTGTAGAACATCTGGCCCTTGGCCATCCTCGTCACATCGCGTGTGATGACGCGGTTGACGAGTCGCGGGGCGTCCGGACCGGTCACCAGGTACTTGAACAGCGGGGAGATGTCGACCAGGCCGGCGGCATTGCGGATGGCGTTGTACTCGTGCTCGTGATGCGTCTCGTACGAACCCGCTGCGTAGTAGCCGGACCACTCCCGGTAGTTGAGCGGCTCGCACAACGCGAGCGTCCGCGGGTGAAACGGGGTCCCGATGGGCACGATGGAGGATTATACGGTTGGCCTGTACGCCGACCGGGAGCTCTGCAGCCACCTGTAGAATGCGTGCGTGTCTGCCTACGACGTTGTCGTCATTGGCGGGGGCCACAACGGGTTGACCGCGGCCGCCTACCTGGCCAGGGCCGGGCGGAAGGTCCTCGTGCTGGAACGCCGGCACGTGCTCGGGGGAGCTGCGGTCACGGAGGAGGTGTTCGAGGGATTCCACTTCTCCGTCTGCTCCTATGTGGTCTCGCTCCTCAGACCCGAAATCATCCGTGAGCTCGACCTGCCCCGCCACGGCCTGGAGATTCTGCCGCTCGATGGCACGTTCACCCCGATGGCGAATGGCGACTACCTCTGGCGCGTGAACGACCACGCGAAGACACGTCGAGAAATCGCACGTCACTCACGGCTCGATGCCGAGGCGTACGACGAGTACGGGCGGGCGATGGTGGAGATGGGCCGCTTCGTCAAGCCGATCCTTGGCATGCTGCCTCCGGATCCGCTGTCGCTGCACCCACGTTCGCTCCAGCAACTCGTCTCCCTGATCCAGCGCTTCCGGCGGCTCGCCCGGCAGGAGCAATACAACCAGGTCCAGTTGATGACCATGAGTGCGGTCGACTTCCTCGACCAGTGGTTCGAAACCGACGTGCTCAAGGCGACGATGGCAGCGTCCGGGATCATCGGGACGTTTCTGGGGGTCCGGTCGCCCGGTACGGCGTACGTGCTACTCCACCACTACATGGGCGAAATCGACGGCGCGTTGAGATCCTGGGGCCTGGCGCGCGGGGGAACCGGCTCGATCTCGAACGCCATTGCCGGAGCGGCGCGAGAAGCCGGAGTCGAGATCCGCCTGAGCGCCGAGGTGTCGCGGATCCTCGTGCGCGGCGAGCGGGTGGAAGGCGTCGCTCTCGCCAGTGGCGGCGAGATCAGGGCCCGGGCCGTCGTGTCCAGCGTGGATCCGCGACTCACGTTCCTGCGATTGCTCGATCCCCGCACGCTCCCCGACGACTTCGTCGAGGACATCCACCGCTACAAGTTTCGCGGTTCGTCGGGCAAAGTGAACCTGGCGCTCGACAGCCTGCCGGACTTCACCTGTCTGCGCGGACCCGGGGCTCACCTGAGAGGCGCCATCTCGATCTCGCCGAGTGTCGACTACATGGAACGCGCGTACGACGAGGCGAAGTACGGCCGGTTCTCGCGCCAACCCTACATCGACATCGTGATTCCGTCGATCACCGATACCAGCCTCGCGCCACCCGGCAAGCACGTCATGTCGTGTTTCGTGCAATACGCGCCATACCACCTGGCAGAAGGCACCTGGGACGAACACCGGGACGCTTTCGGCAACACGGTGATCGACACGCTGGCCGCGTACGCCCCGAACCTGCGGGACATCATCCTCCACCGCCAGGTGCTCACCCCGCTCGATCTGGAACGTGAGTGGGGACTGTCGGAGGGCAACATCTTCCAGGGCGAGCTGTCGCTCGAGCAATTGTTCTTCCTGCGACCCGCTCCAGGATGGGCGCGCTACCGGACTCCTCTCGAGAACCTGTACATGTGCGGGTCCGCGACCCACCCTGGCGGCGGCATCATGGGTGCGCCCGGACGGAACGCGGCAATGAGGATCCTGGCGGCATGAGCACCACCATCGTCATCGGCGGTGGCCATAACGGCCTCGCGGCCGCGTTCTACCTCGCACGCGCCGGCCGCAGGACGCTGGTGCTCGAGCGACGCCCCGAAGTAGGAGGAGGCGCAATCACGACGGAGCTGCACCCTGGCTTCCGGTGCCCTGCACTCTCGCACGAAGTGCTGCTCCACGAACAGGTCGCGGGCGACATGGATCTGCGCCGGCACGGCCTGGCACGGATCGCGGGCGATACGCCCGTCTGCGCGCTGCCGGTGGACGGCGCCCCGCTGGTGCTCTATGACGATCCAGGAAGACGCGACAGCCTCAGAGCGAGGAGCACTGCCGATGCAACAGCGTATGGCGCCTTTCGCGCAACGGTGCGGCGGATGGCCACCGTCCTCGAGACGCTCGTCGCCTCCACGCCGCCGGACATCGACCATCCGAGTACTCGCGACCTCTGGCAGTTGCTGAGTACGGGGCGGCACTTCAGGGCGCTCGGACAACGTGACGCGTACCGCCTTCTGCGCTGGGTGCCGATGCCCGTCGCGGATCTGGTCCGCGAATGGTTCACGACCGACCTCCTCTGTGCGGCAGTCGCGGCACCGGGTGTCTCGGGAACCATGCTGGGCCCACGGTCCGCAGGAAGCGCGCTCGTCCTGCTGCTCCGCGAGGCACATCGGCACCTGGCTGGCGCGTCGTTCCAGGTGCGGGGGGGACCCGGCGCAGTGACGCAGGCCATGGCAGCCGCAGCCGTGTCCGCAGGAGCCGAGATTCGACCGGGCACGCACGTGGAACGGATCCTCGTTCACGACGGCAACGTATCCGGAGTGGTCGCTGACGGCCGTGAGGTTGCCGCATCAACCGTCGTATCGGCGGCGGATCCGCGCACGACGATGCTGGGGTTGGTTGACCCGGCAGACCTGATGCCGGACTACGTCGCCATGATGAAGAACTATCGTGCGTACGGCACGGTCGCAAAGGTGAACCTTGCCCTGGCGTCGCTGCCGCGATTTCGGGGTGTGCCCGATACGGCCATGCTGACGGGTCGCATTCACATCGGGCCCGACCTCGACTATCTGGAGCGCGCCTTCGACCGCGCCAAGTACGGCGAACCCCCGACGGACCCCTGGCTGGACATCAGAATCCCGTCCATCAGCGACTCACAGATCGCTCCCACGGGAGCGCACGTCGCCTCGATCTACGCGCACTACGCTCCCTACCGCCTTCGTTCGACGCCGTGGTCCGATTCGCGGGACGGGCTGCTGGCTGCGGTCGTGCGCACGCTCGAAGACTACGCGCCCGGCATCTCCGCGAGCATCGTGGCGGCCCAGACCATCACGCCCCTGGATCTCGAGCGCGAGTACGGCCTCGCCGGGGGCCACATCTTCCATGGCGAGCTCGCGCTCGATCAGTTGTTCACGATGCGTCCCTTGTTGGGGTACGCGCGGTACACCACACCCATCCGCGGCCTCTTCCTGTGCAGTGGAGGCACGCATCCCGGCGGCTTCATGACCGGTGCGAGTGGCCGCCTCGCCGCGCGCGAGATCCTCAGAACGGCGCAGTGAACGCTAGTGTCCTGTCCCGTGTAAGACTTGCCAATGCTCCGGGCGGGGCATCCCGGCTGGCGGCGTTGCTCCTCCCTTACACATTCCCAATATGCTCGGTTGTCGCGCCTTGCCATCCGGGTGCCGCGCTCCGGATCATTGGCAACTCTTACGCGGGACAGGACACTAGAAGTAGTCGATGTGCCAGTAGAAGACCTCTGCGGCGGACGGCAGTGCAACAGGTGTCAAGGCCCTGATCATGAACAGGTCCCGCGCGGGAGTCCTGTTCGTGAGCCGTACCTGTGGCGGAACCGCGAACGAGGGCGGCCACCAGGCTCGGATGCGCGGTGGCTGGTGCGACGGCTCACGGGCCGACAGCACCTGCAGCAGCGCGCCGACGCGGGCTCCGGCAGGATCGCGATCGCCGGCATCCTCCAGGGTCCAACCGCCGGCAGCCGCCACGCTGAGAACGACGTAAGCGACGGCCGATGCCCCCTCCTCCGCCACGAAAAATTCCAGCTGCCGCAGGCCGGCAGGACTCAGGCCGGCGAACGAACGCTTCTTCGAAAGTGCATGCTGAATCAACGACGAATCCCGTCGCAGCGCGAGCCGTGCCTGCCCGGACCGGATGGCGTGGATCGCAGCGACGGCAGGCAGGTCGCGCTCGTCGCCCGCCCGTACGAGCATGGCGGGTGCGCCCGCGCGCAGATCCACGTCCACAGTGACCTCGTCGAACGGCACGGGTACGAAGCCGAGACGCCGGTAGAACGTCGGGCCGACCTCCGAGAACAGCGCCGCCAGCATCGCACCGCGCGAACGTTCTTCGTCGATCAGCCGGTCGATCAGCGCGGCAGCATATCCACGTCCCCGCAGTTCCGCCGGCGTGAACACGGCCCCGAGCCCACACATCCACCCTTCACTCCGGTCGAGTCGAATCGGAAAGCGATACCGCTTGGCGCTCGCGAGCAGCTGGCCGTGGCCGTCGACGAGCGCGACGCGATGGAGGTGCTCGCGGCCCCACAATGTGCGCGTCTGCGCCCGGTTCCACTGCCCATACGCCTGCCGCGTGAGATCCTCGTGCCAGATCGGGTAGGTCAGGTCGAGGATGCGCTCGAGCAGTGCACCCTGGGCATTCACGATCTCCATGACGGTTCTCGACGCGCACGGCGCATCCCGCACCGCATTGGGGAAGGATGGTAAGATACCGGCCCAGACGCGAGCCTCCACTTCTTCATGGCAAACCCTCGAGCGGACATCGGCGATGCACTCGGCATGATCGAGACGCGCGGTCTCGTCGGGATGATCGAAGCGGCCGACGCGATGCTCAAGACAGCCAACGTCGTCCTGGTGAGCTGGCAGAAGGTGGATGCCGGTCTCGTGACGGCCATCATTCGTGGCGATGTCGGATCCGTCAAGGCTGCGACCGACGCCGGCGCGGCGGCCGCCCGAAGGGTCGGCGAGCTCATCGGCGTCCACGTGATCCCGCGACCTGCGGACGACCTCGAGAAGGTCTTTCCCATCCGATAGTGCATCAGGCGTCCAACCGCCTGCCAGACCTGCTCAGGCTCTACAGCCCGAACCGATCGGGGCGCACCAACGCGAGCTCGGTACGCTCGGCCGCATCGAGCACGAGGTCCGCTACCAGGGCCGCCGTCAGCGGGGCGAGCAGCACTCCGTTGCGGTAGTGGGCTGTCGCGTAGAAGACGTGCGGCGTCGTGGACGAACAGCCGATGACCGGCAACTCATCCGGCGATCGCGGTCGCAGCCCGACAAGGACGCCCTCGAACGCTGCCGTGGCCAGCGCCGGAACGAGGTCCATCGCGAATTCGGTGAGCTCCTTCACGGCAACGGCCGTCGAACGTTCGTCGAACCCGGCATCCTCGACCGTCGCCCCCACCAGCACCGAGCCATCCTGCCAGGGCACGAGGTAGCACCGGCTGCCCCAGATGACGTGCGACAGGAGCCGACGCCCGGATCGAAGTCTGAGCAGTTGGCCGCGGACCGGCCTCACCATCGGCGGCGTCGTTGGCACGGGCGCAATCGCCGCCGACCAGCTGCCGGCCGCAACGATCACGGCATCGCCGTCAATGGTCTCGACCTCCGTTCGTACCTCGACGCCCGCGTCCCGCTGACGCACCTGAACGACTCGCTCGCGCGAGAACGTCGCACCCCGGCGCTCGGCGGCCTGGGCCAGCGCGTCCGTGAGCGCGGCCACGTGCACGTACCCGTGCTGAGGGACCAGCAACCCGGAAAGAGCGTTCGGCAGCAGCGCCGGCTCGGAGTGCCTCACCTCCTCGTGCGCGAGTGTGGTGTGCGCCACACCGCGCTGGGCTAGTTGTCGCGCCTGTGCCCTCAGGTCGGCAGACTCACGTTCGTCCACCGCGACCTGCAGCGTCCCCGTGCGCTCGTATTCGACGGGGCGATTCGCGTCGGCACGGATGCAGTCGATGAAGCCGTCGTACGCGTCGAGACTTTGCAGGCACAACGAGAGCAGCGGTTCGGCATGGCCTTCGATATGGGGGGCGAGAATTCCGGCTGACGCCCGGGTAGCACCCTGGCCGATGCCCCGCGGGTCGAGCACGCGCACCCGCGCGCCCCGCCGCGCGAGCTCGTGAGCGATGGCGCAGCCCACGATGCCCGCGCCGGCGACGATGATGTCCACGGATCGATTCTAGACCGTCACTCCCTCGCGCGACTGTGCCATCCCCGGTCGGACGGTCAGAAGCGGAAGCCGACTCCCACGTCGACCCGGCGTGCCTGCTGACGCGGGTCGGCCTCCCGAAGAATGGTGAGAGCATGTTGCCGCTGTAGGCCTGGGGAATGACCCGGTTCAACGGGTTCGATGCACTCGCGAACAATTCGACGCTGTAGCGGGAGCGTTCCGATCCCCCACCGGATTCGCCACCGCTCCCGCCCCCCCCTCGCTGACTTCGGACCCGCCCAAGGAGCCACCAAGAGTAATCTGACGCGAGAGACGCAGGTTGGTGACGTTCCAGAAGGCCGCACCGCCAAGCGAATTGCGACCGACTCCCTCAGGGCGATCGTTGACCACGCCGTCGAATTGTCGTCGCGTCCGGTGGTCATGGTGTAAGGCACGCCAGACTGCGCGCTGATCCGGATCGTTGCGCGCAGCCCGAGTCCGACCGGCGCCTGCGCCTGCGCCTGCAGGCGGTGTCGGATATCCGCTCCCACCGGTCCCCAATCCACGTCCGGATCGAGACTGCTCGACGGGAGCGACAGCGCCGAGTTCGAGTGGTTCTGCTCCTTCCCCAGGGTATAGGTGACGCTCGTCACGACGCGAGAGCGCGGCAGCCGCAGCCGTGCCTGCACACTGAGTCGGTCGCTCTGCGAGCGTCCGGTGGATTCGATCTGGGTGACAGTGCCCACGCCGGATTCCGGCCGCACGCCGTCGACCGGGGTATTGACGTCGCGCGCGCGCAGGTCATTGCGTCCTCGCAGCATCTGATAGGACACCTGCAGGTCCACGTTCTGCACCAGAGGTCGCTGGAGGCCGATGGACGCCCCTGGTGCATGTAGGGCAGCCGCAGATTCGGGTCCGCCTGGACACGGCCGCCCGGGAGGATCACCGGTTCCGCTCCGGTCAATGGATCGGGGAACCCGGGGTTCAAAATCAGCAGGTCGCGCTGCGCGATGCCGTTGACGCGCAGCGTCTGATCGTGCAGGTTCGCCTCGTACCAGTCGTAGAAGACGCCGTACCCACCGCGCAGGGTCGTCCGACGACCTTGCGGGTTCCAGGTCAACCCGAGCCGCGGCATGACGTTCACCTTGTCGCCGACGTGTGATTGCCACTCCTGCCGCACGCCGACGCTGAACGACAGCGTCCTGTGCAACCGGATGTCGTCCTGCCATAGACACCGAACTGGTACCGCGTATTGCCGGGCTCGCCAGACGGCAGCGCAACCGTAACCTCGGCAGCAGGGATGACGGCACCAGTCTGATCGACGATGACCAGCCGTACCTGGGCCATGTTGGCTGTCTGTGCGAAGAGCGGCGTGGCAGCGAGTGACGCAGCGACAAGGACGAGAATGGACGGTCTCATCGTGGCAGGGAGCTAGTGTGGTGTCTCCGAAATAGCTTGTGCACCGAGGGCGCCGATGCGCCCGGCCCGCAGGGCGCGACGACTGAGAACATTGGGCATATTTGGAGGAGGAGCCACGCCGCGCGTTGGGATGCAGCGGCGAGCGAATGCCACGCTATTTCGGAGACACCACACTGGTATTATTTCTATCGGCGCCAGGGTGGTCATTAACCCGGGGCTAAGAGTTTGTTAAGGATGTAAACGCTTGCAGACGAGTGATTTACAAGGATCGTCCGGTAGGGTAGACTCGCGCGTACGAATGAAGCGCCCCTCCGGACTCACGCTGCTCACCTGCGCGCTCTTCGTGCTCTTGCCTGCGCTGGCCGTGCTGCAGTACCGCTGGATCGGCCAGGTGAGCGTGGCTGCGCACGAGCGAATGCGACAGAACCTGCGCAATGCTGCGCAGCAGTTCCGCGATACGCTCGAGGGGGAGGTGGCCCGCGCGCTCCTGA
>CAZDLW010000125.1:0-15561 GCA_964505975.1 uncultured Bifidobacteriaceae bacterium | reverse complement strand
TGATCCAGGAAGGCAACATCGGCCTGATGAAGGCGGTGGACAAGTTCGAGTACCGGCGCGGCTACAAGTTCTCGACGTACGCGACGTGGTGGATTCGGCAGGCTATCACGCGTGCCATCGCCGATCAGGCGCGCACGATCCGAATCCCCGTCCACATGATCGAGACGATCAACAAGCTCATTCGGACGTCACGCGCCCTGGTGCAGGAGCTCGGACGCGAGCCCACATCGGAGGAGATCGCCAAACGGATGGATATCCCCGTCGCCAAGGTCCGCAAGGTCCTCAAGATCGCGCAGGAGCCCATCTCCCTGGAGACGCCCATTGGCGAAGAAGAAGACTCGCATCTCGGCGATTTCATCGAGGATCGCAACATCGTGTCGCCCTCCGACGCGGTCATCAATTTGAACCTGAAGGAGCAGACGGAGGCAGTCCTCAAGACGCTGACACCGCGCGAGGAGAAGGTCATCAAGATGCGCTTCGGCGTCGGGGACGGCAGCGAGCACACGCTCGAAGAAGTGGGACAGAATTTCGCGGTCACGCGCGAACGCATCCGACAGATCGAGGCAAAGGCGCTGCGGAAGCTCCGCCACCCCTCGCGTTCGCGCAAACTCAAGGCATTCCTCGAGGGACGGACGTAGGAGGCACGTAAGAGATACGCGCTGGCGCCGCAGACGCGGCACAGACGGGCCCGTAGCTCAGCGGTAGAGCGGCCGGCTCATAATCGGTTGGTCCCAGGTTCGAATCCTGGCGGGCCCAGACCCAATGCAGAATGAAGAATGCCGATGAAGAATGTCGACCTGGCAACGGGGAATGAGGGGCCAACCTGCCTTCCCCTTCCCCATTGACACTTCAATGTCCCCAGACCTCGAGCGGCTCATCGAGCTCCAGAAGCTGGAAACAGCCATCGCAGACGCCAAGGATCGAATCGCCGCTCATCCGCAATGCATGGCGGACGCCGACGCGCGGCTGACCAGCGCGACCGAGGCGCTCAACGCCGCCAGGCAGCGTTTCAAAGACAATCAGGAGGCCCGGCGCGCACTCGAACGCGAGGCGGCCGTCTATCAGGGACGGCTCACCAAGTTCAAGGATCAGCTCTCCGCCGTGAAGACGAACCGCGAGTACCAGGCCATGCAGGTCGAGATCGAGACGGCGCAGAAGGAGCTGGGCGCCGCCGAAGAGCGGCTCCTCGAGCGGATGATGGAGGGCGATGTCCGTGCCTCGGAGGTGAAACAGGCAGACGCGGCCCTCTCGGCCGAGCAGCAGACAGTGGAAGCCGAGAAGCAAGCGCTTCAGGAAGAGCTCGCCGCGACCGAGAAGGCGTTGGCCGCCGCAACGGCCACGAAGGCCGCGCTCATGGGGACGCTCGATCACGAGCTCGTCGCGCTGTTCACACGCGTGGCGAAGATGCGCAAGGGGGTCGCGATCAGCACGGCCACACGCGATGGCCTCTGCTCCGTGTGCCACGTGCGCCTCCGACCGCACGTGTTTCAGCAGGTCCGCCACAACCACACCATCGTGCAGTGCGAGAGCTGCCAGCGCATCCTCTATTACGTTCCGCCTCCTCCATCCGCCGAAGGGGCAGTCGTCCGCACATCGTGAAGCAACCGTCACTTTTCGGCGATGGCCGGCACAACGCCGCCACTGCGAACATCGACGGAGGGTCCCGCGGAAATCCGGGCCCGGCGGGTTACGGTGTTCGCGTTCAGCGAGACGACGGAACCGTGGTCGAGCTGAAGCGCTCGATCGGAATCTGTACGAACAACGTGGCCGAGTACAAGGGGCTGCTGGCCGCCCTCCGGTGGGCGGTCGATCACGGCATCGGAACGTTGTCCATCCGTTCCGATTCCGAGCTGCTCGTGAGGCAGATGCGCGGGGAGTATCGGGTGAAGAATGCCGGCCTGCTGCCGCTGTACCAGGAAGCGTGCGAGCTGGTGCGGCGTCTCGGACGGGTGACGTTCGAACACGTCCCCCGAGATCGGAACACCGAGGCCGACCGCCTCGCCAACGAGGCCATGAACGAAGCACACAGGTAGCCGGGCGGACGAACTGGCCGTGCGGCCGCCATCCGACGAAGCCCTGACGCGCTGTCTCCCGGCGGTCGCCATCGCATGCTCGACCGTCTCGGGCAGGGTGTCGTTGCGGAATCAGGCGCGCGCGCAGATCGCACCCGCGAGGCGGCCGGCCCTGGATCCTTCTGCACGGTACGACGTGAGCACGTCCAGGTGCATCGCCGTGCAGAGTCCGGCGACGTGGATGTTCTCCTCAACGACTCCCGCGAGGACGAGCTGATCGCGGTTGGCACCGGCGAGATCCAGGCGGATCCTGGGAGACGTGCGTGAGCCCCGCGACCGGGGAGGCGCAGCGAACCACCGATCGATGAGATATCGCACGTGGCCTGCCGCGGCGAATGCATCCACGACATCGCTGCCGACCTGGTAGCAGCAGCTGCCGATGGCTGGGCCGACCGCCACCACGAGGTCGGCAGGCCGGCTTCCGAACTCACGTGCCAGCGAATCGATGGCGGCAACCGCCGCACGGGCCGCCGTTCCCCGCCAACCGGCATGAACCGCGGCTACGGCACCGCAGCGTCGATCCGCGATGAGCAGCGGGACGCAATCCGCCGCGCGTACGGCAATGGCAACGTCCGGGACATTCGAGATGCACACGTCCGCTTCCGGACGCCCCTCTGGAACGGCGCTGCCCTTCTGGACGACTGTGACGTGGTTTCCGTGCTGCTGGGTGAGCGTGACGACTTTCCCCGCACCAACGGCATCGCCGAGGCGTCGGAGATCTCCGGCAGACGACAACTCCAGTTGTCGCGTCGTGAAGGCGTGCGGCGCACAGGCCTCGAGAGGCCGACATCTCAGCACGGCTCCCCATGACTCCTGGTCCCACCGGAACGTGTCAGGGACGGAGGGTAGTGTCACGGCCCGATGCAACGGTCGGCGACGGATCGTCTCTCTCGTATTCGTCCCGACGCGGAGGTGTCGTCTCGGTCGCTGGCGTCACCAGCATCGATGCGCCGGTGCCCGCGGGACGCGCCCGGAGCGCGCTGCACCGCGGGCGAAATAATGAGCATACTTGGTGAATACACGGAGCCGCGCCGGATTGTCGGGACAGCGAGTTCACGCCCAGAACCATCGACATGCACATTATAGGCACAGGCATCGACGCGACCGAGATCGCCCGCATCGCTCGAAGCATCGAGCGTCATGGTGACCGCTTCGTACAACGAATGTTCACCGACGAAGAAATCGCCTACTGCCGGCGTAAGCGTGACTTCGCCGCGTCGTTTGCGGCGCGGTTCGCGGCCAAGGAAGCCTCCATGAAAGCGCTCGGCACCGGACACTCACGAGGCGTCTTCTGGAAGGACATCGAAGTGATACGGCGGTATGGGCCGCCGCATCTGCAATTCCACGGAGGCGCCAGTGCGCGGTTTGCCGAGATGGGCGCCTCCACCTCGTTCCTGACTCTTACCCACTCGCGCGAGCTGGCCCTGGCGCAGGTGCTGCTGGTGCGCGAGTAGCGGACCGCCACGGGCTCCGTCCCTGGCTGCCGACATGCTCGGCCGTCCAAGGCGGAGCCTCGCCAGTCCTTCGACAGAGGTCGGAACGCTGGTTCACACTCTCGACGGCGGCCGCCTCCGTGCCATCTCGGTCCTCAGTCCCAACTCCCGAGGCATCACCCCTTTACAGCCTCAAACGATGTTTCGCCAGCGAGGCAGACATCGTGCATCTCTCCTCCGCGCCGGCGTTGAGGGCGACGAACGGCGCCGGCCGCCCCACGGGGGGTGGATTGCTGCTGTCGATGGAGGATGCCGTGGTCGTGAAAATCATGCCGAACGAGAAGAACAATCCCCCGGGAAAGCTGGCCGATGCCGAGCTGCACTTCACCGATGGAATCCTCGACGGATTGAAGCTCATTGGCTTCAGTGTCTGGGAACGTCGGAATGGAGGTGGCAGGAACGTGACGTTCCCGGCACGCCAGTATTCGGTGAACGGCGAACGCCGCAGCTTCGCCCTTCTGCGCCCGGTGAGCGGTGACATCACCATGCAGGAGCGCGTCCGGGAGCTCATCCTGCAAGCGTACGCCGATCACGAAGAGAACGCCGCCACGACGACGTGACGCACGGGTCGCGATCCAGTGTCCGGGTTACGGCAGCACGGGCAACAGGCGTGCGTTTTCCCTCTGACGCTTTGGCGGGAGCGTCCACTGCTCGCGCAGTGCCTTGCCGAACTCGGCCCGGAAGAAGTCGGCCTTCATGCCGCCGTCGATGATGTCCCAGGGAAGGACCGGATCACGAGAGCGGTCGCGAAAAACAAAGAACTCCGGATCGACCCCGCTGTCGGCGACAGCGGCGCGCCAGTTGCCTCCGTTCCGTTCCGCCTCCTCGATTGCCGGCGCAACACGCCGATCGCCAAGTGAGAGAAGGGCCTGGTAGAAGGAATGCCGTTCGGACTTGATATTGAAGTAGACGTTGTCGACTCCCGCCATCAACTCCCGTATGCGTGTGATCTTGCGGGCAATCGACGCGTCACGTTCCATCGGCAGCCACTGATAGGCCGTGCCCGGTTTCGGCACCAGCGGATTCACGCTTCCGATAATCCGCCCGATCCGACCGCGCGGGCGCGCATGCATCAGCATGATGTCGCGAAGCTGGAGGGTCAGATCTTGAATCGCGACCAGATCCTCATCCGTCTCCGTCGGCAACCCGATCATGAAATAGAGCTTCAGATTCTCCAGACCCGCCGCGAAGATCATGTCCGCAGCAGCCAAAATCTCGTCGTTTGTGACCGTCTTGTTGATGACACGGCGCAGCCGATCGGACCCGGTCTCGGGCGCAACGGTGATCGTCTTCTCGCCGCTCCGGTGGAGCAGCCGAACAAGCGTTGGGGTGAGATCATCGAGCCGAAGGGACGCAGGGCTGATGCCGTAGCCCATTTCCACCATCCCGGTGAGGATCGGCTCGATGTCCGGGTGATCGCAGAGCGCAATGGACACCAGCCCGACTCTATTCGCATGGACCCGGGCCTCTGCGGCGCGCTGCAGGATCCGTTCCGCCGGAAACGCACGGACGGGCAAATAGTTGTACCCCGCCCAGCAGAAGCGACACAGATTCGCGCAGCCGCGCACGACTTCGATCAGGAGTCGCGAACCAAACTCGGTGTCTGGCGTGAAAATCGAGGTCGCGGGAGGATCCGCGGCATCCGTGCTCTTCAAGGCCGCCTTCCTCACGACCGGCGGGGCCCCCGTCCCCGGACGCGGCACGAACGCGCGAATGGCATGGTCGTCCCCGTACTGCACGTCGTAGAAGGCCGGAACGTAGAACCCGCGTTCCGTCGCCAGCTTCCGCAGCAGGTCGCTGCGATCCGTAGCGTGCTCGAACGCCCGGACGAGCGCGGGAATCAGCGCCTCTCCTTCGCCAACGGCAATCACGTCGCCGAAGAGCGCCAGCGGTTCCGGATTCACGAACGTGACGGCGCCGCCAATCACCACCAGCGGGTGCCGGCCGGATCTGGCTTCGGCCCGCACAGGAATACCGGCCAGGCGCAACAACGTGAGCACGTTCGTGTAATCCCACTCGAACGACACCGAAAAGGCGAACACGTCGAGCTCGCTCACCGGCGTTTGCGATTCGAGCGTCACGAGCGGGGCGCGGCGCCCGCCTCGCTGTGCCAACACCTCGCTTCTCGGTGGAAGGAACACGCGCTCGCACACCACGCCGTCGAACGCGTTGAACAGGCTGTACACCGTTTGAAGGCCGAGATTCGACATCCCGACGTAGTACGTGTTCGGGAACGCCAGCGCGATTCGAAGCCGACCCCCGTGCGGCTTGCGCACGTATCCGACTTCCTTCGCGAGGAGCTCGCGCGCCTGCTCGCCGGGCTGCCAGTGCTTCATGATGTGGAACGGATCGCCAGATGCCCGTAAGGCGCGCGCACGGTGATGGCGCTCGTACAGGCGCGACGCCCGGATACATGCTTCGAGGTGAGCCGGGCAGTCTGAGCTCCGCCGCGCGGGATCTGACGCTCAGACGCCGACGCTCACGTCTGGCGGGCGTGTTCCTAGTGTATCATCGGCCCTCACGCTGCCAGGCTTACCTCGGCACACGGACGTGGGACCGGCGGCTCGACCTGGAATCGACGCGCACGTCTGACGGGCTCGACGTGCCTGACGACGTGACGATCTCGATCGGTCCGCGTCTGTAGCCCTGACGACGGGCCGCTCAGCTCTGCCGGCGCAGGAACGCCGGCACATCGAGCGGCGACGAAATGTCGAGCGCGTCCATCTCAAGCGTACCTCCCCCACTCCCCGCGCTGGCGGCTGACCGAAGGGGCAAATCCAGCGGGGCCCGACGGTTGACGGTCAAGGGGATGGCAGCGGGGCCCGCGCCCTGGTGTACCGGCGCCTCCACGCCCGCTGCCGTGCCGTCCGCCGCTCTGCTCGCATGCACCGAGTAGCTCGTCAGGTCCACGGGCGTCTGCAGCGCGGCAGCGGGCACGGCGCGGCCGGCGCTCTTCCTGTCGAACCCGGTGGCAATCACGGTGAGCTTGATCTTCCCGACGAGGCTTGGATCGATGACCGCGCCGAAGATGATGTTGGCATCTTCGTGCGCGGCCTCCTGGATCACCGACGATGCCTCGCTCACCTCCATGAGGGACATGTCGGGACCGCCGGTGATGTTGATGATCACGCCGCGCGCCCCATGCACGGTACTGTCCTCGAGGAGCGGGCTGGATATGGCTTTTTGCGCCGCCTGCATCGCGCGGGCATCGCCGTCGCCGACACCGGTTCCCATCATGGCCACACCCATACCGGACATGATGGTCTTGACGTCCGCGAAATCGAGATTGATCAACCCGGGGACGAGAATGAGATCCGAAATGCCCTGAATGGCCTGCCGCAACACGTCGTCGGCCAGCGTGAACGCGTCGTTCAAGGTCGTGTTACGGTCGACGATGGAGAGCAGTCTCTCGTTGGGGATGGTGATCACCGTGTCCACGCACTCGCGGAGCGCTTCGAGACCGGCTTCGGCCTGCACCGCGCGCTTGCGTCCCTCGAACCTGAAGGGCTTGGTGACCACGGCAATGGTCAGCGCCCCGAGCTCGCTCGCGAGGCTGGCAATGACGGGCGCGGCGCCGGTGGCCGTGCCGCCGCCCAGACCGCCCGTCACGAAGATCATGTCGGCGCCAGAGAGGGCCTGGATGAGGCTGTCGGTGTCTTCGAGCGCCGCCTGTCGGCCGATGTTCGGGTCTGCGCCGGCGCCGAGCCCCTTGGTCAGCTTGCCCCCGATGGGAACTTTGACGCCAGCCTTGTTCTGATCGAGCGCCTGGAGGTCGGTGTTCGCGACGATGAACTCGACGCCGGACAGCCCGACTTCCACCATGCGGTTGACCGCATTGCCCCCTCCACCGCCCACGCCGATCACTTTGATCTTCGCACCGGTGCGCGCATCGGGATCGAGCGTCAATCGCAGCTTCTCCGCTTCCCGTCTTCGACCCTCGAGTTCCCTCATGGTAGCCTCCTCGTCGTTCACGTGGACGTTTCGCGATGGTGATCCGTCACGCCGCCGTACTGGCAGCCCCCGGGCGGCGGGCACGATGCGTCACAAGAAATCCTTGAAGATGCCGCGCAGCCGGCCGGCCACCCGGCTCAGTGCTCCCGCACCCGCGCGCGCCGGCTCGGCAATCCGGTTCCGGTGGGCGTACAACACCAATCCAACCGGCGTGCCGAACACCGGACTGTTCACGTGGTCCGCCAGGCCACCGACACCGAACGGACATCCGCGCCGGATCGGCAGGTCGAAGATCTGCTCCGCGATCTCCGGCATGCCCTCCAGGATGGCGCCGCCGCCGGTGAGGACGATGCCTGAGTTCAAGGACCGCTCGTATCCCGCGCGCCGGATCTCGTCCCACACGAGATGGAAGATCTCCTCGGCGCGGGGCTGGAGGATCTCCGACAGAATCCTCCGAGCCATGAGCCGCGGCTTCCTGCCGCCGACGCTGGCGACCTCGATGGTCTGGTCCTCGTCCACCATCGACGAGAGCGCGCAACCGTACTTCCGCTTCACCTTCTCGGCATCCGGAATCGGGGTGCGAAGCCCGACGGCGATGTCATTGGTGAAGTGGTCGCCCCCCACGGCAATCACGCTGGTGTGCCAGAGGCTCCCGCGCTCGAAGATTGCGAGGTCCGCCGTGCCTCCGCCGATATCGATCAACGCGATGCCGAGCTCCTTTTCGTCGGCGGTCAGCACGGCTTCGGCCGCTGCCAGCTGCTCGATCACGGTGTCGATCACCGCGACCCCGGCCCGGTTCACGCACGCCACCACGTTCTGGGTCGACGACGTCGCCCCGGTGACGATGTGCACGTTGACTTCCAGGCGGGAACCCGTCATGCCAACGGGCACGCCGACGCCATCCTGTTCGTCCACGACGAAGTCCTGCGGAAGCACGTGCAGGATCTCCCGTCCCGTAGGCAGCGCGACGGCCTTGGCGGCGTCGATCGCCCGGCGCACGTCGTCGCGGGTGATCTCGCGGTTCTTACCTGCCACGGCGATCACGCCCCGGCTGTTGAACCCCTTGATGTGCGGCCCGGACAATCCGAGGTGCACGGAATCGATCTCGATGCCGGCCATCAGCTCGGCCTCTTCAACGGCCTTCCCGATCGACTCGACGGCCGCCTCGAGGTTCACGACGACTCCGCGCCTGATGCCACGAGATTCGGCAACGCCGGCGCCCACGACCTCGAGGTTCCCGTCGTCCTGGCTCTCGCCAACGACGCAGGACACCGTCGAGGTGCCCACGTCGAGACCGACGATGTATCGCTCTCTCCGAGCCACCACACCTCCTTACGTTCCGGTCCCCGCCAGAAGCAGCTGCCACACGCGTCCCACTCGGGCGCGGGGCCAGCTCTCACCGGTCGCGCGACCCGGGCTCCTGAGGTCCTACGTACACTCGATCGTCGAAGCGCAGGTCGACGTAGTCGATCCGCGGCACACGTTCTCTCAGCGCCGGCAGCAACTCGAGGTACGAGTCGAGGCGCTCGACGAACTCGTCGTCGCCCACGCGCAGGAGCGTGGGATCGCCCTTCAGCAGCAGTACCGCGCTGCGCGGGTCGGTTACATCGATCTGCGACACGCGGCCGGCCAGATCCGGGCGCCGCTGCAGGTGGGCCGCGAGCCGCGCCGCGAGGGCAGCGCGCGCATCGTTGACTCGAGGCTCGCCTGCCCGCGCATCGGCCACCAGACCATCGATCAAGGGAAGGTCGAGGTCCGCGTGAGCCGGGCCGAACTCGCCGATGATCGCGGCGCGCTGGTCGACGAGGTGCAGGCGACCACCAATGCGTGCAATGCCAATGGGCTGACGCTCCAGTACGACCACGGAAATCGTGTCGGGAAACGAGCGCCGCAGCACGGCCTCTGTGATCCATGGCGAGCGGAGGAGCTCTTCCCGCCAGTGATTCACGTCGACGGTCAGCAGGTGTGTACCTCGCAGTCCGTCGAGCAGCGCCAGCACCTCGTCGGTGCTCATACGGGTGTTGCCGTGGATCTCGATGTTCATGACGGCGAATGCGTCGGCCGACAACGCACGGTGGATGCCGTAGAAGCCGCCTCCCCCCACGAGCGCGAGAAGCACGCCACCTCGGATCACGACGCCCCAGGAGGACCGCCAGGAGCGCCGCCGGCCCGGTCGCACGTGGGCGCGTCGAAATCGCCGATCTGCCGCAAAGGACACCGTCATCGGCGCCTCGCCTCCCGCTCCCTGAGCGCTTCGACCAGACGCTGAGGCAGGGCGCCGATCGATCCGGCGCCCAGCGTGATGATGGCGTCGCCGGGCCTGACGGTCGAGAGCAGTGCGGGTACCACTTCGTCGAGCCGCTTCGCGAGCGTGACCGGCCGCCCTGACTGGTGCCGCACGACATCGGCGAATCCCTCGATCGTCACACCCTGGATCGGTGGCTCTCCTGCCGGATAGATATCGGTGAGCACAATCTCGTCGGCATCCCGCAGCGACGAACCGAATGTCTGCATCAGACGTGCGGTGCGTGTGTATCGATGCGGTTGGAATGCGACGACGAGACGCCGGGCGAGCGTCACCCGCGCGGCGGCGAGTACCGCGGCAATCTCGGTTGGATGGTGGCCGTAGTCGTCCAGGACGAGCACACCGTCGGCCTCGCCGTGGCGCTCGAACCGGCGCTCCGCGCCGAGAAAGCCGCGAAGCGCCTCCGCCACACGAGCGAACTCCACGCCGATGCCAAGGGCCACGGCCACGGCCGCGAGAGCGTTCTGGAGGTTGTGGCGTCCCGGTGCCGCGAGCTCGAGCATCCCGAGCGGCTCCATCGATGCGTCCCGTCGCCGATAGACCGTGCATCGGCCGCCGAAGGTACCGAGCGACACGCCGGATCCCACGACATCGGCGGCTGGATCCAGGCCGTATGTCACGAGCCGCCGACGAACGCGCGGCAGCACCGTGGCAACGCCAGGATCATCGGCGCATGCCACGACACGCCCGTAGAACGGCACTCTGTTCGCGAACTCGGCAAAGGCAACCTGCATCTGTTCGAGGCTCCCGTAGCTCTCCGTGTGCTCGTCGTCGACGTTCGTAATCACGGCGATCGACGGCCAGAGCATCAGGAACGACCGGTCGCTCTCGTCGGCTTCCGCCACCATGAACTGGCCGCGACCGAGGCGCGCGTTGCTGCCGAATGCACTCAGACGTCCGCCAATCACCGCGGTGGGATCCAGACCAACCTGCTCGAGTGCGAACGCGATCATGGACGTTGTCGTCGTCTTCCCGTGCGATCCCGCGACCGCGATCGCGACGCGGAGCCGCATGAGCTCCCCCAGCATCTCGGCACGCGGAACCGCCGGGATCTTGCGGCGGGAGGCCTCGACGATCTCGGGGTTGTCGGGTCTCACCGCCGAGGAGAAGACCAACACGTCTACGTCACCGACGTTGTGCGGCGAATGTCCCTCGTATACCGCTACCCCGAGCGCCTCGAGGCGTCGCGTCAGCGCCGACGGCTTCAGGTCGGAGCCGCTCACGTCGTAGCCGAGATTCACGAGCAGCTCGGCAACCCCGCTCATGCCGATGCCGCCAATGCCCACGAAGTGCACGCGACGGATTTGGGCAAACGTGACGGCGTCCGGATTCGGGGTTGCACGTTCCGGGCTCATCGGCGATACCGGCTCACGCCGCCAGCTCGAGCAGCCGATCCACGATCGCGCGCGCCGCGTCCGGCCTGGCCAGCCGGCGCGCCGCTGCACCCATGCGCCGCCGGCGATCGTGGTCGGACGCGAGCGCAAGGATCTCCGCGGCAAGACGCTCGCCAGTCATGTTTCGCTGCTCGAGCATCCGCGCGGCCCCGGAACGGTCCAATGCCTCGGCGTTCTTCCGCTGGTGGTCGTCGGTCGCGCCGGGCAGCGGGACAAGGATGGCGGGCCGGGCCGCCGCCGTCAGTTCCGCGAGCGTCGTCGCGCCCGCGCGACACACGACCAGATCGGCGGAACTCATCTCAACGTCCATGTCGAATAGAAACGGTTCGACCCTCGCCTCGAAACCCGCGCGCCGGTAGCCTTCACGGACGACGTCGAGATCGCGCTCTCCCGTCTGATGCGTGACCAGCAGGGGAGGGTTGACCTTCGCCAATCGCACGGCCGCTTCCACCATCGCCATGTTCAGTGCATGCGCCCCCTGGGAGCCCCCGAAGACCAGAACCCTGGCCGGGGATCCAGGTGATCGCTCAGCCTCGCTTCCCCGGTCGACGAAGAACTCCGGCCGGACCGGATTGCCCGTCACGACCGCCTTGCTCCCGAAGAAGCGCACGCTCTCTTCGTACGTGACGACGGCCCGCTTCACGACCCTTGCCAGCAGCCGATTCGTCAGACCCGGCATGGCGTTCTGCTCCATGAGCAGAGTGGGGATGCGGCGCAGGGCGGCCAAGGCCACCACCGGCCCCGAACTGTATCCGCCAACTCCGACGACCACCGATGGCTTCCGCCGGGAGATCACCCGCCACGCGTCGAGCGCGCTGAGCGGCAACACTCCGACACCGCGGACCAGTGCCCCCAGCGACTTCCCTTTCAGCCCCGCGCTCCTGATCAGATCCAGCGAGAACCCTTCACGTGGTATCACGCGCGATTCGATCCCCGCTGCGGTGCCCACGAACACGACGCGCGCCTCGGGAGCACGTGTGAGCAGCTCCCGGGCCACCGCGAGCCCGGGGTACAAGTGGCCGCCCGTTCCCCCTCCGGCGATGAGCACAGACAACCCCATCTCGCCGCGCTACAGCACGTCACGAGCCGGCGAGCCGGGCTGCCGCCTCGTCGTCGCGCCGACGGTGCAGACGAGACGCCACGGCGGTGCCGTGCAACGGCCGGCGGTCAGAGTGTCGCCGGCACAATGCCCCAGGCCCGTCACGGTGAGGCCTCCTTTCGAGTCTGGTGCTGCGAGATGTTCAGCAGCACACCAATGCCCAGGAGGCTCGTCAGCATCGAGGAGCCCCCATGACTCACGAGAGGCAGGGGAATGCCCTTCGTGGGCAGCAGGCCGAGCGCGACGCTCATGTTGACGAAGGCCTGCACGGCGATCATCGTGGTGAGCCCGACCGCGACGAACGATCCGAAGGCGTCCTCGGCCCTCGTCGCAATCCGCAGGCCGCGCCACGCAATGACGCAGAAGCACATCAGGACCGCTGTCGCACCGATGAGCCCGAACTCCTCCCCGATGACGGAATAGATGAAGTCCGTGTGCGGCTCCGGGAGAAAGAACAGCTTCTGTACGCCCGCCATGAGACCTCGCCCGAAGGTGCCGCCAGTGCCGACGGCAATGAACGACTGGATGATCTGAAAGCCGTCGCCGAGCGGATCGCTCCACGGGTCCCAGTACGCGTCCCACCGGCGTCGTCGGTACGGCGCGCTTATCATCACGAAATACAGAGTGACCGAGGCCACTGTTGCGACCACGACGATGTGGCGGTAGGCGAGTCCTGCAACGAACACCATCATGCCCACGATCACGAGCAGCGCGAAGGCGGTACCGAAGTCGGGCTGCATGAGAATCAGCCCGACCAGACCACCGGCGACGATCCCGATGGGCAGCAGCGAGTACGACACGTCGTCAATGCGGTGCATCCTCCGCTCGAGCATCAGCGCCACGAAGAGGACGGCAGCGACCTTGGCCAGCTCCGAAGGCTGGATTCCCAGGCCAAAGAACCGGTACCACCGCCGCGCGTTGTTCACGGGTTCGGTGAAGAGCACGCCCACGAGCATCACCCCGACAAACGCCAGGAGGAGCCAAACCACCAGATCGTTCCTGTATGTCCGGTAGTCGAGGCGCATGGCAACGGCCAGGGCGGCAAACCCGAGCACGATCCAGAAGAGCTGCCTCGTCAAGAACAGGTACGGCTGCGAGAAGCGCTCCAGGGCCAGCACGGCAGAAGCGCTGTACACCATCACGATGCTGACGCACACGAGCAGCAGCGTGGTGGCAAAGAGAACCTTGTCCGATTTGAGCGTTCGTGCCACGTGTCGAAATCTCGAGTGCCGCGTGTCGTCCCGAGTCCGCTGCTGCCACCAGCCCATCGACGCGGGCAACCCTGGAGCCCCTCGTCCGAGCGGCGGCTAGGCGAGTGCGACTCCCTGGTGCCCAAAGCGGCCGAATGGGCTACAATCCCGGTCCCCGCGGCAAGCGGTCA
Source organism: uncultured Bifidobacteriaceae bacterium (assembly GCA_964505975.1). GTDB lineage: Bacteria > Acidobacteriota > Vicinamibacteria > Vicinamibacterales > UBA2999 > Gp6-AA40. Next base: position 1,866 of record CAZDLW010000125.1, on the reverse strand, counting down.
GCAGTCATCAGTCGGCTCGTGGGATGGGACACCCACCTCGCAGACCGGGGTAGTCTGCGTTCCCAGCGGCAGGCTCCCACCCGCGCCTCTACCGACTGACGACTGCTCACCGCTCGTCCGTTCTCGACGCCATCAATCGCGCCACCTCGTCCTTGAATACCCGTCCACGCTCCGCATAGTCGGCGAACCAGTCGAAGCTCGCGCATGCGGGCGCGAGCAGCACGACACCTTGCGGCGCCACTGCCTCGTACGCCCGCGCGATCGCCTCCCGCATCGAGGCGGCCTCGGTCACCGGCACGATGTCGTGCAGGGCCTCGCGCACGAGCGGCGCAGCGCGGCCTATCGCGATGACAGCGCGACCGTGCCTGGACAGTGGCGCACGCAGCGCCCGGAGGTCGCCACCCTTGAAGTAGCCGCCTATGATCGCGGCCACGTTCTCGAAGCTCTCGATCGACCGAAGGGCCGCCTCCACGTTGGTCGCCTTGGAGTCGTTGACGAATCGCACGCCGCCAAGGCGTCCAACCGGTTCCATGACGTGCTCCAGACCCTGGAAGCCCCGGAGCCCTTCGACCATCGCCCCCGGGCTCGCCTCGGCCACCGCCGCTACCGCCACAGCGGCGACAACGTTTGCGAGCATATGGATGCCAGGCAGCTCCACGGCAGAGACGGGCACGAGACGGTTCACGGCCGTCACGGTACGCCGAACGATCCACTGGCGATCGATCGTCACGCCTTCAGCGACACGTCCGGACACCGAGAACAGCAGCGGGCGCGCGGCGATGGCCTCGCTCCGTGCCATCACGTCCGGATCGTCCGCGTTCACCACGGCCCAATCCTCGCCGCGCTGATTCGCAAAGATGCGCGCTTTCGTCGCCGCATAGGCCTCGAGGCTGGGATGTCGATCCAGATGGTCGTCCGCCACGTTCAACCAGAGGGCGATCCACGGCCGAAACGTCGTCGTGCTCTCGAGCTGGAAGCTGCTGACTTCCACGACGTGGAGGGTATCCGGCGTCGACTCCTCGACCTGGCTGCTGAGCGGAACGCCGATGTTTCCACCCACCAGCACCTTGCGACCGTCCGCACGCAGGATGCGCCCGATGAGCGTCGTGCTCGTCGACTTGCCTTTCGTGCCCGTCACTGCGATGACACGCCCCCTCAACCACCGCCACGCCAGCTCGATCTCGCCGACGATGGCAACCTGCCGACGCCGGGCCTCCTCGAACACAGGCTGATCGAGCGGCACACCGGGACTGACCACGATCAGGTCCGCAGCAGCCAGGGTGTCCGGCCGATTGCCCCCGAGCTCGATCTGCACGCCAATGTCGCGCAGACGCGGGGCCGCCTCCACTGCGTCGCGAGTGTCCGTCAGTGTCACGCGGGCACCACGACGCGCGAGCAGCTCCGCAGCGGCCACTCCACTCCGCGCCGCGCCCACGACCACGACGCTGCGCCCGCTCACCGAGAATGCGCTCCCTTCCACGTCACCGCAGCTTCAACGTCGTCAGACTGAACAACGCGAAAATGATCGCCATGATGAGAAACCGCGCTATCACCTTGGGTTCGCTCCACCCCAGCAGCTCGAAGTGATGGTGAAGCGGCGCCATCCTGAACACACGCCTGCCGGTAAGCCTGAACGACGCCACTTGAATGACGACGGAGGCGGCTTCGAGCACGAAGATGCCGCCGACGATGACAAGCAGGAGCTCCTGCTTGATGAGAATCGCGACGGTGCCGAGCGCGCCGCCAAGCGCCAGTGAACCCACGTCGCCCATGAAGATCTCAGCGGGATACGAGTTGTACCAGAGAAATCCCAGGCTCGCGCCAACGAGCGCCCCGCAGAAGATGGTGAGCTCGCCTGCCGGTGCA
>CAZDLW010000124.1:0-15573 GCA_964505975.1 uncultured Bifidobacteriaceae bacterium | reverse complement strand
CCGGGCGCGCTGGCGCTCGGCTCGCTCGGTCCACTCCCCCTCGGTCAAGAACAGCTTGTCGCCGAGATCCACCGGACGCTCGATTGGGACACCGATGTAGTCGTCTGTCGTCCACGTCCCCTGCAGGTCTGGATCGCCCCATGGCGTGCGTGGCTGCGTCCAATCCGACGCGGCCCCGACGGAGGCACCAGCCCGGACGGCCAGCGACTGCGCGGTGGTCGGTAGGGCCGTGCCGACCCAGATCACCGCCGACAACAGCACGACGAACAGCGCGCGAACCGGGGTGCTACACCTCATCTGCCCCTCCCTCGCCAGCGGCAACCGACGAAAATGGCGCGTGAATCGTAGCACGGCAGGGGGCTAGTGTGGTGTCCGATAAATACGTTGAGCACCGAGGGCGCCGATGCGCCCGGCCGGCAAGGCGCGACGACTGAGAATATTGTGCATATTTGATGGAGGAGCAACGCAGCCGGCCGGGATGCAGCGGCGGCCGAATGCCGACGTACTTGTCGGACACCACACTAGCTGCCCCGGTCAGCCCGGCAACAAGTGGCGCGCCACCAATTGCAGCGCTGGCAGTCCCTCGACATCCCGGGGCAGCAGCGGCACCTCCACGCGCGGGATTCCGGCAAACGTCTCGTCAATCTGGCGCAAGTACTGCGTTTCCTGCCCGCGGCGCTGCTCCAGGAAGTCTCCGAGCGGCGCCCGCGGCAGCACGCGATTGACCACCAGACCCAGCACCGGCATCTCGACGCGGCGAAGGACCTCCAGCGCCTTGCGGCTCTCGGCTATCGGCAGCTTCTCTGGGATCACCACCAGAATGAATGCAGACGTCGATGGATCGAGGAGAAGTCGCCGCGCCTGGGCGAACGTCCGCCGGCGAGCCATCAGCACCTCGCGAATCCGCTGCGACCGCGCGTCGGTCACGTCGTCGGCCGCCTGATCGATATAGGACAGGTCGTCTCCGGCTCCCGCGCGCTGCATCCGCTTCAACGCCCGGCCGGCCGCATCCGACCGCTCGCGATGGCGCAGGAGGCCGTCGGTCCACGCAGACATGATCTCCGGCAGCGAGAGCAGCCGCAGCGTGTGTCCCGTGGGAGCCGTGTCGAAGATGACGCGGTCGTATTGCGCCGAGTCCTCGATCATGATGCTGGCCATCCGCTCGAGCATGGCCGCCTCCACGGCCCCGGGCGCGAGCCGTGTGAGCTCCATCTGGCGGTCGATCTCGCCGTACATGTCGGGCAGCACGAAGTCGCGCATCGCGCGCCGCACGGCCTCGAGGTGCCGCTCCACTTGCGCGTCCGGATCGATCTCGAGGCCGTGCAGATGCGGCCCGAGCGGTGTGTTCTCGTCGCCGATCCGGACATCGAACACATCGCCCAGCGAGTGTGCGGGGTCCGTGGACACGAGCAGGCACTCCTCGCCACGCGCAGCAAGCGAGACGCCGAGCGCGGCGGCAGTCGTGGTCTTGCCCACTCCGCCCTTGCCGCCGACGAACAGGATCCGATGCCCCCCAATCGGGAGCGCATTCAACAACACCGAAACCCTTCGAGCGGCGAACGCTCCAAGCCCATCCGCAGGTGCCAGTCGTGGAAGCGCTCGTACAGGATGGGGAGGAGCTCGAGCGTGTAGTAGCTCGCCGGATTGGGCACGCCCAGCATCTCGGAGAAAACGAGGAGCATGAAGAGATCGTCCTCGTCGCGCCTGGCGCGTGCCACGGCCCCCCGATACGGAGCCACGTAGAACTCCCGGAGCAAATCCTGGAGATCCCGCAGCCTTGACCTCGTCATCGGACGCCAGGTCGCTCGGGCAGCCCCTGCTTCAACACGTCGACCGCCGCGTCCGGTGATCCCGGTTGCTGCCCCTTTCTGGCACGGTTCAGCGCCGCCAGCGCCTCGAGCACGACGAGCACGCTCGCCACCAGGATGAGCACGTCGAGGAAGACGAGGAAGTAGCGCCCATCCCTCCAGAAGCCGGCCAGCTGCACCAGCAGGGAGAAGATCGTCATCACGAGCAGGAAGCTCATGGGGGCCAGCGTGTACACCACGGGCCTGCCCAGCTTCAGCAGGAACACGCTGAGAACCAGCAACGTCAGACTGGCCAGCAGCTGATTCGTCGTGCCAAACAGCGGCCAGATCGTCAACCCTCCCGACCCCGCCGCTCCGCCCGCGCCAAATGCCAGCGCGACGCAGCACAGCAGCACGAGGATCGTCGCCGGCGCACGCCGGCGCAGCACCGGCAGCCGATAGATGTTCCCCCATTCCTGCACGATGTAGCGTTGCAGTCGGACGCCGGTATCCATGGTCGTGGCGGCAAACAACACGGCCATCACAGCGAGAAATGTCTGCGAGAACGCGAGCGGGAGGCCCAGCCCCGCATTGACGATGCGCGCGCCGCCGTTGACGAAGGCATCGACACCCCCGGCCGTGAACGCGCTGTAGAACGACTGCCATTCCACCAGCGTCGCAAACCCCGCCGTGCAGGCGATGAGCGAGGCGATCGCAAGACAGCCCTCACCGACGGCGCCGAGGTAGCCCACCGGCCGCACGTGCATTTCGTTGGCGAGCTGCTTGGACGTCGTCCCGGACGACACCAGGCCGTGAAAACCTGAAATGGCGCCACAGGCAATGGTCACGAACAGCAACGGCACGAGCGGAGGAGTGCCGGCCGGCACCGACGGATTGAAGGCCGGCGCCACGAGCGTGGGATTGGCCAGCAGCACGGCCGCGAACACCACACCCAGGGCGATGAAGAGTTGCAGACCGTTGATGTAGTCGCGCGGTTGCAGCAGCAGCCAGACCGGCAGCACCGAGGCGATGCCGGCATACGCGAAGAGCAGCAGCACCCACTGCCCGGCGGGGCCGATGCCCGCCACCTGGGCGGGCAGCGTGATCGGCGCGTACTCGCCGAGAAACACCAGGGAGTACAACACGACCACGCCGATGACGGATGGCCAGAGCAGCGGCACTCCCCGGCGGTAGATCAGGAACCCGATGGTCAGCGCAACGCCGATGACGCCCCACGCCGAGAGCACGCTGCTCGGGACGCTGACGAACAGATTCGCAATGAGCGTGGCAAACACGGCGTTGACCATCAGCAACAGCAGGAAGATCACGATCATGAAGACGCTGCGCGCGCGCCCCCCCACGATGTCTTCCGTCAGCGCACCGACCGATTTCGCCTTGTTGCGCGCGCTGGCCCAGAGCGCACCGGCATCGTGCACACCGGCGAAGAAGATGGTGCCGAACACGATCCAGAGGAATGCGGGTACCCAGCCCCAGATGACGGCAATGGCCGGCCCCACGATTGGTGCCGCGCCGGCCACGGAGGTGAAGTGGTGACCCCAGAGCACGAACGGCCTGGTCGGCACGTAATCCACGCCATCCTCGAGCTCGTGCGCCGGTGTCCGAAACCGGCGATCGAGACGGAACACGCGGTCGCCGATGAACTTCGAGTAGAAGCGATACCCCAGCGCGAACGCCGAGAACGCGAACACAACGAGCGCGAGCGCACTCATCGGATCAGCCCTCCCCGTGACACGCCCAACCCGGATGCTCCACGGAACCTGTGTGGGCCGACACACACGGCATGTAGTTCGCCCGTTCCTGCATCATCGAGACCGGCCCGCCGTGCCATCCTCTCATGCGGTGAAGGTCCCGACAAGGGAGCACCGAACAGCGGGACGTCGCACGGCGAAACCGGACTGAGTCACCCGGCCTTACGAACCTTCCAGATGTGCTCCGCTGGCCAGCGCCGCGCCCAGGCATGCGGCACGAAGTCGGCGTACGTCGTCTTGGCGGACGCGGGCGCCTGCAGCTCGACGAGATCCTCGACGATCAGCCCATGCTGTCGAAACAGGCGGATCCACGCCCCGTAGGGCCGCTGATACGTCACGGAGTGGCCATCGTCGTACGACCAGAGCGTGAAGTAGTCGTTGACGAGGTGCGGAAGGACTTGATTGACGCGTGTGTCGTCGCACACGTCGAGAATCGGCGTGGCCATGCAGAAGGCGAACAGGCCGGTCGGCCGCAGCACGCGGGCAACCTCGGCGACCGTGCGATCGGGAGGCGCGAACGTCATGGCCCCGTGGTCGCAGAAGACCACGTCGAAAGACTCGCTGCGGAACGGGAGGGCTTCGGCCGTGCCGAGCACCAGTTCAACACGGCGGGACGCCTGTCTCGCGTGCGCGAGCTGACGCCAGGAGGCGTCGAAACCCACGGCGCGCACGCCCGCCGCATTCAAGGCCAGCGTCCACTGCGCACCGCCGCATCCAAGCTCCAGAACGTCGCGGCCCTCGAGCCGGCCCAGCACGCCGAGCTCGGCCTCGGGAATGCGCCACACGCCCCACGCCAATGGATCCCGATGAAGCACCGCGCCGTGCACCGACTGGTAGGCATCGCTCGTCGCCTCCCAGTACGCCCGATTCTTCGCGCTCATGGCCGGCCCCGGACTCGGGCAGCGGACATCACTGCGGCACCACGGCAATCGCACGCAGCGGGCCGCCGCTTCCACCCGCAATCTTCATGGGCAGCGCAATCACGTAGGCGCCGCGACCGGGCAACCGATCGAGCGCAGTGAGATTCTCGAACACCGGAACGTTCCGATCGCTCAGGACGCGATGGGACTCGAACAGCGTGGACTGGCCGTAGTCGATGCTCGCCGTGTCGATGCCAATGGCGCGGATGGATCTGTTCTCGACGAGCCAGCGCGCGGCGTCGGGGTGCAGTCCGGGGAAATGCAACAGCGCGACGGCCGCCTCGCCGCGCTCGGCGGTGCCGAGATATCGCGCGGCATCGGGCCAGTGGCGCGAGAACCCGGTGCGAATCAGGAGGATGGCATCGGAGGCGATGGGGCCATCCACCTGTTCCGCACGAAGGAAGTCCTCGACCGTGACCTGATAGTCGGGATCCCGGTCGCTCTGCTCGGTAACGTCGACCACGGCCGCCGGACCAATCAGTCGCTCCAACGGGATCTCATCAACCGTGTGCCGCCCCGCGGCGAAGTGCACCGGGGCGTCGATGTGGGTGCCGCCATGTTCGGCGGAAGCGAAGTTGTTCGCCGCATAGTAGAATCCCGCGGGCGTAATGCCATCCGCCACGGGTTCGAGACGGAAACGCTCCGAGGTTGGCCAGAAGATGGTCTCCGGGCCGTATGCGTGCGAGAGATCGATCAGGGCTCCCGGCGGCAACGCATCGGTTGGCCTGACCGGGGGTGCACATCCGAACGCGGTTAGTGTAACCAGCGTTGTGAGCATCGTACACTGCAGGGTCACTGTTCACCTCCGCGGATGATCGGATCGGTCTCGCCGGCGGCCCGGTGAGGAATGTCATCTGCCCGCTCGAGATGCTGGAAGGCGTGCGACGCGGACAGCCATTCGCTCATGCGGCTCGCTCCGTGGCGACCACTGTACAACGGAGCCCCGCGGCTGGTTGGATACCGCGAGACGGCCGGGTCCTATAATTGACATCGCTGTGACACATACCAGATCCTCCCTCGCTGCCGCCGGCGTATTCGTCCTGACCGTCACGCTGGGCGCCCAATGGCCGGACTTTCCCGATCCGAGGCTGCCACGGACCGCCGAAGGCACCGTGGAGCTGACGGCACCCGCACCGCGCATGGCGGACGGTAAACCCGACCTGTCCGGCATCTGGAACTATGCGGGGGTGCTCGGTTTCCGAGGTGGTCCACCGCCCTCCCCTCCTGGAACACCCCCGCAGGCAACGTTCTGGAACATCGAAGCGGGCATCAGAGAAGGCCTCCCCTTCACGCCCTACGGGGAAGAAGTGCGCCGCGAGCGCATGGAGACCAACAGCAAGGACAACCCGGATGCCGCGTGCCTGCCGCTCGGCTACATGCAGTCGCACACGCATTCGCAGCCGCGAAAGATCGTCCACCTGCCCCATCTGATCGTGATTCTCTACGAGGCTAATGGGGGCGTGCGGCAGATCTTCCTCGACGGGCGTCCTCCGCCGCCGCCCGATGCCGAACCATGGTGGTGGGGCTACTCGCGCGGCCACTGGGAGGGCGACACGCTGGTCGTCGAGAGCACGCACTTCAAGGACGGCGGCTGGCTCGACGTCAACGGCGCGCCGCTCACGTCCGAAGGGACGCTCATCGAGCGCTTCCGCCGCCCGAACGCCGGGACGCTCGAGATCGACGTGACGATCGACGATCCGAAAGCCTATACACGACCCTGGACCGTCCGCGTCAACCAGCGGCTGCTGCCCGACACGGACCTCATCGAGTTCGTCTGTCTCGAGAACCAACAGTTCAACCCGGCCACCGGGTCGCGCTTTCCCCGGTAGTCCGTGTTCGGGGGCATCGGACCGCTATGCGGCCCCAAACGCGAATTTCGTACTCGTTGCCCCGACCGCATAGCGGTCCTAGCCGCGCGAAGCGCGGCAAGCCGGGGCCCCCACGGCGCACGCTTGCGCCGTGGGGTGGAAGTAGATACTGGCAACCAGCCGCGGGGCTCAGCGGGGATATCAAGGGGCGGAGCTCCGTGGCTGGCTGCACATGCCCCCTGCGCATGTCCGTGGCGCTGACTGCACCCGCTCTCCGCCGAGTGGCCCTGGTGCTGGCGATCGGGTGCGCCGCCTGGGCGTATGTCCTCGCCCAGGTGCCGTCCGGTATCGTGCTTCACCTGGGCACGGTCCGGCTGTCGTCACGCAATCCAGTCAACCCGTTCCTGGTTGCCCTGATCTCCGTCACGCTCGCCTGGTTGTTCGCGCCGACGGGACGACGCTGGCGCACGCTGGCGACCGATGCGCTCTCGATTCATGAACTGGTGCCGCGACCGGTGCGAGCGTCATGGCGCGCCGGCGTGTCGGCACTCGGCCGCATCCGGCGTCGCCTGCCAGGCCAGCCGAGCGCTGCCACCGTGGCTGCACTGCTGCTGGCGGCAGCAACCGTGGCGCTCGGAATCGGCCGGGGGGCCCTCGTCGCCGGCGGATCGGATTCGTATGGATACGTGAGTCAGGCGCAGCTGTGGGCGTCCGGCACGCTTCGCATGGAGCGACCGTCTCTGGCCGAAGAACTCGACGACCTGGTGCCACATGAGGCGTTCGGACCGTTGGCGTACATCCCGTCGCCGGATGGAACGTTTCTGGTGCCGATGTACTCGCCAGGTCTCCCGATGCTGATGGCGGTGTTCGAGCGACTGGGCGGAGCCGTCGCCGTGTTCCTCGTCGTACCGCTGCTGGCGGGACTCGCAGTTGTCGCCACCTATGTGCTCGGCCGTCAGCTTGGAGGCGAGCCCGTCGGATTGACCTCTGCCTTCCTTCTCGCCACCAGCCCAATCTTTCTCTTCCAACTGACCTCCGCTCCCCTGAGCGATCTTCCAGCCACGGCGTGGTGGACATTGGCCCTCGCGCTGACCGGCTGGGCAACGGCGGAACCTGATGTGGCAGCGTCTTCCCGGAGGTCAGGAGCGGTCTGTGCCGCGGCGCTGGCAGCGGGAGCAGCCGTCCTGACACGCCCCAACCTGGCGCCGCTGGCGGCCGTCCCGGGCGGGTTGCTCATCTGGCAGGCCGTGCGCGTGTCTCTACCTGCAACTGCTGCCACTCGGCGGGTCCTGCTCTACGCCTCGGGCCCGATTGCTGCCGCTGTCACCCTTGGCGCGCTGAACACCTACTGGTACGGGTCCCCCTTGCTCACCGGGTACGGACCGCTCGAACAGTATTTCAGCTGGAATCACGCGGGGCCCAATCTCGCGCGTTATTCGGGGTGGCTCCTCGAAACCCAGAGCCCGCTGGTGTGTCTCGCCGCCGTGGCGCCGCTGCTGGTTCGCCGTAGCGTCCTCCCCATCTCACACAGGGCACTCGTGACGGCTGCTGGAGGCATGGCCGTGCTGGTGTTCGCGTGCTACGCGTTCTATGGCGTGTTCGACGACTGGTGGTACCTGCGGTTCCTGCTGCCTGGGATTCCCGCGGTGATCGTCTTGACGAGCGTGTCCATGTGGGCGCTGGCCGCGCGTCTCCGTCACGACGTACGAACGCTCTTTCCCGTGCTCGTCACGGGGCTGGTCGTCGTACACGGCATCGGGTACGCCTGGAGCCAGCAAGCGTTCAATCCGGCGGACGAATGGCGATATGCCAACGCTGGCCGGTATGTCGCGGCGCAACTGCCGGAACGTGCGGTGGTGCTCGCGATGCACCACAGCGGAAGCGCCCGCTACTACTCCGGCCGCTTCGTCCTCCGCTACGACCTCATTCCGCCGCCGAATTTGGACATCGTGCTCGAGGCGCTGCGGCGGCTCGGCTACCGCCCGTACATCCTGCTGGACGAGTGGGAAGAGGACGTCTTTCGCGACGCGCACCAGGCGACGAGCGCGCTCGGGGCGCTCGACTGGGCGCCAGTGGCGGTCCTGCAGCCAGGAAGGGTCCGAATCTACGATCCCGCCGACGCACTCCAGACCACACCACGGTAGCAGGCTGATGAGACGCATCCGCGTCAATGCAGAATGCAAAATTCAGAATGCAGAATCTCAGAGCAGGCGCCCACGCAGACACCTCGCACTCTGCCTTCTTCATTCTCCATTCTTCATTTTGCATTCCGACAGGCGCCGGCGGCCAGGAGGCCGCCGGCGCTTGTAATCGAGTCCGCATCGTCCTGACAACGAGACTCGCGCGCTACGGAGTGAGCGATGTGCCGTGGCGCCACGTTTCTACCTCCTGGGCGAAACGCTCAGCCGTTGCGTCGAGGTCGAACGGTGGCTGCGGATCGCCCTTCACCTGCGCGACGCGCGCCAGGTTGTGCTGTGCTTTGACGTAGTCGGGATCGGCGGCCAAGGCACCGCCGTACGCCACCGCCGCCGCCGCAAAGTGGCCTGTATGTTCGAGTGCCATGCCCAGGTTGTTCTGGAACGCGGGAACGTCCTGCCGGAGGTGAACGGCTCGCGCCAGCAGCGGCAGCGCCTCGGCGGCGCGTCCTTGTTCGAGGAACAGCAGCCCGAGATTGTTCATCGCCCAGCTGTCCTGCACATCGAGCTCGATGGCGCGCCAGTACGCCTCGACGGCGTCGTCCACCTTCCCCTGCGCGTTGTGGGCGCGGCCCAGAAGGCGATGCACGACATTGGAGGTCGGATCGAGATCGACGGCCCGCGAAAGCGTGTCCGACGCATCACCGGGACGGTTCGCGTCGAGCAGGACGCGGCTCAGATTCACCAGGCTCTTCTGGTGACGCGGGTCTATGCGGAGCGCGTCTTCGAACGCGCGCGCGGCGTGGTCCAAGTCGCCCGCTTTCCACGCCGACAATCCAAGCATGAAATGCCCCCACGGGTTGTCCGGGCGTTGCTCGGCATAGCGCGCGAACAGCTGCGTGGCCTGAGCGTACTCCCGCGCCTCGTACGCGGCCTCGCCGTCTGCAAACGACACGGGGCCCATGGTCATCGGCGGTGGAGCATCTTCGACCACCTGCGTCTCCTGGGTTGGCCTCGTGGTCTCCGCATAGTGCACCACGTCCTTGGATGCCTGTGTACCTGCCGCGACAGGTGCCTTACCGCGATCGGAGCAACCGGTTGTGATCACCGCTGCAACGGCGAAGCTCGCCGTGACGAGTCCATTGTGTCTGCGAAGCATCTGTGCCCCTCCTGGTGAGCGGCCGCCACTCTGGGCCGCATGTGTGGTCACTGTGGGGGCAAGCCGGTGGCCAGACGGAGCTTGGAGAGAAGCAACGGTGTCAACTATCGGCAAACACGGAAGTTGTGGATGTCGCCAGCAACGCGTCGGGCGTGACGGCCTTCATTCAACGTGTTCGCGCGGACACGAGCCGGAGCGGCTGCGTGTCCTGCTGGACACCCTACGCGTGCGCCGGGGTGGATGGGGTTGTCCGCCGGCCCTGTCGAGCAGGGCCGCGTCGTGCGGTGGCAGGCTGAGGACGTGTGTCAGCGTAACAATGCAGAATGCAGCACTCAGAATGCAGAACCTCAGAAACGCGTCACCACCAACACGTGATTCTTCGTTTCGCGCTCAGCACTCAGGTTGCTGGCTCCTTCCGCAACCTACTTAGAAGTCGAACTGCGGTGAACTTCACGAACCGCGCCTCCAGAATCGCGGTCGGGCGCGGCCACAGACCGGTGCCGGGTACGAGGGTCTGGTTGTACGTCTCGACGCTGTTGGCGTTCAGGGCGTTGTACAGATCCACGGCGACTTGCGCCCGCGTGCGGCCGAACCGGAGGATCTTGCTCACGCGAAACGCCATCCAACTGTCGTTCATGAGGGCGTTCGGGAACTTGTTGTCGATGAATTGCCCCTGGTACCCGATCTTATTCCCGACCCCGTCCAAGCGCGCAGATCGCGTCACGGCGAATCCATGTAGTCGGACTGGCGATGTCCTGGCATCCGGCATCACACGCCGCGCGCCGTCGACCGTGTCAGCTTGTGGCGGCGCATGATCTTCAGCAGGCTCGAGTGATCGGACAGGCCCAAGGCCTCGGCCGCCCGCGTCACCTGCCAGTCGTGCGTGTCCAGCGCGGCGATCACGATCTGGCGCTCAGCGTGTGCCTTCAGTGCCTTGAGCGTGCCGGGCGGCGCCGCCGGATCGGATCCATCGTCACGATCGACGCCGTGAACGTCCGGCGGCACGTCTGCAACCTCAATCGTCTCGCGGTCGGATGCAATCATCATCCGTTCCAGGCAGTTCCGCAGCTCGCGGACGTTGTTCTTCTGCCACTCGTAGGTCGCCAGCTGCGCAACCGCCTCCGGCGCTATCGCCTTCGGTCGTACGCGAAGCTGCACGGCAACCGCGCGCAACAGGTGATCGACGAGCACCGGCAAGTCGGACAGCCGTTCCCGCAGCGGCGGTACCCGCAGCACGTGCACGTTCAGCCGATAGTAGAGATCCTGCCGGAAGCGCCGCTCTTCGACCTCGCGCTCCAGGTCCCGGTTGGTGGCGGCGATGACGCGCGCGGCAATGGGAATGGCGCGGCTGCCACCGAGCCGCATGACCTGGCGATCCTCGAGCACGCGAAGGAGCTTGGCCTGGGCCGCAAGGGGCAGCTCTCCAATCTCGTCGAGGAACAGCGTGCCGTTGCCGGCCGCCTCGAACGCTCCACGGCGCAGGCGGTCGGCCCCGGTGAAGGCGCCGCGCTCGTGGCCGAACAGCTCACTCTCGACGAGCTGCTCGGGAAGAGCAGCGCTATTGACGGCAACGAGAGGCGTCTTCGACCCGGGACCACCTGCGTGCAGCTCGCGCGCCACCAGCTCTTTGCCGGATCCGCTCTCACCCAGAATCAGGACGCTGCTCGGAATGGACGCCAACCGCGCAATGGCCGCACGCAGCGCCCTCATCGGGGTGCTTTCGCCAATGAGGGCCGAGTCACCCTCGAAACGCGACCGCAGCGTGCGAAGCTCCCTCACGAGGCGCTCGCGCGAAACAGCGTTCTCGACTTCGTGGACGACCCGCTCGATCGGCTCTGCCTTGTCGATGAACCCGTACGCGCCCAGCCGCACTGCCTGGATGCACCGATCGTAGCTGCCGGTGCCGGTATACACGATGACGGGCGTATCGATGCCACTCTGTTTCAGCCGTCGCAGGAGACCGAAGCCGTCGGTGCCCGGCATCTCGAGGTCGAGCACGACACAGTCGACGGGCTCGCGGCCCAGGAGATCGAACGCCTCGTCTCCACCGCCAGCCACGATCGTGTCGTACCCTCCGACTCGTTTGAGGTCGTAGGCGTACTGTTCGGCCATTGCCGGCACGTCATCGACCACGAGGACCTGTGTCATCGATCTTTTCTCATTCGACGCTCACATCGTGTGGCACGCCCGGTCCCGACTGCGGATACCCACTGAACGCCTGGATCAGACGCTGAACGCGCGTCGGTCCGGAACAGCCCGCCCTGCAGCGGCAACGGGGATGTCAACAATCATGCGCGTCCCGGCACCCGGTTCGGTCTCGACGTGGATGGCGCCATGGAGGTCCATGACCAGTCGCCGCACGATTGAGAGCCCCAGCCCGGTGCCATCCTTCTTGGTCGTGTAGAAATCGTCGAAAACCTTGCCGGATTCCTCCCTGGACATTCCCGGACCCGTGTCTGCAACGATCACACGGATGGCCCGCGACTCACCTTCCTGTTCGAGGAGCACGGTGGAGATCGTAATGGTCCCCGGCTTCGACTCCAGGCTGTCCCCCGCATTGGCCGTGAGATTCTCGAGGATTCGCCGAAGGGCCACCGGGTCTCCCACCACACGTGGAAGATTGCCCGCCAGGTGGGTCCGCAGCTCGACCTGGTCCTGCTCGCGCACTCCGCCCACGACCTCCGCGATCAAGGCGTTGAGATCGCAATCGCGCCGGTCGGGCGGCGGCGACAGGCGCTCGTAGTTCGTCGCCAGCGTCTCGAGATACGCGATGCTCGAATCCACCGTCCGGCGCCGCTCGGCGAGCACGGAGGGGAGTGCGCCCGGGTCGTCGCGAGCGACCTGGACGAGATGACGCATGACGTTGCGCAGCGGAATGAGCCCGTTCTTGATGTCGTGATTGATCTGGCGAGCCAGATCCCCCACGGTTGCGCGGCGTTCGGCGTCGCGCACGCGGGCGGTGCTGGTCCGGAGCCGGGCTGCGAGGTCGCCGAGAATCTGCGACAGCGTACCAACCTCGTCGGTGCCGCCGTCGAAGCGGATATCCAGGCGGTCGAGATCGAGGACGGCCGCCTTGTCGGCCAGCGCAGCCAGCGGCCTGCTGATGCGCGACGAGACCCACAGCCCGAGCAGAAGCGCGGTGACTCCGGTTCCTGCCGCAGCGACCAGGAACCACGAGTCCACACTGCGCAGGAGCATCCGCAGCGGCGTCAGCGGCTGCGCCACCACCAGACGCGCGTCGCCAACGTCACCCGGCGCGTTCGCAGCGGGCCGGATCAGAGGAAGTCGACGCTCGCGAACCGCGTGGGTCTCACCAGCCGCGTCGAGCATCTCGCGGCTCGTCTCCGCATGACGACTCGCTGAAAGCACGCCGTCCGGGTGCACGAGCAGGACGACGATCGAGCGGTCGCGGGCGAGCCGTTCGAGAAAGGCCGCGTCCACCACGACTCCGCCGACCAACGCGAATGCCCGGTCGCCAATGCGCACTGGCTCACCCCGCGCCAGCGCCAGGAAATCCCCGTCAGGCGCGCGGGCGGTCACCAGCGCCGCGCCCGTCTGCGCACCGGTCAGCGCCTGGACGAGCGCGGGCTCGACGCGTCCGTGCTCGTTCCTGAAATGGCCCGAGCTGACGATTCGACCGTCGGCGTCGAGCACCAGCAGCATCGAAAGGCCGGTGAGGCGCATCGCGGTCGCCGCATAGTCGAGCAGATACCCCCGCTCCGATTCGACCCCCGCGACCGCTGCCAGGCGAAAGCGATTGTCGTTCACGAGTGCCCCCCTCAAGGAGGCGAGCCGTTCGCCAATCCCGGCGCTTTCGCGTTGGAGGTCCGCGTCCATGACCTCGAGAACGATGTCGAGCCGCCGCGCGTACTCGTCGGACAGCCGCGTGCTCATCTCGTGCCGGAGGCCAAACGCCAGCAGCGCGATCGGGACGAGCACGACTACCGCGAATGCGGCGAGAAGGCGAGTACGCAGACTCATATCGTCATCGCCCGCTTCCTGCTCGCGTGAGAAATACGCCTCCATCCCACTCCGCTGTGGCGCCGGCGCGGCCTCGCCGCGCTATCGCATGCACGCGCGTGTCAACCAGCGGTACGATGGCACCAGGGTCGAACCACGCGAGACGCCGGCCCAGAACGCGCAGTTCCCGGCACGGATCGAGTGGCGTGCGCGTGAACGTCATGATGTACCCGACGTCGGTCCCACGTTCGTAGGCCGCCCACAAGGCCTCACCCGACAACCCGACCGCACGCTGAAGCGTCGGCCCCAGCGGAAGCGCATCCAGGATCGGAGGAGTCGACGCCGGCCCCGGTCGCACTGTGCCTGCGCCCGAGACAGTTGTGAGGCCTACGAATCGCTCGGCCAGATCCCGCGACGCGTGATCGTCCCGCTCGTACACGATGCGCCCGGTCGTCGCGGACACCGCTCGACCCTGCGGCCGGGGATCAATCCCGCACTCCTGCTGCGCCTCCCACCAGAAGGGCCCTCGGGCCCCACGTGCGTCTCCGCGAACAGCGTCGCGCGCGAGTGCCTCGCGGGTGTCGGGCGGAAGCGGCTCCAGCGATCGGCTGCGCCAGGCCGACAGGAACACGTGGGTACGCTGCCACGAGAGCGGCATGACCTGGAACTGCGGAAGCGTCGCGGCATAGTCCAGCGTGGCGGGATCCCTCGTCAGCAGCAGATCGACACCCTGGTCCAGGAAATCTCGTGGATCGCGATCGGGATCGACGAGAAACCGTACCGACCGGGAGTCGGTGTCCGAGTCGGCTGCGACGGCATCCCGGGCAATCCCGGTGACGGTGATGACGGTCGGGCTATCGAGATCCGGCGCAACCTGGTCCGGGACGACGCGGAGAGCGTGCGTGCCGAGGGGCCAGGACGAGCCAGGCGACCGTTTCGCGATGGCCAGGCCGGTGTCCGCGAGGATGCGGGGTGCACGTGCTCGTTCGCCGTGCAGTGTAATCGCCAGGGTTCGGTCATCGACGACAACGACGGATCGGACGTACGACGTCACGTGATCACGCAGATCCTCCCCGGCGCCACTGCGCGTCCAGCCCGACAGGACGTCGGCCGACGTCACCGGCGTACCGTCGGAGAACCGGGCATTCTCACGCAGTCTGACGACCCACGTACTCTCGTCCTCGCCAGGCTGCCACGAAGCAGCCAATCCAGGGCGCACCTGCGCCTCGCAGTCCACGCGGACGAGCGTCTCGTAGAGCTGGCGGAAGAGCAGTTGTTCGCTGTCGTTCGACGGATGGGGCGCGTTGGCAGGATCGACCCTCTCACCCAACGCGACGGTCGCAATCGGTTCGCCCGGGTCTGCGATCAGCACACAGTCGGCTACGTCGCCGGCAGGGCTCAGCTCGGGCGCGACTGGTGGCACAACCGGAGCGACGGGTGTGCCAGACCGCGAGCCGCACCCCCCGGCCATCGCCCCAAGAGTAACGAGGAGCACGAGCCCGGCGACGCCGGGCGCAGACCGCCGCCTGACATTCGGGGGTAATCGCATACCGCAGGGCTGTACTTCCCTGCACACTCATGATAGCCGGACGGCAAAGGGCAGGAGGGAGGACTAGCCGCGCGCAGCGCGGCAGAAGATACTGGCAATCAGTCGAGGGCCCTGCGGGGATATCAAGGGGCAAGAGCCCCTTGGCTGGTTGCTACTCGATGTCTCCCGATGGACCGCGGCCCCCTGTAGCTTCTTCCAGGTCGAAGGCGTACTCGATCTCGCGTTCCAGATCGAGATCTTCTTCGGCGGGCGGCGGCGGTGCCGGCGGCGGCGGCGGCTCGTCCGGCGGGATCCGCACGTGGCGATACCATTCGAAGCCCGTACCGGCGGGAAGAGCCGCCCCATCGTCACGTTCTCCTTCAGGCCGCGCAGATGGTCGATCTTCCCGGAGATCGACGCTTCGGTCAGCACTCGCGTCGTCTCCTGGAACGACGCGGCCGAGATGAAGGAGTCGGTCGAGAGTGACGCCTTCGTGATCCCCAGCAG
>CAZDLW010000123.1:0-15595 GCA_964505975.1 uncultured Bifidobacteriaceae bacterium | reverse complement strand
CCATCGAGATGTACGAGCAGCGGATCGCCCTCGACCCCGCCAGCCCGGAAGGTTCGGCAAGCCTGCGGGGGCGTCTGGATCGAAAAAGCCGTCCGGCTTCGGGAGTGTTGCCACCAGGTCCAGGTTCCATGACGCTTCGCCGGCGTCCCGAAAGCCCGCGCGCAGCCCGGTGCGCGGATCGGGCGACAGCGCCGCCAGGATCGCCCCCATCCGGTCGATCTCGGCGGTCTGTTCCGACAGTACGTCGGACGTCAAGGCAAAGAGCTGCGAATCCTGCGCGGATCCCGCCTGATTGAAGAGGTCCTCGACCATGATCACGGCCCCGCGATGATGCTTGATCATCAGTTCGAGGAACAGTCGATCGAACCCGATGCCCCGCGCCTGCTCGAGCCGGTTCATCTCGTCGGCCGTCAGCATCCCTGGCCCGAGGTGCGCGCCGTGCGCGTGATCCGGGTTGCCGCTGGTCTCCTCCTGGTCGCGCTCCCGCAGCCATTGCCGCATGGTGCGGATCTCGTCTTCTTGCGAAAGTGCGATCCGTCTGGCGAGCTGATGCATCTCGTCCCGTTCGCTTCGTCCGTCCACGAGGGCGGTCATCTCGAGAGCCTGATCGTGGTGCGCGATCATGTCCTGCACGAAGCGGACGTCGGCCTCGGTGTACTGGACGCCGACGAGGCGCGAGGCCTCCTCCGCCGAGAGCAGCCGGCTCGCCTCGCCAGGGGCGCCAGGCTGGACGATTGGCGCCTGGGTCTGCGCGGTCCCCGACGACGCGAACGCCGTGAGCATCGCGGCGAGGGCGGCACACAAACGGACGGGGACGAGCTGCCGTGTCATGCGAAGGCCTCCATCTGCTCCACGCATTCCTGGAGCCGATCAGCATTGTAGTCGCGATGCGGATGTGAGCGCTGCGGGAGCCCGAGGCCTGCCGGCAATGATGTCGATCACGGGCGGTCGGCCGGGATCGGCTGGCCGATTGCCCCCGCGCGTCCGGCCCACGAGATCGACGACAACGTCGTCCGCGTGCAGAGGGAGGCGACGGAGGTCGAATTCGACGAGCTGAGTCCATGGAACCTGGGCCTGACGCTCAGTACGTGTTATCCGTTCAACTACGTCGGGTCTGCACCGCAGCGGTTCATCGTCCATGCAGAACGCGTCCGGTCTCTGGCTCGAGTGATTTCACAAGTGGCTGCGTTCGGGTGCGCCGGGTAAGATACGAGGCGCACTGACGTTGTCCTGGCGCAAGGCGCTCGAGGGACGGGAGCTCGATCATGAACATACTGCTTTCGTGGCTGCTGCTGTCCGTGGCCGTCTGGGTGACGGCAGTGGTCTTGCCTGGCTTTCACGTGAAGAACTTCCGGAGCGCCATCATCGTCGCCGCGGTCTTCGGTGTTCTGAACTTCCTGCTCGGCTGGATCCTCTTCGCCCTCTTCACCGTCGTCACGCTCGGCCTCGCCTGGCTGCTGGCGTTCATCACGCGATGGATCATCAATGCAATCCTGCTGAAGCTCACCGACTCGCTGACCGATCATCTGAAGATAGACAACTTCCGCTGGGCGCTGGGCGGTGCACTGATGATGTCGGCCATCGGCACGCTGGGCGAGTGGCTGGTGATGCGGGCCTTCTAGCCTGGTCCGTTCCTGTTGAGCGGGTCCGGTGAACCCGGTGTAAGGTCCGGGTTCTTGTTGTGCCTCAGGGGGTGTCCGTGCAGATAAAGAGGAGCGGGCCTGTCGAGGCCCGCTCCCGCTCTGACCGTGTGGGCGCGCTCGTCAGCGTCGGCGAGACGCCTCGTATATCGAGGCTGCGCCGCCACCAGCGGCCGCACCGATCAGTGCTCCCTTCTTTCCCTTGATGAGGCCGCCGACGGCTGCTCCCGATGCCGCCGATCCGCCGATGATCATGGCCGATTTGGTCCACGTGCGTGGTGGCTCGGTGTCGGCTTCCGCCACGACGACCGGTTGCGTTGCCGGGCGCGAGGAACCCGTCGCGACCGGCCTCGGTGCGGGAGTCTGACGGATTGGAGCCTGCGCCACCACGAGTGGTGCAGGCCGCGGTACCTGCACGACATGTTCAGGTGTGGGTTCGGCTGATACCGATTCCCGCAGATGGGCGTACGGTGATGCGTCTGTGAATGCGTCGACCCGCGTCGTGTGCGCTCCCAACAAATACATGCCGGTGCCCGCAATCAGTGCCGCCGCCACTACCGCCGCCGTTGGTTTCATCTGTGTTCTCCTTGTATCGCGCACCAGCGCGTCTCACCTTCTGAGCACCCAAGGGTCGTGCCAGGTGAAGCCCGTCGGCCAAAGGGCCGCAGTACATGGAGTTGCACCGGATCCACGGGTCGTATCGCCGCTTGTACTGTCCTCGCCAGGGCTCAGCCGGGTGACAGTGTGCACGCACAGCGTGTCGCAACGCGAACGATGGTGCCGTGGAACGGCTGCGTCTCGCGTTGCGCAACAAGAATCGTTGCGTTGCGATGTGGACATGCCCGTGCGCACGGCCCAGAAGGTGGAGGCACTCCGCCACGACTTTCGGTCGGGAGCCAAGCTGGCCGATTTGCTCGGGGTGAATCGGTCGCAGGTGACCCGCTGGCTGCGCGGTGCCGGAATCGATCCGATCAACGCAGAGAAGATCGATCTGCTCGAGCTCGTCTGGGCCAATCTGCTGCGCGTGTACGAGCGCGATGCGGCGCTGGCCTGGCTGTTCGGTCTCAACCCGCTGCTCGGTGACCGCCGGCCGATCGATCTCATCCGCATGGGACGCGCCGAAGAGCTGTGAGAGCCATCAGGGCCGAGCGCTCCGATACGTTTGCGTGCTTGCGTGAACGATACTACCGGAACTCCGGCTCCGCGAAGCGCCGGACGGTGTCCATCGGCAGCTGCACCCGCCGATTCATGCTCTCTAGACATCTCCTAACGCCGGCGCAAAAAACTTGCTTCATTCGTGACGATCTCAGCGTTAGGAGATGTCTAGAGACCGCCCGCCGCGGCTCGTCTATGATCGCGGCGGAGGTCCGATGCACCGAATTCGAGACACCGGACGTTGGAGGACCGGAGCGGTCGTGTGCTGGCTCATCGGCTTCACGCTGATGGCCGTCGTTGGAGTGCCGGACACGGCGGTCGCGCAGGATCGACTTCCACCGATTCCCCCCGACCGCATGACCGACGCGCAGCGTGATGCCGCTGTCCGCTTCGAGGAGAATCGCGGGACGCCGGTCTTCGGCCCATTCGTGCCGTTGCTGCGCAGCCCGGAGCTCATGCTGCGCGCGATGGCGATGGGCGACTACCTGCGCTTCGGCAGTTCGCTCCCGCTCCGACTGAGCGAGATGGCGATTCTGCTGACGGCGCGGCAGTGGACGCAGCAGTACGAATGGGTGGTCCATGCGCCCGCGGCAATCGACGCGGGGCTCCGGCAGGAGATCGTGGAGGCGATTGCCGAGGGCCGGCGCCCGGAGCGGATGGCCGGGGACGAAGAGGTCGTGTATGAGCTGACCATCGAGCTGCATCGCAACCAGGGGGTGAGCGATCGGACCTACGCGCGCGCGGTGGGAACATTGGGCGAGCAGGGAACGATCGACCTCGTGAGCACGGCCGGCTATTACACGTTTCTGGCCATGGTGCTCAACACGGCGCGCACGGCGCTGCCATCCGGCGTGGATCCGCCCCTCGCACCGTTTCCGCGATAGGGAACATGCCGCACACCATTGAACTGGGTCTCGACACCTTTGGCGACCTCACCGTCGACGGCGACGGTCGTCCACTCACCGAAGCACAGGTGCTCCGCAACGTCGTCGCCGAGGGCGTGCTGGCCGATAAGGTCGGCATCGACTTCATCGGCGTCGGCGAGCACCACCGACGGGATTTCACCGTATCTGCGCCGGACGTCGTGCTGGCGGCCATCGCGGGCCGAACGGAGCGCATTCGTCTCGGGTCGGCGGTGACTGTGCTGAGCACCGACGACCCGGTGCGTGTGTATCAGCGATTCGCCACGCTGGATGCGGTCTCCAACGGCCGCGCGGAGGTGATTCTCGGGCGCGGATCGTTCACCGAATCCTTCCCGCTCTTCGGGTTCGATCTGGCGGCCTACGACGAGCTGTTCGAGGAGAAGCTCGACCTGTTCACGGCGCTACTCGAGCAGAGACCTGTGACGTGGGAAGGACGGACGCGCACGCCCCTGAGGAATCAGACCGTGTATCCCCCCATCGAGGCGGGCCGGCTGCGAACCTGGATCGCGGTTGGTGGCAGCCCCGAATCGGTGGTCCGTGCCGCTCACCATGGGCTCCCACTGATGCTGGCCATCATTGGAGGAGTTCCGCGCCGGTTCTCCAGCTTCGTGGATCTCTATCATCGTGCTCTCGAACGAGCGGGGCAGCCCGCGCAGCCGGTGGGTGCCCACTCGCCGGGCCACGTGGCGGATACGGACGAACAGGCCAGAGAGGAACTGTGGCCACACTACTCGGTGATGATGAACCGGATTGGCGCCGAGCGTGGCTGGCCCCCGATTGGCCGTCAGTACTTCGAACATGCCGCGGGTCCGGACGGGGCCCTCTTCGTGGGCGCTCCCGAGACGGTTGCCGCGAAGATCGCCCAGGTCATGAAGGACCTGAGACTGTCGCGATTCGATCTCAAGTACAGCAACGGCACGATGCCACACGATCGGCTCATGAGGAGCATCGAGCTGTACGGCACCAGGGTTGCGCCCAGGGTCCGTGAGCTCCTGGGGTGACGTGAGTGCCCGTAGGAGGCGTGCTGAATGCGTCGCCGCCCAGCCCGCCGGTTTACCGAGTTGCCCGCTCGTGGCGGCGAAACGTGAAAGGGGAGCCCACTCGGCCGGATTCCGCTGCTCGTCGTGCGGGTTAGAATTCCGCCGACACCTCAGGAGGCTTCATGAAGAGACATCTGGCGGGTGCGTGTGTCATTACCTTACTGGCGATTCCGGCGGCGCTCGCTCAGACGGCGGTGGTCGGAGAGCTGTCGCCGCAGGCGGAATGGGCGACTCATGCCTCGAATCGATATGTCGTGAACGCGAACGTAACCTATCTGGCCGCGAGCGGACAGGAATCGAGACTCGATGTCTACCGCCTCCGCGACACGTCAACGCCACGGCCGACGCTCGTCTTCTATCATGGCGGCGGCTGGATCGCGGGCAACAAGGAAGGCGCGATCATGTCGCTCCTGCCGTGGCTCGAGATGGGCTGGACCGTCGTGAACGTCGGCTATCGTCTCGGACGCGTCGCCCAGGCCCCGGCGGCGGCCGAAGACGCGCTCTGCGCCCTCCGCTTCATCGTGGCGCAAGCCAAGACGTACAACGTGGACGTCAACCGCATCGTGGTCAGCGGCGAATCGGCAGGCGGTCATCTCGCGCTCGTGGCGGGCATGACGCCGGGCAATGCCGGGTTGACGAACATCTGCGCGGGCGGGGGCTTTGCGGGACTCGAGAACGCCGTGCCGAAGGTCGCGGCCGTGATCAACTGGTTCGGCATCAGCGATGTCAACGACATGCTCGAAGGTCCGAATGCGCGATCCTACGCGGTGCAGTGGATCGGGAGCGGGAAGGATCGTCACGACGTCGCGCGTCTCGTGTCGCCGCTGACACACGTGAGGCCGGGCCTTCCGCCCGTCCTGAGCATTCACGGCGACAAGGATCCCATCGTGCCCTACAGCCATGCCACGCGCCTTCACGACGCACTCACGAGGAACGGCGTGACCAACGAACTGCTCACCGTGCCTGGCGGAGGGCATGGCAATTTCGCACCGGAAGAACGGACACGGATCTTCCTGAAGGTGCGGGAATTCCTCCAGAAGCACGGATTGTAGGGCCCTGCGCCGGTGTCGTCATCGTGTGCGGGTCACCGGGCGCGCAGTTGCGGCACGCGCCTCCATCGGGTACGGACCGCAGGAATGTCGGGAATTCGCCGGTGCGCTGTGTACGGTCCATGGGCGGAGGGGGCTGCCGTCCGCTGATGGCATCACGTCATGCGTGGCTATTCAGGGGCGCATGGCGGTTCGTGAGGACGGATGCCGCTGATGCCTTGCGTTTCCGTCGACATGCCGGCACCAGACACGCGGTAGACGGCCGAGACCGACCCGAAGCGACGACGGTCGCCGTCACGCAGCACCGTGACGCCGCCCACCGGCTGGTCGCCGATCTTCGTTCCGTTCTTGCTGCCCTGATCTTCGAGCGACACGCCCGCGTGTCCGATGACAATCCGCGCGTGGACGCGTGACACGCTGGCAGAGTCGAGCCACACGTGTGCCGTTGGGTCGCGGCCCACGAGGTTCTCGCCCTCCTGCAGGACGACCCGGCGGCCTGACACGACCAGCCAGTGGCACACGGTGGCAGGCGGTGTGTCCGTTCGGCTGATGGAAGCGCTGAAGCCGTACCCGATGCGGTGAGCCGTGGATGATCGGGGCACGCGGGTCGTCATCGCGAAGCGCCTTCCGGATTTCCTTGATCACACCGACGAGCGTCGTGTCGGAGACGAACGTCTCCGGCCAGACGCGCTCGCGGATCTCCCGCTTGGGGAGCACGCGGGGCGCTTCGCGGACGAGTTCTCGCCATCGCTCGTGCAAGCTTCGTATAGATGCCCCACTGCTCACCCACCACGGGATGGGAATAGGTGATTGCCGAGCCGTCGCGGGTCCATACCGGCGCGCGACCGCCCTCGAACGTCAGCCTCGAGTCGGTGCCCGACTCCAGGTCGTGAATCCACACCTCGGAACGCTCGCCCGCGCGGCGTGTCGCCGCCACGACCACGTGGTGGCCATCGGGCGAGAACTGCGGATTCTCGAACCGCAGCTGCTCCTGCGTGACCAGGCGCTCGACGCCGTCCCTGTTGCGCACCACGAGCGCATGTGCGCGCGCGCCAGACACGTATGCCAGCGTGCCGTCGTCTGCTATCGCGAAGTGCCGCACACCGATCGTGTCCTGCGCGACGGCTTCGAGCAACGGCACGACCGGGCCGGCGAGTGTCAGGCGCGACGCGTCGAACGGTGCGGCGACCAGCCTCGTGGCCTGGCCGAAGATCACGTGCCCGCGGACGAAGCGAGGCGCGGCACCTCCTGCGAGTTGTGCCCGGCGTCCACTCGGGATGTCCAACGCGTGGATCGCGTTGCCGGAGGTGAACAGCAGCGTCCGGCCGTCCGGCAGGAGCTCGGGCATCGTATGCGAGACCTCCCGGCTCTGAAGAGTGGTCAGTGGCTCGGCCATGCCGCCACGCGCGTCCACCACGTGCACCGGCGAGCGCCCGCCCGAGACGAACGCGATGCGATCGTCCGGTCCCCAACTGGCGCCCGCGGCGAAGGCCCCTCTCACGGCCGACGAGTTACTGCTGCGCTTCCTCGTGCACGTCGTGCCCGCGCGCTCTTCCTGGCGAAATGGTGCTGCCAGGGGACGCTGCAGGATACGCTCGCGGTATGGACGATGATCGAGCCCGATGCGAACGTGACGCAGCTTGTGCTCAGGCACGTCACCACCGTGCCCGATTGGGCGCCCGAGGGCGTGCCGCCATGGGTTCCGCCGGAGGTTCGAACCTCCGCTTGCAGCCGGCGGTCCCCCGTGCGATCGTGAGGCGCCGCTACTGAGGCGGGGCGTTCGGCGGTGAGAGAGATCCATACAGTTCGGAGGGCAGGAGCGGTGGCGAAAGTTACCGGAATCGGCGGTGTGTTCTTCAAGAGCAAGAGCGATCCTGCCGCCCTGGCCGCCTGGTATCAGAAGCACCTGGGCATGCCGTTGGAGGAATTCGGCGGTGCCGTGCTGAAATGGTCCGAGGATCGAGCCGGGGACAGCGGACTGACCGTCTGGCACCTCGCTGGCAACGACAGCGAGTGGTTCGCTCCGAGCGGCTCATCATTCATGATCAACTACCGGGTTGATGACCTCGGCGAGATGCTCGCGCAGCTCCGCGGGGGTGGCGTCGAAGTCATCCAGGGCCCGGAGTCGCACGAGAACGGGAAGTTCGCGTGGATCCTGGACCCGGACGGAAACAAGGTGGAACTGTGGGAGCCGAAGATCTGGGACGAGAAGAACAAGGCCACCTGATAGCCGAACCGCCGAACCAGGCGCTGCACATGACACCGGCCGCAGGCGGGCCTTTCGTGATCCCGATGGCAACGAGCTCCTCTTTCCGCTCGACGAGACGAATGACCGTGAACGCCAGGTGTGATCGCATAACATCCGAACGGGAGCCGGCGCTCAGGGGCCGCTCGCGCGTCCCGCGGCGCGGCTCATTCGGAAGGTTAGGTAGCTGGCCATCACACGTGCGACACCATGGATGTCTGGGGGGCAATCTACAGGGCTCAACTCTCGGGCCAGGTCGCCACGCACGAGATCGAACGCGATGACGGGCGGATAGAGACCTTCGAGTCCGCGGCGAACTATTTCGCTGCACCGCGAAACCCTAGCGAACGGGAGCTACTCGACCGTCTCGAGGGCCCGATTCTCGACCTGGCGGCTGGTGCCGGTTCGTACACGCTGTATCTCCAGGGCCTGGGCCGGGACGTTACCGCCGCCGAATACTCGGCCGGTGCGATGGACGTGTGCCTGGCGCGTGGCTGCCGGAAGGTCGTCCCGATCGATCTGCGGGCCGTTCAACTTGACGCGGAGGCATTCGGCAGCATCATCGTGATGGGAAACACCTTGGGTGCCCATCAGACGTCAGAGACGATGCCGGGCCTCTTGCGAACGCTTCGGAGCGCGGTCAAGCCCCGGGGGTACCTGCTGTTTACGATGATCGACCCACTCGATACGACCGATGAAGGGCATCTACGATATCAGCGGCAGAACCGAACCAAGGGTCGGCCGCCCGGGTTGATACGAATGCGGATCAAGTACAAAGGCGCGGCAGAACCGTGGATGCACCTGTGGATGCTCACCGATGATGAGCTTGCGGCACTGACCTCAGAGACCGGATGGACCATGGTGGAGGAACACCGTGGCGGACCTTGGCGTATCCGCTTATTGGAGAAAATGAGCAACCGGGAACGTAGGTAACACCGCGTCGCGATGAGCGACGTACGGCCTCGCGCCGTCGCTTCTGGGAGAACTGATGCAGCATGCCGTGATCCACGGTGTTCATCATCGGGGCCCGCTCGCGTTGCTCCTCAGTAACTGGGTTACACGCCAGGCGATTTCGATGTCCTCTTCCACTGCGATCGCGCGCAGCCTGAGCGGGCGTAGAGCTGTATGAAGTAGAAGCTGTATGAAAGTGGCCGACAGGACGCCGGCTCAGAGGGCGACCGATGAATTCGGGACCGTGCGGCAGTCTATGCATGCGGGGCGTGGCACCCGGCTGAGCGGGTAGCGCGCACAGTGGGTGAAGACCGCACGGCCCGGACGTGAAGGCACGGCCGGCATGCGAGGGCCACGCCGGAAGGGAGAGACGATGAGCACGGTACGGGTACTCGTTGGCACCCGCAAAGGAGCATTCATTCTGACCGCGGACGGCGGCCGCGAACGATGGGAGGTCAGCGGGCCGTTCTTTGGTGGATGGGAGATCTACCATCTCAAGGGATCTGCGGCCGACCCAAATCGGCTGTACGCGTCCCAGAACACGGGCTGGTTCGGCCAGCTCATTCAGCGGTCCGACGATGGGGGCCGCACGTGGGAAGCGGGAGGGAACACGTTCGCCTACGATGGCGTTCCCGGAACCCATCAGTGGTACGACGGCACGCCCCATCCCTGGGAGTTCAAGCGAGTGTGGCATCTGGAGCCGTCGCGCACCGATCCCGATGTGGTCTACGCCGGTGTGGAGGATGCGGCCCTGTTCCAGTCCGCCGACGGCGGCAAGACGTGGCAGGAACTCCCTGGCTTGCGCGGTCACGGCTCCGGATCCCAGTGGGCGCCCGGAGCGGGCGGGCTGTGCCTGCACACGATTCTTTTGGACCCTGACGATTCGAGCCGGATGTTCGTCGCTATCTCGGCGGCGGGCGCGTTTCGCACCGATGACGCCGGTCTGACGTGGCGCCCCATCAACCGTGGACTGCATTCGCAGTACATCCCCGACCCGACCGCCGAGGTGGGGCACTGCGTGCATCGGATCGCACAGCACCGGTCGCGCCCTGACGTGCTGTTCATGCAGAAGCACTGGGACGTGATGCGCAGTGACGATGCCGGCGAGTCGTGGCACGAGGTGAGTGGCAACCTGCCCACCGACTTCGGCTTCACGATAGATGTCCACGCCCACGAGCCGGAGACCATCTACGTGGTTCCGATCAAGAGCGACTCGGAGCATTTCCCGCCGGACGGGAAACTGCGCGTGTATCGAAGCCGCACGGGCGGGAACGAATGGGAAGCGTTGACGGATGGATTGCCGCAGCGTGACTGCTACGTCAACGTGCTCCGCGACGCCATGGCGACCGACACGCTCGAGCCGTGCGGCGTCTATTTCGGCACAACCGGCGGCCAGGTCTACGCGTCGGCCACTGCGGGAGATCGCTGGCAGCCGATCGTGCGCGATCTTCCGGCTGTGCTCTCGGTGGAGGTCCAGACCTTGCCATGATCCGGATAGTGCTTCCGCAACACCTGCGGACGCTGGCGCGCGTCGGAGACGAGGTGCACGTCGCGGTGGAGGGCCGTCCTGTGACGCAGCGCACGGTCCTCGATGCCCTGGAGGCCCGGTATCCGGTGCTGAGCGGCACCATCCGCGACCAGGCCACGCAGCGCCGGCGGCCGTTCGTCAGATTCTTCGCCTGCGAAGAGGATCTCTCCCACGAATCCCCGGACGCCCCGCTGCCGGAGGTCATCGTCTCCGGCGTGGAGCCTCTTCTCATCGTCGGCGCACTGGCGGGAGGATAGCCGGGCGCCGGTAGCTGTCTTCTGCTTGTCCGCTTGCCTCAGGAGCCGAGCCAGTGGCCGTCGCGCGGCGGGCGCGTCCCTTCGGGGCGTGCTCCCGACGACGTCGCGCGGAAAAACGCGTCCTCCGCTCGACAAGGCACGACCCGCGCTGGGTCCCCCACCCAGCGCGGCTTTCACGCTGCGGACACGTTTTGCCTGATCGGTGTCGCGCGAGTCGTAGGTCGCTCGCCCCGAAGGGACGCGCCCGCCGCTGGTGTCGGTATTCCTGAAGCAAGCGGAGAAGCAGGAACTGTCTAGTGACGGTGGCCTGCAGCCGGCACGCCGGCCGACGGCGCGTGATGGTGATCGGGGGTGTGCTCGTGATCTGCGGCCGTCACGTGCACCATGCCCATCAATCCCCCGTCCGCATGATCGAGGACGTGGCAGTGGAACATCCACATCCCAGGACGGTCGTCGAAGCGGACGACGATCTTGACCGTTCGTTCGTAGGGCACATCAACCGTGTCCTTCCAGGCCAGCGGACGTACGGGCTGCTCGTGCTCGTCCAGCACCTGAAAGAAATAGCCGTGAAGGTGAAACGGATGCGACCACCGTGTCTTGTTGACAAGCGTCCAGATCTGCGTCTCGCCCAGACGGGCGTGGAGTGGACGTCCGTTCAGGAACGGGATGCCGTTGAGGCCGTATCGGAACGAACGATTCGGCAGTTGCTCGATCGTCAGGTCGATGTGCACGCGCGTGGCGCCATCGGTCGGCAAGGGTTCGATGGGGGGGCGATGCAGCGCCGCGAATGTCGACGGCGCGACGGCTGGGTCGGCGGAAAACGCGAGGGTGAAGAGATCCTCGATCGGGATGCGGGCTTCGACACTCCCGTAGCCACGATCGTACAGGAGCGCACGCACGACCAGGGATGCGCCAGGCTCGCCGGGAGGCGTGACGATCACGTCGGCGCGCTCGCCCGGCGCGAGCACCAGCGTGTCGCTCGTGACCGCGTGCTCCTGCAGGCCGCCGTCGCCGCCAATCGTGGTGAACGGCGTGCCGCCAAGATCGAGATTGAAGTACCGGCTCTTCGCCGCGTTGACAATCCGCCAGCGTTCCGTGCGACCGGCGCGGGCGGAAAAGGTGGGGCGTTCCCGGCCGTTCACCAGGAGCCGGTTGCCTTCGCGGCCGAAGGCCATGCCCGTGGACCCGCCGCTGTCGGGTGACTCGAACACGCCAGGTCTCTCGATGCCGATGTCGCTGAGCACCAGAATTCGCTCGTCCGGAATGCCGACGCCATCCTCGGGGTCGTCGACCAGCAGGGGGCCGTACAGCCCGAAGCCGACCTGCGCCGCCGACATGATGTGCGGGTGGTACCAGAACAGTCCGGCATCGCCCAGGATGAAGTCGTACACGAAGCTCCCCCCGGTAGGCACCTCCGGTTGGGAATGAACCGGGACGCCGTCCATCTCGATCGGCACACGAAGCCCATGCCAATGGACGGTGGTCGGCTGCGGCAGGTTGTTCGTGAAGTGCACGATGAGGCGGTCGCCGACGCGTGCGCGAATCAGCGGGCCGGGGAGACTGCCGTTGTACGTCCAGGCATCGATGCGCTCACCCGGCGCAAACTCCACGGACGCCACGCGTGCCTCGAGATGGACCTCGACCGTGCGGGGATCGGCGTTCCGGTCGACGGCATACGCCAGGGCGTCGCCTGCATCCCGCCAGGGCCTCTCCGCTCCGGTCTGCGCCCGCACGCCGTCCGGTGCCACGACGCAGAGGGCCATCACCAACGTCAGACCACGGATCATGCCGCCTCCGTAAAGATGTATTATGAATACATATTTTATGGAGAGCTGTCAATGCAGCTGACGCTGTTCTCCGATTACTCGCTGCGCGTGCTGCTGTATCTGGCGGCGCATCCGAATCGGACGGTTTCCGTGCAGGAGGTCAGCCGGGCGTACGGCGTGTCGCACCACCACGTCGTCAAGGTGGTCCAGCGATTGGTGGACGAGGGTCTCATCGTGACCGTCCGAGGCCGGCGCGGCGGCTTGCGGCTCGGGACCGATCCCGCTCTGGTGAACGTCGGCGCGGTGGTGCGTACGACCGAGCCGCACATGGACCTGGTCGAGTGCTTCGATCGAGACGCGAATACATGCCCCATCAGTGGCGCGTGCGGTCTGAAGCGCGCGCTCGAGCGCGCCAGGATGGCGTTTCTCGACGTGCTCGATACCTACACGCTCGCGGATTTCCTGCCACAGGCGCCCTCCCTCATCCGGCTGTGGACGGGCGAGCGCGCGAAGGCCGGGTGAATGTAACCTACCGTTGCGGCGGTAGAATGACTGGCGGTCCGGCAGGAGCCGGCCGGAGAGATGTCTGCAGATCGCGCGGACGCGCCCGAGACGGGCGGCCCGCTCACCGACTCATCCGAACAGACGATCGGGGCCGCGCCGGCCACACGCGTCCTGCCGGTGCCTGGCGTCGACCGCATCGGCCACTACCGCCTGCTCGAGACGCTGGGCGAGGGCGGGATGGGCGTGGTGTACGTCGCCGAAGACGATCGCCTGCAGCGGCGCGTCGCCCTGAAGCTCCTGAAGACGGATCCTACCGACTCGCAGTCGCGGAAGCGGCTCGTGCGCGAAGCGCGCCTGGCGGCAGGTGTCGCCCACCCGTTGATCTGCCAGGTCTTCGAGCTCGGCGAGTGGCACGCGCAGCCGTTCGTGGCGATGGAGTTGTTGACCGGCGAGCCGCTGACCGCACGGATCGCCCGCGGCGCTCTGCCCTCCGGAGAGGCGATCACTATCGCCATCTCCATCCTGGGCGCGCTCGCGGTCCTGCACGCGCGTGGAATCGTGCACCGCGATCTGAAGCCCTCGAACATTTTCCTCACCGACCACGGCATCAAGCTTCTCGACTTCGGCCTGGCCCGGCGGGCGACAGGGGATGCGCTCGAGACGGTCGTCGATCTCACGCAAAGAGGCACGTTTCTCGGCACGCCGCAGTACGCCGCGCCGGAGCAGTTCCTCGGCGGGCCCCTCGATGCGCGCACGGATCTCTTTGCTGCCGGTGTCGTGCTGTTCGAGATGCTCACGGGCAAACCGCCATTCGCGGGCGATACGTTGGCGGCGCTCGTGCACGCGGTCGTGCACGACGCGCCGCCGGTGCTCACCGGATCGGCCGCGGTCGTTGCCGTGGATCGTATCCTCTGCCGCGCGCTTGCCAAGCAGCCCGACGAACGTTACCCCACCGCGGAGGCTCTTGCCGTCGATCTCCGCGCGGCTCTGGCGGCAAGCGACGGCACGCAGGTTGCGGAGGCCAGGCGGATTCTGCGGCTCGCTGTCCTGCCGTTCCGGTTGCTCAGGCCGGATCCCGATTTCGCGTACCTTGGCGTCAGTCTGGCGGACGCGCTCGTGGCGGCGCTGTCCGGCCTCGAAGCGCTCGTCGTGCGATCGGCCCTGCGGTCGGCGAGATACGCCAGCACGCTGCCCGATCTGGCGGCGGTGGCGTCGGACCTCGCGGTGGATACGGTGCTCACCGGATCGTTGCTGCGCATCAAGGATCGATTCCGTCTCAGTGTGGAACTGCTGACGGTCCCGGCCGGTGACAGCCTCTGGCGGCAGACCATGCAGGTGACCGAGGACGAGATCTTCGATCTGCAGGACGAGATCGTGCGCGGCGTCGTCGCGTCGCTGCCGTTGACGGCTGGCGATCGCGAGCGTAAAGCCCAGCGGCGCCCCGCCAGCGCCAAGGCCTACGAGCTGTACCTGCGCGGGATGCAACTGCGGATGGAGAGCGGGAGCTGGCGTCAGGCGCGCGCACTCTTCGAGCAGTGTCTCGATCTGGATGCCGGCTACGCATCTGCCTGGGCCGAACGGGGCCGTCTCGACCGCGTCCTGGCGAAATACGGCGAGCCGGCGCTGCTGGCGGAGGCGGAGACCTCGCTCGACCGGGCCCTGGCCCTGGATTTCGACGATGGCGCGGCCATCCAGTATCGCGCCCAGTTGGACATCGACACGGGCCGGCTCGACGCCGCCTTCGATCGTCTGCTGCAGCGTGTGCGCGAGCGCAAGGCCGAGCCTCACGTCTATACGGCGCTGGTGTATGCCTGCCGGTACGCCGGACTGCTGGACGAGTCGCTCGTCGCGCACGACCAGGCGGTGCGCCTCGACCCGTCGGTGCCGACGAGCGTGTTGCACACCTACTACATGCGCGGCGAGTACGCGCGGGTGCTCGAAGAGTCGCATCGCAGCAGCGATCCGCAGGAGTCTCGCGCGCTCGGCGCGATGGGGAGGGTCGAGGAGGCGATCCGGGCGGCGGAGCGGGAGGAAGAGCGTTTTGCCGCGTTCCCCCTGATCCGGAGCTTTCCGGCCAGCCTCCGGGCGGCGCTCGCGGGCCGCCCGGACGAGGCCGCCGACCGGTTGCGACCGCTGCTCGAGTCGGAGTTCACCGACGGCGAGGGCCTTTTCTACATCGCCGGCGTGTACGCCTGTGCCGGACGTCTCGCCGAGTCGGCCGCCATGCTCGGCCGGGCCGTCGACGCGGGGTTCCTGTGCCTCCTGGCATTCGAGCGCGACCCGTACCTCGAGCCGGTGCGCGAAGCCCACCTCCACCGCGACGTGGTGGATCGGCTCGTGGCGAAGCGGGGGCGGGTGCTTGCCACGTTCGACGCTGCGGATGGGCGGGCACTCCTCCGGCGGCTGGCGTCGTGAGCCACGTCGGCGACGCGCTCGTGAGCGCGGTGCCGGTGGCAACGAGCACGCGCCCCTCCTCCCTCCGCGGGCTTAGCCGGAGGCTCGCGCATCGTGCGCCTGTGCAGAGTGCTCAGGCGGAT
>CAZDLW010000122.1:0-15604 GCA_964505975.1 uncultured Bifidobacteriaceae bacterium | reverse complement strand
TGGCGTTACCCGTGAAGAGGTCCGGCAGCAGCGTGACGACGGCCAGCACGCTCGTCGGCGGCCGCTTCCACGCTGCGCGCCGTTTCGTCGCTGGCCACGACGGCCTCCAGGGCCGGCAGCTCGCCCAGGCAGTACGGCATCGTCGAGGCGCCGTCAGTCAACCGGTGGTCGAGAGGGCTGTGGTTCGCAGCAAGAACCAGCGAGGCTCCGCGTCGGACCCGCGAGGATGTCAGCGGCGGCCAGTGCCCTGTAACAATGGCTCGCGAAATCGGTCATTGCGCATGAGTCGTCACGGTCCGCTGCGCGAAGCGCGCGATGCTCGCGAGGATGTCGTCGGACGACTTCGTCCAGAGGAACGGTTTCGGGTCGTCGGAGGGTGTTCGAGTTCTTGCAACCGGCTCAACGGGAGGTGTGTCCGACTAGACCAAAATCGCTCTGCCGCTTGTCCTCCCCCTCCCTCGATAATACTTATCATGGCGCGATACGGCGCCTTGACTCACGACTGCCATGCCGGTACCATCCGCAGGCACTCACGGACGGAATGTCCGGCGAGACATCGTCCAGCCGCGACCGTGACGCTTGCCGACGGCCACACTGGCTATGCGCCCGCGGAGAGCCGTGCGGCCACACGGTCACCAGGCTGTGAGCCATTTAGATTCCGCGAGCGTGTGTCCCGAAGTACTTCAATTCATGCGACGGATCCGTATCGCCCTCGTCGGGCTCTCCATCGCCATGCTGGCGCTGGTTGGAGGAGAGACGATCGCAGCCGATCGTCCCACGACCAGATACGTCCACGCGTCATGGACGACACAGCACGGGCTGCCCACGTCGGCCATCACGGCCATTACGCAGGACGCTGAGGGGTATCTGTGGCTCGGGTCATTCGCCGGGCTCATCCGGTTCGACGGTGCGCGGTTTGTCCAATGGACCGCGATTGGCACTTCCCCGCTACCAGAGAGTCTCATCCACGCGCTCGCTGCGTCGAGCGATGGAACCCTGTGGGTCGGCTTCGGCAATCTCGGCGGTGTTGGCCGAATTCGCGGGGACGTCCTCCAGGTGTACACGTCGAATGACGGCCTCCCGGAAGGCTCGATTCAGTCGCTCGTGGAGGACCGTGACGGGGCCATATGGGCGGCTGGACCCGGGGGCCTTGCGCGATTCCGCGAGGGCCGCTGGGAGCGCGTCGGACCCGCGCGCGGCCTGACGCGATTGTTCATCGACCGCAACGGGACGCTGCACGCCACGGCGTCTGCAGGCGTGTTTCGCTTCGATCCGAAGACGGACGCGCTGGAGCTCGTTTACGAAAGTCCCCGCACGGTAGACATCACAGAAGACGCTGACGGCACCTTATGGACGACTGGGCAGGGACAGCTTCTTCGGCCACTCGAGGTAACGACAACAAATCCGGTCGTCTGGAGCGAGCTCAATGGATACCGCCTCCTCAGGGACGGCCAGGGACATCTGTGGATCGCTACTCTTGGACAGGGGCTCCTTCACATCTGCACGGACACATGGGCCGGGAACCCGAGCATCGAGCGAATCACCCAGCAGCAGGGCCTGACGAACGATCGTGTGCTTTCTTTGTTCGAGGATACGGAAGGCTCCATCTGGGTAGGGACGAGTGTCGGCCTCAACCGGGTGACAGCACACCTTGGCGAGGATCCGGTCACTACGCGCCCGGAACTGGACGGGCACAATGTCCGGGCGGTGGCGGTCGCGACAGACGGCTCGGTATGGGCGGGCACCGACAACGGGGTGAGCCGCGTGTCAGGCGACCAGTCCCAATGGTACCGCGAGGCAGAGGGTCTGCCGAGTCCGGTCGTCAGAGCGCTGCATGCAGCTGCCGATGGACGACTCTGGGTGGCAACCGACCGTGGACCTGCGGTCTTCGTGCGCCGGCGCTTCGCGAGACTGCCTCTTCCCGACGATCTGCAGCTGAACCAGATCACCGCCATCACCACCGACCGCGAGGGAGCAGTCTGGCTGTTCGACGCTCGAGGCACCTACCGGTGGACCGGTGAAACAGCGACGAGACTGGTCTTGTCGCCCGGCCCGCGGGAGCGTCGCGTGTCGGCAGCACTGACCGACAGCACCGGACGTGTTTGGGTGGGTTTCGCGAGCGGTGGCGTCTGGGTCGCAGACGAGGACCAGATCACGTCGTATTCCAGCGCCGACGGCTTGAGCGGCGACATGGTCACTGCCGTTCACGAGGGACATGACGGAACGATCTGGGTCGCCACACTTCACGGACTGAGCAGGTTCGATGGAGATCGCTTCACGACACTGACCCACGCCAACGGCCTTCCCGGGAACAGGCTGATGGGCGTCCTTGGAGACCAGGAAGGGAAACTGTGGATGGGAACCGACTTCGGATTCGTGCGAATTACGCCGGACGAGTTCGACAAGGCGGTTCGCCAACCCGCGCCGTTCCGAGTGGCATATCGAGCCATCGACGCGGCCGATGGGCTCGAAGGCATTCCCACAAACCGCGGGTATCCGAATGCGGCGCGGCATCACGATGGCAGGCTGTGGTTTGTGACGAGCGACGGTCTCACGGTTATCGCCCCTGCGGCGTTGGGGCACGCTCCGCGCCCGCCGCCGCCGCGCATCGAGCGTGTGTTCGCCGACGACCGGGCCTTCTCTCCCATGAGCATTCGTCTGCCTCCGCGGACGGTGCGGCTGCAGGTCGACTATACGGCGCTGACATTGGCGGCGGCCTCACGCGTCCGGTTCAGGTACATGCTGGAGGGCAACGACGCCGACTGGATCGACGCCGGGGGGCGCCGGCAGGCCTTCTACACGAATCTTCCGCCCGGCACCTACCGTTTCCGAGTGGCCGCAAGCATGGCCGACGGCGAATGGATCGAGTCCGCGATCCCCTGGGACTTCGCGATTCAACCGGCGGTGTACCAGACGACATGGTTCTACATCGCGTGCGCTCTGGCCGTGGTTGGCGCGTCCTGGAGCGCTTGGAGGTATCGGCTGCACCAGGTGCGCAGACAACACGCACTCGTCATGGCCGAACGCACGCGACTCGCGCGCGAGATACACGACACACTCCTGCAGGCCATGGCAGGCGTGGCCCTGCAGCTGCACGGGGCGTCTGTGCTGGGGCAATCAGCCCCCGCTGTGAAGGAGCTGTGCGAGAGATCGCGCGACTCGCTCGAGCGTTACATCCGCGAGGCACGATTCGCGATCTGGCGCCTCCGGTCGCCGGAGCTCACGGGCACCAACGTCGATACGGCGCTCAGAAAGGCGGCCGACCAGATCTGCAGCGGCAGCAAAGTCAACGTCCAGCACCGCATGTCCGGAACTCCCTACCCGTGTCCGCCCGAGATTCAGGATCATCTCCTCCGTATCGGACAGGAAGCACTGCGGAACGCCGTCCGCTATGCCAACGCGACAAACATCGGGATCGACCTGCAGTACGACGAACGGCAGATCGTCCTTCGGGTCGAGGACGACGGCTGCGGCTTCGATGCGGACCGCTCGACGCCCACCCATTGGGGGCTCGCGGGGATGCGCGAGCACGCGGAGATCGCCGGCGGATGCCTGCGGCTCACGAGCGTCCCGGGCCGAGGGACGGTCGTGGAGGCGAGGGTGCCGGTTCAGGCGTGAGATTC
Source organism: uncultured Bifidobacteriaceae bacterium (assembly GCA_964505975.1). GTDB lineage: Bacteria > Acidobacteriota > Vicinamibacteria > Vicinamibacterales > UBA2999 > Gp6-AA40. The sequence continues at coordinate 11,981 of CAZDLW010000122.1, read as the reverse complement.
GGTTCGCGTGCACTCGTGCCGAACGAGCACGGCTGTCCCGGCAGTTCTTGCATACGCGAAGTGAGGTGCTTTGTCACACTCCACCATTCGCATTCTGTGCGTCGACGATCATTCCATCGTTCGCGAAGGCATCGCCCTTATCGTCGACTCGCAGCCGGACATGAAGGTGATCGCGTCGGCGTCGACCGGCGTGGAAGCAGTGGCCCGATTCAGGAGTCATCGCCCGGACGTCACGCTGATGGACCTGCAGCTGCCAAAGATGTCAGGCATCGAAGCGATCCGCCTGATTCGGGCCGAAGCATCTGAAGCGCGCATCATCGTCCTGACGATGTACCACGGCGATGAGGATATCTACCAGGCGCTGGAGGCAGGCGCGACGACGTACCTGCTGAAGGACACCCTCTCCCGGGATTTGATTCGAATCATCCGCGATGTGCATGCAGGGGGTCGGCCGATCCCGCATGAAATAGCCGACAGCCTCGCCCGACGCCTGCCGCAGTCCAGTGTCACCCCTCGGGAGCGCGAAGTGTTGAAAGCGATGGCCGAAGGCATGAGAAACAAGGAGATAGCGGCGGCGCTTGGCATCACGGAAGAGACTGTGCACGCACACGTGAAGAACATCTTCTTCAAACTGAACGTGCGGGATCGTACTGCGGCGCTCACGGCGGCCATCCGCCGCGGCATCATCCGGCTGGAGTAGCGGGCTCGAGCCCGGCGCCGCGCTGCCGCATCGTGAAGCGCTACAGATGAAGAACGGGCCGCACGACCCTCGGAGGAGGACCGTACGGCCCGTTACCGCCGTCGAACGCGAAAGGCTCCCCCCCTGAGTACTCAGAAGTCGATACGCAGGTTGAGCTTCATCAGTCGTGCGGACAATATTTCCCGCGGACTGAGCAACGCCGGTCCGTACGCGGTAATCACCCTGATGACCGGGTTGGCGTTCAAGGCGTTGTAGAAGTCCACCTGCGGCCGCACACGCAGCCCCCCCACTTGGAAGTCGCGCGCGACGGCGATGTCCAGCTGGTTCGACCGCTTCAGCGTGTACTCATCCGGGTGACTGAGCAGCACGTTCACGCTTGGCTGCGTCAGGCCTGGCGCAATCGCCCGCGTAACCGTGTACGTAATGGGCACATCCAACCCCACGAAGTCGCCTTCCCGATCGGTAACCTGGCCGGGCAGGCTCACGAACACGCCGCTCACCCGGAACCCATACGGGAGTGGCATCGTGCCGCTCATCTTGAACTGCGTTCTGATTGCATACGACCGGTCGCAGAACCGCAGAGCGTTCGGGTTGTCCGCCTGGCAATTGTTGATGCGGGTCTTGCCCGAGTTGACGCCCCCCTGAACCTGCGCCCCGGCGCGCAGCCGCGCGATGAACGACAGATCGACGCCGTGGTAGCTCCGCGAGTTCTCGCTCGAGTTCGTGACGAACTGGTCCACGAGCCCAAATTTCTCGGGAGCGATGCTGTAGACGTTCAGCGTCTGGCCGTTGTCGCGCGGGTCCGGAATCGAGATGGCCGAGTAGTCCGCGTGACTGGTCGCGCGGTTCTCCGTCCAGAACATCGCGTGATACCGCCGGTGGTAATAGCCAAGCGTGGCCGACAACCCGCGCCTCAGCTCGTGCTGCACCGCCAGGTTGTACAGCATCTGATACGGGCGCTGCAGCTCCGGGTCGGGCGTGGGCCGGCCAGCCGGCGCCCAGAAGTTCGGGTTCGCCAACGGCCCGAGCTCGTTCTCCTGCGCGATGTCATCCCCGTTGAGATCGGTCCACGTGGCAGTCGTCGACCCGCCGCTCATCGGGTTGTACGAGGCCGCCAGGTTGTCCCCGAAGTTCTGCAGGTACCGGCCCACGGCGCCCTTCACCGCGGTTCTTCCGTTTCCAAATAGATCGTAGGACACGCCGAATCGGGGCGAGATGTCTTTGAACCGCGGGATATAGGGGTAATCAGCCTGCGTGAACAGGCGCTCCGGCGCCCACCGGCCCGCCGGAGCCGTCTGGTCCCGGATACCCGACTTTATGTAATCGAACCGGATCCCCGGGTTCATCGTGAGCCGCCCTCGCGTCCAGGAATCCTGGACGTACAACCCGATGTCCCGGTCGAGCGCGGTGCGCCGGATGGTCGGGCTGGCGCTGATGCTCACCGAAAACGGCACCCCGTTCCGATAGCGCTGTTCGATGGAGCCGTTGTTCGCCCCTGTGTCGATGTTCACATCCCCCGTGCTGTACGTCAGGCCGATTTTGAGATTATGCTCGCCGGTCACCCACGCCAGGCTCGCCCCGTACACGTTCGAGGGCAGGAAGTACTTGCTGAACCCACTGGGCGGACCGTTCCACCGCCAGTCGAGCGCGGCGTCGTACTTTCGGATGTCGCCGTAGTCCGTACCCGAGGGGCACTGATTCCAGGCGACGAAACATGTAGCCTGGCGCACGCTGGGCGCATATTGCAGTTCGGCATGCCAGACGTTCCGCGTGTACCCGGCCTCCAGCAGCAACTTCGAGGTCAGCGTCGTTGTCGTGCGCACCTGCGTGAGGTACGGCCTGTTGGGGTAGGCGTTAAAGGCCTCCGGCGCTCCATTGAGCTGCTCGATGTTGAATCCCGGGCGGTCCCGTGGGTTCCAGCCATACGAGCCGGTGATCCGCGTGGACCCGATCTGCGCGGTCCCACGGCCGGTGAAGGACCTGAACCTGGTGTCGTCGATTGCCTGGGACCCATCCTTGTGCGTGATGCCCGGCAGCTTGTTGAAATTCGCCCATTTCCGGATCGACCCGTAGAACCATACGCGGTCACGGACGATCGGCCCGCCCACGCTGATGTTGGCATCGTACACGTGGTCCAGGCCCCCTTCGAGCACTGGATAGCCCCGCGCGAGGAGGTCATTGTCAACGTTGCTTCCCTGCATCCTCTCGTTCGCGAATGTCAGGATGGAGCTCACCCGCAGCTGGTTCCCGCCGACGCGTGGGATCATGTTGATCACGACGCCGCCCGTTCGGTTCTCGGCGTTCGAGCCGGCCGTCGAGTAGGCCATCTCCTGGTAGTCCGCCTCGTTGTGATACATGATGGTGAACCAGCCTTCGCCCCACCCGGCGTTCGCCCCGTTCATGCCGTCGATTTGGACGTTCAAGTCCTCGCCACGGCCACCAAACGCGGTCAGCGTCCCCTGCTGATTCGTCGAGCTGCCGCCCACGTCAAATCGCCCCATGTTGACCGAGGGCAGCGCGTTGCCCATGGTGGTGAAATCGCGGCCGGTCGGGAGCGCGTCGAGCACATCGCGCGTCAGCACCTCCTGGCGCGTCGAGCTCACCACGTCCACGATCGGCGACTCGCCCGTGACCGTGATGGTCTCCTCGAGCGCGCCGACCCGCAGCTCGGCGTGCACCGGAGCGACGAAGTTGGCCGTGAGCAGGATGTCTTCCCGCCGGACGGTATTGAACCCCGGCAGCTGGAAGACGACCGTGTAGGTGCCCGGGCGCAGATCCACAATCCGGTACTGCCCGTTCGTGTCGGTGATGGCGACCCGCGTTCCTTCGATGATCGCCGGGCTGGAGACCTCTACCGTCACGCCCGGCAGCACCGCGCCCGTCGTGTCGCGCACCACACCGGCGATGGCGGTCTGGGACTGGGCCGCGACGACGCTCGGTACCGCCAGCAACCCGACAGCGACAAGTAGCAGCGTTCGGCGCAATCTACTGTGCATACGCTCCTCCACGGGAGACAACTCGCCCCTGAACAGAGACGCGTCGTCGCCACTTTGCCTTCACTCGTACCAGCCCTCACACACACGAACGCATGGTCATCCAGCGCCGGATCTTGTCTTCGGGACGGAGTCGGTAAGGAACTCCACACAATGAGATGGAGTCTCCACGTCGGGCGCTCCGATGCGCGCCCAGGCGGTTCGACCTCTGTGCGACGTCGATGTCTGCGTTGGAACGTCCGGCGACCTCCCCTCCCCTGTGCGTCTCCAAACACCAGACGACCGGATTGCCGACAGCTGCTCGTCGTTGTCGGGCATTCGCGCGCGCGATAGCCTAGCAGTGAGCCTGTGGCTGCGATATCCCCTTTTCCGGGTACTTGAAACCTGACCTGTTCGTCATAGATTGGGCCGTCCAGGACAACTGACAGGTCAATCGCACGCGTTCGCCATGACGACTACACAAGGGTCTGCAGGACTCACCCGGCCTGCAGGTCGTCGTTTGCAAGGAGCGTTCAGATGAGCACGAACAGAGTACCCGCGTGGGTGCGCTCGCGACTGGTGGGGTATGCGGCGGCGGGCCTCGCTGTCGCACTGATTGGGAGCTCCCATCTGACTGGACAGAGCGTGGTGGCGGTCCAGTCAACCGGCGCCCCGGTGTTCGACCCGGCACGCGAGCTGGTCATGAAGATCGATGCGCCGTTCACGCTGGCGGCCGTTGGCGACGTGTTTGGCGCCATGGCGCCGATCACTCCGCTCGCGGAGCCGCGGCTACACGAGCTGCTGAACATCATTCGCAACGCCGACGTCGGTTTCGCCAACGCGGAATCCTCGATTGCGGACCTGCCGCGCTTCACCGGTCCCTTCGGCGGGCTGCTCGCGCCGAAGGCGGCGGCCGCTGATATGCGGGCGATGGGCATCACGATCGTCAATCGCGCGAACAACCACACGGGCGACAACGGCGACGAGGGTATGTTCTCGACCAACGCCCTGCTGGACGAAGTGGGGATCGTGCACGCTGGCACGGGGCGGAACCTGGAGGAAGCGCGCGACACGGCGTATCTGATGACGCCGAAAGGGCGCGTCGGGCTCGTCGGGTTGATGCCGATCAGCGAGAATGCGCCTGGAGACACCCAGGGCTATTCGTTCCTTCGCACGGCGGCCACGTCGCGCTCGGGCAACATGGGCGGCCGCCCTGGCCTGAACCCGCTGCGGCTGACGACGTACAACGTCGTCACGGCCGAAGAGTTTCAGGCGCTGAAGAAGATCCACGATGCTGTGATCGCGCGCCGCGGCGAAGTGCCGGTGCCCATCGAGCTTCGTACCGAGCGTGCGGACCGGCTGGAGCTGTTCGGCAAGCACTACAAGATCGGTCCGAGGACGGGCGAGTTCAGCTACGAGATGAACGCGGGAGATCTCCGGGAAAACCTGCGGAGCATCCGCAACGGGAAGTTTTTTGCCGATTTCATGATGGTGGCGGTCCACGCGCACCAGAACAGCTTTGCGTTCCAGCGCTATTCGTTCGACAACAGCGTTCCGGACTTCCTGATCGAGTTCGCTCATGCCGCCATCGACAACGGGGCCGATGCGTTTCTCGGCCAGGGCGTGCACACCCTGCGCGGGATTGAGATCTACAAGGACAAGCCGATCTTCTATGGCCTGTCGAACTTCGCCTTCTACATGAACTCACCGGTTGGTGGCGAGCAGGTCAATCCGCAGGGCGATCGCACGCGCGCCGAGCGCAACCAGGCCAACATCGACCGCCTCGCGCTGTCGCACCCCGACAACATGGAGGCTCTGCTGGCGACCGCCCGGTTCGAGGCCGGCCGGCTCGTCGAGGTGCGCGTGTACCCGGTGGACGTCGGCAAGGGCTATCGGCCGATCTCCAAGATTGGCATCCCGATGACGCCAACGCCTGACGTGGCGCGGGAGATCCTCGAAAGGGTGCAGCGGCTCTCGGTGCCGTTCGGCACGAACATGACGATCGAGAACGGCGTGGGCGTCATCCGCATTACGGCGCCGCAGACAGCGTCGGCCGGCGGGAACGAGACTGGGAGGTGAGACATGAAGCACCGACTCGCTGTGTTCCTTGCCGCGCTCGTCCTGGGTGGCGGCAGCGTGTGGGGCTCGGCGGCTGGTGTCGCTGCGGGGCAGCAAGCCCGACGCGACGGCGGGCAGTACTCGCCGCCGCGCACGGCGTGGGGCGATCCCGATCTGCAGGGCGTGTGGTCCTACAACGACGACGTAAACACGCCGTTCGAGCGTCCGGCCGGGCTCGGGGACAAGCAGGTCTTCGAGGACGAAGAGCTGGCTGCCGTGCTCGAGGAGCGCGCACGGAGGAACGTGGACCGCGCACCGGCGATCGGAGGCGAGACGGGCGCGGGGCCAATCCACTGGTACGAGTTCTGGAACGCGACGTCGGCGCGAACCTCACGCGTCATTGATCCGCCGGACGGACGCGTGCCTCCGTTGACGCGTGAGGCACAGCAGCGGGTTGCGGCGCGCGCCGAGGCGCGGCGCAGGCGCGGCCCGGCCGATTCCTGGGAAGATAGAAGCCTGGGCGATCGGTGTATCGCCTCGCGCGGCGGCTGGCCCCACGTGATCGTCAACGCGGGCAGCTACGGCAACATCTTCCAGATTCTGCAGAGCCCCGGGTACGTGGTCCTCGTGCACGAGATGATCCACGAAACACGGATCATTCCCGTGGACGGGCGTGCGCATCTGGCCCCATCCATCCGCCAGTATCTCGGCGACCCCCGCGGACGCTGGGAGGGCGACACCCTGGTAGTCGAGGTCACGAACTTCTCGGACAAGACCGACTTTCGCGGTTCGCGCGGGACCCTGCGCCTCATCGAGCGCTTCACACGCGTGGATGCGGACACGCTGACCTACGAGGTAACGATCGATGATCCGGCGACGTTCACGAGACGCTGGACGATTGGAGTTCCCATGAAGGCCGACACGGATCAGACGCGGATCTTCGAGTACGCCTGCCACGAGGGGAACTACGCGATGACCAACATCCTGAGCGGCGCCCGAGCGGAGGAGGCGGCGGCCGCGAACGCCAGGTGAGGCCTCCGGGAGCGGTCGAGGAACCGCCGTGTCAGGAATGCCCGACAGCCAGCACCAGCGCCCGCTTGGCGATCGTGGGCGATGGCAGTCGTCTCCGGAACGGTCCCGTCGACTCGTGAGAGACTCCATGACGAAGCGTACGAAGAGTGCTGTGTGCGCTGGTGGCGCGCTCCTGGCAGTCGTTCTCGCCGCGCCGGTCGTGATCTGGCGATCGTCAGACGTGCCATCCGTCGATTCCGTCGAGCTGCCTGCCACCGGGCTACTGACCGTTGCGGCCACCGGCGATTCGGTAATCACCCGCCCGATTGCGCTGGACAGCGACGCCGCCCTTGCCGCCGTTGTCGAGCTGCTGCGCGGCGCGACGTTGGCCATCACGAACCTCGAGATGACCCTGCTCAGCACAAGTACCGCGGAGCGCGTTCGTCGCCGCCACATGCCGCGATGGGTGTTTGGAACGGCGCGGGAAGCCGCGGCGCTCAGGTCGCTTGGATTCGACGTCGTGATCCAGGCGAACAACCACGCCACGGACTACGGACCGGAAGGAATGCTCGAAACGAGGGCGGCGCTGACCGCGGCAGGCCTTGCTCCGGTTGGTGGCGGACGCGATCTCCGCGAGGCGCGCGCCCCGGTCCTCATCGGATCGGGCCTACGCACGATTGCGGTGCTGGCCGTCGCCGTCTCCGCGTCGTCCAGGTCCATGGCGACTCCATCCACCGCCACGGCCACAGGCTGGCCAGGCATCAACGCGCTCGGATACGTGGCCGAGGTCACCGCCGACCCGGTAACCTACGAGAGGCTGCGGGGCGTGGCGCCCGCGCGGTACGGGGACACCGGCACCGCGAGCAACGGGTTCACGCTCGGTGGAGCGAGGATCAGGCAGGGAACCGAGACGTCGGTCAATCTCGCGCCCGATGCGCAGGACGTCGCGGAGATACTCGCCGAAGTCGCGCGCGCACGCGCAGTGGCCGAAGTGGTCGTACTGTCCATCCACAGCCACGAGCCGAGCAACGAGAGCGAGGAGCCAGCGGAGTTCGTCAGAGTTTTCGCGCGCCAGGCTATCGACGCCGGCGCGCATCTCGTCGTCGGCCACGGGCCCCATCGCCTGCGAGGAGTCGAGACGTATCGCGGCGGCGCCATCCTGTACAGCCTCGGCAACTTCCTCTATCAGCCCGAGGACGGCGTGGCTCCACTGGCGGATGCCTATGAGGTCGGCGGCGACATGTTCGGTCTCGCTCTGGGCATGGGAGGGAGTCTCGCCGTCAGCGGGCGCGGCGTCGAGGGCGACGCGTGGTGGAACAGTGTGGTGGCGATGGCGTCGTTCGAGGCCGGGGCACTGCGGTCGCTCCACCTGCATCCTCTCGACCTCGGGAGGGCGCTCCCGGAGACACGAAGAGGCATTCCGCGCACACCCTCGTCAGCGCGGGCGCTCACCACACTCGACACGCTGGTCCGACTGTCACAGCGATACGGCACGCTGATTCGCGTGGAGCGTGGCGTCGGCATCGTCGACATCGACACGGCGTCGAGCCCCTGAGCAAGGTGTCGTTGGTGCACCTGCTGACGCGCGGCGACCCCTAACCTCTACCTCCTGAATTCGGACATGCGATGCAGGTTCTCGCAGTGACTCCTCGGATCCCCAGATCCGGGGATGGACAAACCTGTCCGCCCCCCCGATGATACGCGGCTGGAGCGGTTTGCCCCTCGGACACCACATGTATTCGCGGCATGGTGACAGCAGGAGGTGGCTCGGCCCGATGGAAGAACACACCCTTGCGGCGCGTCCGTGTGACGCATGCGACGTGCTGACGAGGCGCGATCTTTTTCGCCTCGCAGCTGCGGGCGGGATCCTTTCGTCGGTTCGAACCGCGCGCGCGCGCGACCTCCATCCGGGCGTGCAAGAGGAAGCGGTCCGCGCCGCATCGTCGACACCGTTGGTCCCGCTCAGCCGCCAGTTCGGGCAGTGGGCCGCCAGCCTCGGGTACGAGGACCTGCCGGCGGACGTGATCGATCGCGCGAAGGGGCTCACACTCCACGGTCTGGCGTCAGTGCTCATCGGCTCTCAGATGCGGGCAGGGCAGCAGGCGCTCCAATTGATCGTCGAGGAAGAAGCAGGTGTGCAGCGCGGCGCCACCGTCATGGTGCATGGCAGTCAGGTCACCAGCGGCGGCGCTGCGTTCGTCAACTCGGAAATGGCACTGGCGGGAGGCAAGTGGGACACGTTCCGCATGCTCACCCACCCGGGCACCAGCATTCTTCCAGCTGCGTTTGCCGCCGCTGAAGCCGCTGGCGCGTCCGGCCGCGAGTTTCTGACGGGTGTGGTCGCGGGCTACGAAGTGATGGAGCGCATGGCGGCAGACTTCATCCCGACGGTCATGGCTCGCGGATTTCACGCCGGTCCCGTGTTCGGGATCTTTGGCGCCGCCGTGGCGGCGGCGAAGATCCAGCGCCTGACGGAGGACCAGATCACGGCGGCCATCGGGTTGTGCGTGAACCTTGCCGGCGGCAACCTGGAGAGCCGCGGGTTGCGGGAGGGCGCCGCCGTCCGCAATGCGATGCTGGCGGTGGCGCTGGCGAAGCAGGGCGCCCGCGGCGCTGAAACGGCGCTCGAAGGCCCCGCCGGTTTCTACCACGCGTATGCCGGCAACAATCTGGGGCAGCTCACCTACAGCTTTGTCGGCGACACGAGGACCAGTCTCGACAAGATGACTGTCGGCCTTGGATCGGACTGGCTCGTCCTCGAGACGCTGTACCGCATCTACTCGATCCCAGGCTACAACATCGCGCATATCGAGCTGACCGCGGCGTTGTGCGAGGAGCACGACATCGGGTACGCGGACGTCGAGCGCGTGGAAGCGGTCGTCAACTGGCTCGAGACGCAGTATCCGAGCCCTGCGTTTCCCACGCAACGCGAGGACACCACCGGTCCCGCGAGGCGTGGCAGCACACGCTACTACGCGGCCTATGGCGTGGTCAGGCGCGGGTATCCGCTCGTCAACCCGGGTGAGGATCCACCGGAAGTGCTCGAGCTGATGAACCGGGTGACGATCATTCCTTCACATCAGATGCCGCTCTTCGGGCCACGGATCACCATCTTCACGAACGACGGCAGAAGCTATACGAAGCAGGGAACCGGGCGGGAATTCATCTGGGACTTCGAAGAAGAGGCGCGGCGCATCCGCGGCGTCGTGCCCGCGCTTCCGATTTCCGGCTCGCAATTCGCCCAGCTCATCGACGCATCCCGCGCGCTGGACGATCTCTCACGCGCTGACCGGCTCATTCACCTGACGCTGAGGCCACAGTGAACCGTAGTACACCTACCTCCCGATTCAGCATTCCGTTCCTCCCGATGACCATCGCCGCGGTCCTGGCGCTGTGGACCGCGTACAATTTGGAATCGACGGTTGCTGGCGCCCCTGCTGCGCAATCGGCTGCGAGAGCGCCGGCAGGCGCGCCGACCGCCGCGCCTCAGAGCCGGTTCATCACGAGCGACGGGCGCCGCATCCACTATCTCGACTGGGGCGCTCCGGACAAGCCGGCGTTCATCATGCTGCACGGTATCGGTCGATCGGGGCACAGCTACGACCACATCGCGCCCCACTTCCTCGACGACTATCGCGTCATCGCCATGGACCTCCGCGGCCACGGAGAATCCGACTGGTCGCCGAACGGTTCCTATCTGGTCGAAGATTTCGTCAAGGATCTGCACGCGCTGGTCGAACAGCTCAATCTGCGCGACATCGTGCTCACCGGCTGTTCGATGGGCGGGCGGGTCGTCCAAGTGTACTCGGGCATGTATCCGGGTCGCGTAAAGAAGGTCATCGTCGAGGACGTCGGCCCGGAGCGCCCGGAGGAAGTGACGCGTGGATTGACCGCTCGCATCCAACGCGAACTGGAAGGGTGGGCCACTGAGGAGGAGCTGTTCGCGTCTCTGCGGCGCAATCCCACGCGGGTGTCGGAGGAGATCCATCGAAGCTGGGTTCGCTACGACACGAAGAAGTTGCCGAACGGCCGCGTGGCCTGGAAGTACGACCCCAATGTCACGAAGGGGCTTGGTCCGATCGAGTTGTGGGGCTACGTGAGGACCATCAAGGCACCAGCGCTGTACATGGTCGGCGCCCGCAGTAACATCGTGCCCGCGGAGACACAGCAGCAACTGCGACAGCTGCCGAACGTCGAGGTGGTCACGATTCCCGACGCCGGTCATTATCCGCACGAAGAGACGCCAGAGGTCTTCGTCGCGGTCGTCAAGGCCTTTCTCGCGGGGTGACAATGGCGCGTCCCACGCGAAGACGTCAGGTGCGGCGAATGAGCGGGCAGTGGGCTGGATGGACGTCCGGAGCGCTTCTGGCGCTCTGGGCCGGAGCGGCGCTCGTGGGTGTTCGCGTGATCGAAGCCTCGTCTCCGCCGCCGCAGGCCTCGCAGGCGGATCCGTCGTCGGCTGCGCAGCAGCGCGCGCTCCTCGATCGCTACTGCGTCGCCTGTCACAATGCGCGGCAGAAGGCTCAGGGGGCAACGCCGATTGCCTTCGACGGGCTCGACCTCTCAGAGGCCCCCGCGCATGCGGAGCAGTGGGAGAAGGCAATCACCAAGTTGCGCGCGGGGCTGATGCCGCCGATGGGTATGCCACGTCCGGACCGACAGGCGATCGACGGGCTGGCGTCGTGGCTGGAAACTGAGATCGACCGCGCGGCAGCGGCGAGTCCCAATCCCGGCCGCACGGAGTCGCTGCACCGTCTCAATCGCGCCGAGTATCAGAACGCCGTTCGCGACCTGCTGCACCTGGACGCCGACGTTGCCTCTCTTCTGCCCGCCGACGATGTCAGTAGTGGATTCGATAACATCGCGAGCGCCCTCACCATCTCGCCGACGCTGATGGATCGCTATCTCGCCGCGGCGCAAAAGGTCAGCCGGCTTGCCGTGGGGGCGCCCGCCGGCGAGCCGCATATCGAATACTTCCGGCTCGCGGACGATTTGCGACAGGACGATCATCTTCCGGGCATGCCGTTCGGCACGCGCGGCGGCACGCGTATTCGCCATACCTTTCCGGTCGACGGCGAGTACCTGATTCGCGTGCGGCTCGCGCGCGATCTGAACGAATCGATGCCGCCGTATGCGGATCCGCAGCAGCTGGAGATCAGTCTGGATGGCGAGCGGCTCGAGGTCTTCACGCTCGCGGCCGCGCCGCCCCAGCCCGCCCGGGGCCGAGGAGGTGCGCCTCC